>NZ_JBVVQB010000017.1:0-84035 GCF_055811775.1 Mesorhizobium sp. WSM4844 | reverse complement strand
CGTTCCGGACAGCAAAGCCTGCGGGTCGGCGGCAAGCGGGTCTCTCAGGCCGGCAATATAGAATTGGCCATCGCGCATCTTTTGTTCGGCAACGATGATGCCCGGCTGGGTACTCAGCCGCGACACATAGGCCTGCCAGCGTTGCCCGGATTGCCAGGAAAGAAAGAACCAACCGCCTGCTGGAATCAAAACCAGCAGGACTGCAGCCACCACCAGCCACGGAAATCCCTGGTTTGAGTCCTCCTGCTTCAGTTCAACGCAGGATTGCAACTGCGTCTCTATGCCGGCCAACTGCGAACTGTCGCCGTCAAACTGCTCTAAAGCCTGGGAGTATTCGTCATGGATGCGAAACAACACATCGCGAACGATTTCATGTAATTCCTCTGGCGGATTTCCCCGGATCACCGCGACCAAGGTCGCAAACGGTCCAACTTCCGACCAGAGACGAAGCTCCCCGAAACGGATAGTGTCCAGGCCGCTCTGTTCTTTCTCGTTAAATGAGTCTTTCACAAAATCTTGAATTGCACTAAGCATCGAAGAAATGAGTTGAGGATCTTCGCTCGTTGCGTTATCTGCAGTTACATGCGCTATCAAAATCCCGGAATTGCGGTTGATGAGAAAGACATGCTCTACGCGATAGACAAGAGAATGCTTAAGAACAACTTCTGAGAAGCTTGCGCCCGTTCTCCAAGCTTCAAATCTCCACTTGAGACCATGCCAGGTAAATATATGTCTTAAAGTTTCATTCAGCGACTGAAAGGTCTGATCGATCTTTTCTCCGATCGACTTGCGAATTGCCGGCAGAAACACCGGGTATAATATATCCGTAAGCGTGCGCGGGCTCTTCTGGATGGACCGCTGCACGGCCCTCTCGACAGCTGGCGCAAGGGCCTCGCCGAGTTGCGCATGAGGCGCACGTGCGGCTGCACTGGGGAGAACACCCCCCACTGCAGCCGCAAGCTGCTCAGGTTCGTCGAGCAGGTGCGCAACTCGTGAAAGCTCCGAAATTTCGCGGCCGACCAGCAACTGGCGCAGCGTCTCCATGCGAGGATCGGCGGTTGGAACTCCGTAGAGACGCGCACGATAGTCCGGATCGACGTTCCGGGCAATTTCGACCAAAAGATTAGCCAGAGCCTCGCGATCAATCTCTGGATCGTTCGAAGCTGCTCTTTGAGGAAGGCTGATTGGGTCGACGGTCGACGTCAAGTTCCGATCAACTCACTTTCCAGTTGCGTTCCGAGTTGTGCTTGCTGCCGACGGGATCCTGATTTAGACATTTTGCAACCTCGACAAACAGGCCGGCCAAAAGATTTCGGTCGGTCTTGACGTTGCTGAGATCGGAAAACATTTTCTCAATCAGCATCTGAATGCTTTCATTCTTTTGCTTGATTTCCTCACGCAGCAATTGATCGCTTCGATTTATCCGGTCCGCGACTTCGCGCTCAAGCTCGCTCAATTGATCCGACAACGCGCGCACCTGCTTTTCAAGCGCCTGATTTTGCTCGCGAAGATTCCGGTCAATCTCCTTGTCGGCCTCGGCTCGTGCATCTTTTTCGTTCCGCAATTGCGCCGCGAGCGATTCGACCTGCTTCTTTGCATTCGACTCGTACATTTCAAGATTGCGCTTGGCCTCGGATTCGACATCCTTGAAGCGCTGCAAGAACCGTTCTTCAAGCTTGGAAAAACGGCGGTCGTAGTCCTGCATCTGGTTGCCGAACAGCAGATCACGTATCTTGTCGACACCTACAGCGTCGCCGGACACCCCGCTCTCGCGGGCCTGGACCCCCATGAAGGCCAGCCCGTTTCCATCTGCATTGTTTATCAGATTTTCGTCCGCTTTACTTGCTGAAGCGGTACTCGAAGATTCCTTAGCCATCCTTACGCCCCTTCATTTGAACACCTGCCACAGTGCAAAACTCAAAAACGCCCAAACATGTCAGCAAAATAGCCGGCTCGCAAGCCGGAATCTTCTTGCCTTAAGCCAATTCGTGGGTCCCTTTTACATCTCTTGACTAGCGGCAAATGAACGGGTTCCGAGTTACGTCGCTCGCACATCTCTTCGTGATAGCAGGCATAACCGGCTAATCTAATCGACCATTTGACGCAATCTACTATAGAAATGAGTAATACAATGTCAATCTATAGCTACTGGGAACTCAATTAAGTAGCGCATATTCATTAGAAGTATCTAAAATAGCGGGTCTGGCGGTGCACATACTGTCTCGCACCCGGCTGTATACTGCGACGATCAGCTTCCGATGCGGGCCCAACGGTAGAAGGAAGGTCTTGTTTCGCACGGAGAATGGCTGTTCGAGAATGCACCTCGGAATCGAGGCGTTTCGGTCGATAGCAGGGGAGCAATAGTCCCAATCACTGCAGTCATTCACACCAACGCTTCAGTGGGCTTGCATACTATTGCGCCCCGATTGCAAAAGACGTCAGCTTGCCATAGCTATTGCACGATGCCAGGGATCGCAGCTTGTGGTCATGGCGCCGACTCCGGGGATCGACGACATGAGTATGCGGCATGCTTGGCCTTGACGTCCCTCTGCGACAGCTGGCGCCCAAGCTCGGCGGCACGGATGCGAATGCTGCGCCCGGCTTCCAACATCGATAGCACGACAGGAGCAAGCTCGCTCTGCAGCCAAATGGCGGCGTCGCGGCGGCTCGGAAGCGTTCGCAGGAGACTGTTTGGACGCAGTGTCGCTGAGGACCGTTTCCTTTGGCAGGAAATCGCCTGCTATGTTTCGGGACTCTTGTTCTACCTTCGAACCAGGCGCGGGTAAGACGGCGTGGTGCATAATCCCTTGGTTTCAATCGTGGTTCCTGCGCACAACGCGGAGGTAACGCTGCCGCGCGCACTCGATTGCCTTGTCGATCAGGAAATAGTGGATTGGGAGGCGATCGTCATCGACGACGCCTCCGCTGACCGCACCTCCGCGATCATCGCCGGTTATGTGGAGCGCGATGCCCGGTTTCGGACGTTGAGCTCTTGCGCGTATAGCGCCGCCGGCGCGCGCAACAGCGGGATTTCGACAGCGCGCGGAAGCTGGCTCATGTTCCTGGATGCGGACGATTGGGTGGACGCCAGCTTCCTTGCGAAAATGCTGGCCGCACTGAAAACCGCGCCCGATGCAGTCGCCGCCTATTGCGGTTCCCGGCGCGTGATGCCCGATGGCGAACTCACCCCGTCGAGCATCCCGACGGAGGTTGCGATCCAGCCCTTCGAAACATTCGCGCGCCGTTGCCCCATCCGCACTCACGCGCTGCTCGTCGACCGGAAGACAATTGTCGAGTTGGGCGGCTTCGATGTTTCGTTGCGCACCTGCGAGGACTGGGATCTGTGGCAGCGCCTGGCACGTCTAGGCAAACGTTGGGTGATGGTCGACGAACCGCTCGCTTTCTATCGGACCAGTCCCAACTCGCTCACCCGCAATTCGACACAGATGCTGGCCGATGCGGAAATCGTGATCGCCCGCGGCTTTTCTCCTGATCCCAGGGTCAAAAAGCCAGCATCGGCTCACGCCAATGGTGCGATCGAAACGAACGGACGCACCGCTTCCGAAGCACTCGCGTGGTTCGCGTTGTGGAACGCCGCGTCGGATTGCGGCAGCGGCCGCTGCTCGATCAGCCCGCAGACCCTGCGCGCGCTCCCGGCAGGACGTAAGTGGGCGCGTGAGATCGCCAACGTGGCCTTCGATGGCCTTATGGTAGGAAGCCTATCGGTGCCAGCGCAATTGGCTGCCAGATGGGACAGGTTCGGCGGCTCCCTCACCGAGTTGATCACCGAACTCGGCAAGGTCTGGGACGATCCCGTCGCGGTTCGCCGCGTCCAGTATCACCTTGAGGAAATGCTTCTCGACTTCGACGATCTTGCCGCGCCGCGCCGGCTGGCGCGGACGCTTGGAATTCGCGTCGATATTCGAAATCCGACCTCGATCGAAGTTCCGGAAGGAATCGATCAAATTTATGCCTATCTGATGATGGATGGCCAGATCGAGGCTGTCGTGCAGTTCGGCGTACTCGGGAAAGTGACAAGGCGCCATTGGATTGAATTGATCCAGAATGTCGTGGCCGCTGAGCGGCTTGTAGACAGTGCGGCAAGGTTTGCGAGACGATCACCTGTACCGCAACAGGCCGCCGGCGCCGACACGTCAAACACGCTCGCAGCCGAGGCATTGTCAGCTACAGCTGAACGCGGACCCGATCCGGACAGCCACTTTGGCAAACTCGCGCGGTTGGCCGCGGAAGCGCGGAGGCTGGTTCGGTCGAGCGCCGAAGCTGCGGCGCCTCCTGCGGCGCCGCGCCGCGCACGGCCCAGGCACGACATGGATCGCACGTCGTTCTGGAATGGCTATTTCGCGACCGAGGATCCCTGGAACTACGGTTCCTCCTATGAGCAGGAAAAATATGAGCGGCAGCTCGAAATTCTGCCTGCCGGCCCGATCGGACGAGCGCTTGAGCTGGCCTGCGCGGAGGGGCACTTCACGCGGCAGCTGGCGCCGCGAGTGAGCCATTTGACCGCAACCGACATCTCCGCCGTCGCTATCGGGCGAGCGCGCGCGCGATGCAGCGATCAGCCGAATGTCGAGTTCGGCGTATTGGACTTTTGCGCGGACACGCTGCCTGGTGAGATGGACCTGATCGTCTGTTCGGAAGTGCTCTACTATCTGGATGATCTCGCCGAACTGCGGCGCTTCGCCAAAAAAATCGTTGAGGCATTGGCGCCTGGCGGCAGTTTCATCAACGCACACGCATTCGTCTTACGTGACAATGTTGAAAGGACCGGCTTCGACTGGAACACATTCGGTGCACAAGCGATCTCAGAGACGCTGGCAGGGACCGAAGGTCTCGTCCTCGATCAATCGATCCAGACCGAGCTCTATCGCGTAGACTGCTTCCGCCGCCAGTCACCGGACGAGGCGGCGACGGAACCGATGATTGATCATGCGCCAATCCGCGCGCGCCTCGAAATCGGGGTCGCGCGAAATATCGTCTGGGGCGGGGCGCGGGCCCTGCGCCGCGACGTTGCGCGTAGCGAGCGGCGGCAGCGTATCCCTGTCCTCATGTATCACAGCGTCGCCGACGAAGGTCCGGCCGCGCTCGCCCGTTTTCGGCTCGCGCCCGCCGCATTCCACAGTCAGATGGCATGGCTGCGCGCCAATGGCTTTCACGCCATCATGTCCGAGCAGCTGGAACGGTTCATCGCCAACCGTCAACCTGTCGCTGGCCGCCCAGTGCTCATCACCTTCGACGACGGCTTCCAGAACTTTGCCGACCATGCCTGGCCGATCTTGCGGGCCAACGACCTGACCGCGGAAGTGTTCCTGGTGACGGACCTGGTGGGGGAAAGTGCACTGTGGGACGCCGACAGCGGCCCGCCGACGCCGCTTATGGACGCCGGCACGGTGCGACGTCTCGCCGCCGAAGGTGCGTTCTTCGGAAGCCATCTGGCGACGCATCGCGCGATCGATGGTCTGTCGAGTTCTGACTTGGCCGCCGAGCTCCTGCGCTCTCGCATGTTCATCGAATGGTGGACCGGTCGGCCAACCACGGCGTTCGCGGCACCCTTCTCTGTCACCGACCGACGGCTTGGCCGGCTGGCCAAGGAGTGCGGCTATCGGATCGGCTTCGGCGGCAGACACGGGCCGGCGGACCTCGATTGCGATCCCATCGACCTTCCGCGCATCGAAATTCGCGGGGATCGCTCACTCGATGACTTTGTTGCCAGGGTCGAGGCGGTGCTCGAAGAACGGTGAACTTGTCAGTGTCCCGCCCGTTTACCTCGTTCGCTAGTCTATTGGGCGACTTGGGAAACGGCTGACATCAACTCCTGCGGGTTTGGCGCCCCAAACATGTATCGCCCACCCTCTGGAATCTCGGTGAAGCTCCAGCGGACGATCCCCTGCCGGTCCAGCAGGAACTGACCGACCAGTTGTCCGTGTCCGGTTGCGATCATCTGCTCGTCGGCTTCGGTCAGTTCGTAATGGTCCCTCTTGTTGAGGAGTTCGCTGGCCGCAATAGGATCCATAGGACCAGGCAACTCGCCTGGTATGTCGACCCGCATATCCTTTGCCGCTGCCATCGAGACCTTGTACGGCCAGTTCGTCTCGTTTTCGGTGAATTCGAGATTGGGCAGTCCAAAAGCACGATGTGATGCGCGTTCAGGGTCGGAGGCCGCAAGCAGATTCGGCATCGGGTGGTAGCGGAAATAGAGACGCGCCCGTTCGATCGGCGTGTTGACCACCGTCAGGCTCTCCACGCCCTTTTCGCGCAGCTCCGGATCAAGCCGCGCCTGGGCGGCGATATGGCGCCGGCAAAACGCACAATGCAGACCTCGAAACAGGCCGACCAGCACAGGCTTTTGTCCGCGAAAGTCGTCAAGCGCGATCTTGCCTTCCTGGGTAATGGCGTCGAGTACCACGTTCGGCGCACGGTCGCCCGGTTGAAGCGGTACCAAGTCGCTACGCGCGGACATTTCCAACCTCCGACCCCGGTTAATCGAGAAAAGGCAGCACCACAAGCGCTTCCGGGTCGAGCCCGTGCTGGGCGCATATACCCTGCGCCAAGGAAAAGTAGCGTTCGGCCTCGGCCAGATTGTCGAGGTCGAGATTGAGCGTTGCGAGACCATCATAGCACGGAAACAGCAGTTGGGGTTCGCCCGTTTCGCGGGCTACGTCCAGTGCTTCGTGGAACAAGCCAACCGCTAGTTCCGGATGGCCGTTGCACTGGTGGATCTGCCCAAGCACGATCAACGGCACCGGCAGGTGCTCGCGCTGGTCGAGCGCCCGGTCGATCTCGATGGCCTTCTCGGCAGCAGGCACGCCCTCCGTTGGACAGCGATCCGTGAAAGTACAACAAGCGACCGCCAGATTGGCGAGGAGGCGCGCCTGGAAACCCAAATCACCAATATGGCGCGCCACTTCAAGACCGCGCCGACAGACCTCCATCGCCTGTGCCGGATCGATGGTCGTGTAAAGCACGCCCAGATTGGTGTAGCCGCGGCAGGCCGCGCCCAGCAGACCGGCGGCTTCGGCCAATTCAATGCTACGCTCAACCTGACGCACGGCTTCACGGTTTCGCCCAAGGCGAGCCAGCGCGACAGCCTTGGTATTAAGTGCCTCGGCGGTCACAAGGGTGGCATCACACCCTACCTCGGAGACATGCTCCGTCGTCAGAGAGCGTACGCAATCCAGCGCCGCGTCTGCCCATTTTGCCGCGAGAGCGTGATCTCCGCTACGGAACGCCTGTCGGCCACGTTCTTGCCAGAGATGCGCCTGCTCGATCGGGGCATCCGCTCCATCGAGGAGCGCTGCCGCTTCAGCATAGCGGGATTCTGCGTTGTCCCGCTTGCCGACGTCCCAGAGCAGCCGACCCATCTTTCGCAAAACGCGCGCCGACGCGACACGATTGGCTGACTCGCGGTATGCCTGCAACACCGTTTCGTAGTGCCGGTGCGCGATCTCGCGGCGGCCCATCGGGCCGCTCAAATCGGCAATGCGCTCTGCAATTTCCAGTTTGAGCGGTGTTTGCCCGATCGCGCTCAACGCAGTCAGTGCTCGCTCGTAGAAACGAAGTGCGTCGTCGTTGGCGTATATCATGCGAGCGCGATCGCCCGCCGCCTGCAGGTAATGCGCGCCTCTCTCCCGCTCGGCGCTCTGTGCGAAATGATGACCGAGCACGGTCAAATCCTCGAGCCGTTCCGGCTTGTCGCCGCACAATTGCTCCAAGGCAGCACCGACCCGCCCGTGGATGTCGGTCCGGCGTTGCAGGAGCATGTTCTGGTAGATCACATCCTGCAGCAATGTTTGCGTAAAGCGGTAGCTTTGCGACGAGACCGAGCCTGATCCGGCAACTTCCTCGATGATTTCCGCATCGCAAAGCAGTTCGCAGCCGGCTTCCAGCCGGCCGGGATCGGACGTCACGGCTTTCAGAACTGTGGCATCGAAGCGCGGGCCGATGACCGCGGCTTCCTGGGCCAACCGGCGCACCTCTTGGGGCAGCCGGTCGACGCGAGCAAGCAACATTGCCTGGATAGTGGCGGGAATGCCGGTTGCGACTTCGCCTGCCGCAGTTCGCCATCGCTGGCCCTCGCGCATCAGTACGCCGCGATCGATAAGGCCGCGGACGATCTCCTCTACAAAGAGGGGGTTGCCACCCGCGCGCTCGAGGATCTGGTCGAGAAGCCCTCCTGCGGAGTTTACCCAGCTTTCGCCGAAAAGCGCCGCCAGCAGGCTGCGACCTTCATCATTGTTGAGCGGCGAAAGCCTGAGCGCTGTGTGACTGACCCGGCTTGAGCCGAGCTGGTCGTTGTCCGGCGCCGGACGATGCGTGACCAACAACATCAAGCGCGTCCGTTCCAACCTGTCCATCACGAAACGTAGTGCCTCGAGCGACACGGCGTCGGCCCAGTGCAGGTCTTCGACGACAATCAACAGCGGCGACAACGCAAGCCGCCGTTCGATGATTGTGCGGACTGCGTAGAGAATTTGCCGCCGCAGCTGCTCGGGCTCGACATGCTGCAAGGTGGCATCGGGGTCGCCAAGGCCGAGCACATGGTAGAGCAAAGGCATCAGCCGCTTCGCCTCCTCGCCCTGCAGGCCGAGATTCGCAAGCAAGCCTGCGAGCTTCCCCCGCATTTCGTCCCCATTGTCGTTCTGCATCATCCCGGCAGCGCTGCGCACCACTGCGCCCAAGGCGCCAAATGATTGTTCGCCCAGCGGTGAGCACGTGGCCAGCCGCACGGCGACGTTGCGAAAACGATCCTCGTCGCCGACGCGGGCGACGAACTCCTTCACCAGCCGCGATTTCCCGATACCGGCTTCTCCGACGAGGCGGACAAGTTGGGCCGAGCCGCCGCACGCCTGGTCAAGGCTGGCCAGCATTCTATTGAGCTCGGCACCACGACCTATCATCGGCGCACTGAGGCCGAGCACCTCGAGCCCACGTGCTGCACGCGGCGCCGCAAGCGGTGCATCCAGCCGATGGACGAGCACACTGCCAGCCTTGCCGCGAAGCACGACATCACCCAGCGACTCGTAAGAGAAGGCATGCCGGGTCAGCCTGTGAGTGAGCTCGCCTACCAGCACCTCACCCGGTGCGGCCAGCGATTGCAGGCGTTGCGCCGTATTCACTGTGTCGCCGGTCACCGAATAGGATTTGGCCGTGCCGACGCCAAATCCGCCAGTGACGACCGGACCAGTGTTTATGCCGATATGGAGTGACAGAGGCGAGCCGGAGTGGGGGGTGCCTTCGCCGAGCCGCGCCGTCCGGGCGATCATGTCGAGAGCGGCGCGAAGCGCACGTTCCGGATCGTCCTCATGCGCGACCGGCGCACCGAACAAAGCGAGCAGTGCATCGCCGATGAATTTGTCGACGAAACCGCCAAAGTTTCGCACGGCCGCCGTCAATTCCTTGAACAGTTCGTTCTGCAGCGCTTGCATGACCTCGGGGTCGAGCTGCTCGCTGAGTGTTGTGAAGCCGCAAAGGTCGGCGAACAGGACCGTTACCGTCCGGCGATCGGCGTCAGAGACGGGATACAGCCCATCTTCGCTTTCGATGTTCGGAAGCAGCGACGGATTTCGAGAAGGCTGCACAATGGTCCGGCTTGGCGTCGGAGCAGGCCGTTCGACGGCTTTTGCGGGCGCCCCGACGCTTGCCCCACATTTCGGACAGAACTCGAAATCAGGTGCGCAGCGGTAGCCGCAACTGGCGCATGACACGGGCTGGCGCCTGCCACACCTCGGACAGAAAGCGTAACCGCCCTCAACTTCGAAACCGCAGCCCGAGCAGTCCATCGGACAAGACCTCACTAGGGGCCGTGACGGCGTGATCTCGCTACGCACTTCACGGCCAAGGTATTCACAAGAATGAACCGATAGCCCTCGACCAGCAAGCGGCAGCGCAAATGGGCATCGAGCGATCCGTGTGGGTCCGGTGGCAGAGCGCTGCCGATCGGGGCGGAAGCCGTCGTCGAAATCCCGAAAGGCATCAGCGTCAAGGAAGCGGCTGGATCAGACGCCAGAAGCTCACCGATAGATCGCCGTCGCTTGTTGCGCACCAGAAATCAACCTGAAGTAAGGCTCAGCTCGCCTTGATCTCTGCCTGGCCGACCTTGCGCCATCGGGCGTTTTCGCGAACCAGCTTCAGGCCGTCGGTCGCCTCGGCAAACGTCCGCAAACGGTATTGCCGGAGCAGGGCCGGGAAGAGCGCCCCTTCCGGCAGGCCGGCAAGCTGCTCGCGGACCGAGATCTTTTCGTCGATGACCCGCATGCCCCAGGCATTTTCCCGGACCTGGAGCTCCGCAGCCAGATCGCGCTCTTCCGGCGCGTTTTCATCCAGCGCGGCCAGCAGGATCGAGTGGAAAAGCGCTACGTAACCAATCTGTCTCAGGCCGCCCACAACCCGCACGCGCGGCAATATGGCAAGGACGAGGAACATCAGGAACAAGTTCGGCAGCAGCACGCCGTCCAGCAGCGCCTGCCTGAGATGCGGCCGCTCGAACGGGATGGAAAAACCATGCGGCTTGCCAGGCTCGATCAGGTGCCCGTTCTCGAGGACCAGCTTGCGCACGCGCTCCTCGCGGATGCCCCAGAAATAGGCCGTGGCATTGGGCAGGAACCTGCCAAATGGGCTCGATGCGGCTGCTTGCAAGGCACGTTCGAGACGCTGGCGCCTTGCGGGCTCAAGGAGCAGCCTGGAAAGAAGGCTGCCGTCATATTCCAGATGCCGCGCCATGGCAGCCGCGGCGAGCCGATCATCGATGAAAACCGGCTGGGCCATGCCGGAACGATCCCAATCGGCGACCAGATCCTCGTTGAGGGCTGTCAGCGCATCGGCGGCGGTTCCAAACACCTTGTCCTGGCTGGCAAGCAGTGTGCCCAGCCAGCGGCTGGCATCCGTTTCGTCGCCCACCGCTTCGAGCGCGCGCTTGTTGAGGGTGACGGGACCGGCCACGCAGGCGCTTTTGCGGCACAGTTTGTGGCGCCCCATGCCAAACAGGTTGACCTTGTCGTCACCGACATCGAGCCATCCCGGTCCCTCCCGGCCAATTGTCTCCATGGTCATCGTCGTTCCCATGAAGCTGAAGAAGGCCGACAGCCCGTTTTCGACCGCGCCGAGCCAGGCAAGCAGGAGGGCATCGAAGGTGATCCGGTCCATCAGAAGCAGGCAGTGCAGGCCGGACTGAATCACCGGTCTGGACTCGAACTCGTCGAGGACCTTGCCGATCTCTTCAGGCTGCATGATCACACCAAGGCGCTGATGCAGGACTTCGCGCAGGATCGAGCGGGCAGCGATCGCCGGGCCCGATGCAGGCCTTGCCACCGGCCGCCACAGATGGCGGGCGTAATCGGAAACCGGCGCATTCCAGTTCTGCTCGATGTCGCGCACGACTTCCGGGCAGAGCAGCGACAGCACTGCTAGAATATCCGCCGGAGGCGTAGGGGAGGGGTCAAAGATGGCGGTCATTGGTCCCGTCTAGCCGCTTGCGGTGCAAACGCCAAGGGAGACCAGACTTGCTGGATCCGACCGGCCCAGACTGTCAACTTTGATCAAAATGGTGTGAGGGAAAATGACCATATCCAACGGAGTTCTCCATAAGCAATCGCCTGTTCGCGGACCGGGCACGAATTGTTGGATCGGCTAAACAGCCAAACAGCGGATCTCAGAACCGCAGCCGGGCCATGCTCAGGAGGTCATGGTACTGGCCGTCGGTAAAACCGGCCTTCACATGCCGGCCTTCGACCTTGAAGCCGTGTCTTGTGTAGAGACGGATGGCCGGTTCGTTGTCGGCATAGACGGTCAATTCGACTCGCTTCAGCGCGCGCCAGTTGTCGGCCACGTCAAGCAGCGCGCCAAGTATGGCAGAGCCGATACCCTTGCCGACAAAGGCATCGTCAAGCCCGATATTGATCTCGCCGATATGCGAACGGCGCGGCGAACCCTGCACGACCAGGCTGCCATGGCCGACGACCTTGCCGTCCAACTCGGCTACGATCCAGGTGGTTTCCTGGCCGGACTTGGCGATGCGCCGCTCCACCTGCTCCACCATCTCGAAGGGCATCCTGAGCGTGCCCCAGCGGAAGCCCGGCATGTTGAAGATAGCGCAAAGCGCCTCCGCATCGCTCAGCCGGACGGACCGGAGCTGCGGCTGGATTTTCTTTGGGGATGGCGAGGTCATGCTGGTCATGGCTTTCCCGGCGAAGGCAATCGGCCCGCCACGATGCACCGGACGTCACCTGAAAATCCAGCCGTCACTGCAAGCTATGATGCCGATTGCGAGCTAAAATACCGAGAGGCGGCGTAAAGTTTGAAGACGCCGCTGATGCCGATCCAGCCGAAAAGGGCGAGCCAGCACAATGTCCCGGTCGCCGTCCAGTCGATCCGGTGCACCGCAGTGTCGGTGATGACGAGGCCAAGGATGGCAAGCAGGCCAGTGAGAAACTGCGCCAGGCCGAGCACCAGCAGTTCCTCGCGCGGCGCGCTTCTCCAGACGAGATATACACCGCCCGCACCGGCCAGGACGATGGCGCTGTAGACCTGAGCATGGAAGGCATCGATCGGCCATGGCCAGATGCTGCCGAATGTCAGCGGAAACAGCAACAGGCCGACGCCATAGAGCCCAAGGACCGCCGATTCCACCGGCATGTAGCCGCGCCATATAGGGTTTAAGATCACGCCTTTTGCAGAAGGACGGGCCTTGGCCCGCCACAGGAATAGTCCGGATACCGCGACCGAAGCGAGATAGACCAAAAACCAGAGCCAGGGCGCTTTGCGCTCGAAGTTGAAATAGCCGAGATTGATGAACGAAGCCACCGACACGATGGCGGTGAAGATGAAGGTCATGACCAGCACGAGCCTGCCGGGCGACCAGCGATTCCAGACCAGCAGCGCCGCCATCACGACCATTTCGGCGGTGTAGAAGCCGCCGAGGAAGCGGGCATTGGACGGCGTGACAGCCCAAGGCCAGCGCGGCTTGACCAGCACAGGCGCGAAAAACAGGCCGGCGCCGACGATCAGGACGATGATGACCGCCACGGAAAAAGGCGCAGGGCCGCAGGAAATGGCGGGTTGTTGGGTGTCGGCATGGGAGAATGTCCCAAAGATGAATGCTCTGTGGACCATCATAGTGCCGCTTGCGGCCGGTGAAAATCCGCCGAATGGAAATTGAACTGTCACCATGCCCATCTATTCGGTTGGCCGTAGGATGCGTTTCGAAGTAAGATGGAGCACTGGGACCAAAGACGCCTCCGGGGCGCATTTTCCGGAGCCTGCACGATGAACGAAGCTCAGGATCTGTTCTCGCTTCTGCGGCAATCGACCGGTGTCGATCCGCAGGCAATCGACGCGATCCGGCGAACCATCGCGGAGGGCAAGGACCGCGAACTTTGCCGCATCAATGCGCTAGCCTTCGCCAGCAAGCATGGCCTCGACGAGGAACGCGCCATAAGCGCCTTTCTCCATGCGGCACGGGTAGGCATCTTCGACATTTCCTGGAATGTTCTATGCCCCGGCTGTGGCGGCGTGCTCGACACCAACGCCACGCTAAAAACCCTGCAGAAGGACGAATACACCTGCGCGCTGTGCTCCGAGGGCTATTCGCCGACCCTCGACGAGATGGTCGAGGTGACATTCACCGTCAGTCCTCGCGTGCGCAGGATTGCCGCCCACAATCCACACGAACTGCCGTTGGTGGAATATTTCCGCCAGATCTACTGGGCGTCCGGCGTCGATCTGCCGGAAGAGGATTTCGCGAAAAAGATAGAAGCGTTCTCGCTGGAAGACATCGAGCTTGCCCCCGGTGAAAAGGCGGTTCTGCCCATCCAGCTTCCGTCTGAGTTCGTCATCGTCTTCGAGCCGGTCACCCATTCAGCACAGTTCATCGACGTGAAGGGCGAACCAACAAAAGAGCGCCGAAGCCTCTCTTTGGTCTTCGACCGCGACCATGTCCAGAACCAGACGCTGGAGATGCAACCCGGCCCGTTGCGCATTTCGCTGGAGAACAGGACCGACACACGCGTGCTGCCGACGGTCTTCATCGCCGGCCAGGAATTGCATGGTCTCCTGGGTAAACGCCGGCCCTTCCTGACCGCCAAGCGCCTGCTCACCAACCAGACGTTCCGCGATCTCTATCGCACGGATACGCTCGACATCGACCAGCGCCTGAAAATCACCAGCCTGACCTTCCTGTTCACCGACCTGCGCGGATCGACCGAGCTTTACGAGCGGGTGGGCGATCTTTCGGCCTTCGATCTCGTGCGCGTGCATTTCCAGGTTCTGCACGAGATCGTTGCGGCGGAGGCAGGCGCGGTGGTCAAGACGATCGGTGATGCGGTGATGGCGACCTTCGCGACGCCTGATCGTGCGATTGCTGCGGCCCTCAGGATGCGCGATGCCATGCGTGAGCTCAACGACAAGAGCGGGCGCGAGGATCTGCTGCTCAAGATCGGAGTCCATGCCGGCCCCTGCATCGCCGTGTCCATGAACGAGCGACAGGACTATTTCGGCCAGACGGTCAACATTGCTTCGCGGGTCCAGAACCTTGCCAATGCACAGGCGATCTTCGCCACTCGTGCCGTGGTCGGCGACAATCTCACCGCCGATCTGTTGCACAGGAACGCGCTGACGCCCGTGCCCCACGAGGTCTCGCTGCGCGGCATTGAGCGGGAGATAGCAGTATATATGATCCCCTGAAGATTTGGCCGCCAAATGTTTGGGTCGTCTCGGCCCCTCACACGCGCCTGCAGACAAAATAACGATCGGCGGGCACCGAAGGCGGCGGCTGGAGGCGTTGCAACAGCGGGTGCTCGAGGGGCGTGCCGCTGACCGCGAAGCCGCCGACGCGAAGCAGGCGCGCGATCAGATCGGGAAGCCAGGTAGAGGTCACTGCGTCGCGATCGTCATAGCCGGTGCCGATGTCAGCATGAACGAGAGCCGCGTCGATGCCAATGAACCTCTTCGCCGTCTCGCGTATTTCGCCGAGCACGAAGTCTTCAGCGTTGGGAATTGAGCTGGCGTGTGCGCTAAGTTCACGGTCGAACACCACGATCCGGCGTCCGGGCAGGCGCTCGCGCAGATGGTGGTACGTCCGGCCGTTGCCGAGGCCGAGTTCGAGCACCGGCCCTTCCATCTTCGCCACCTCGGGGCAAACCTGATCGAGAATGTCGCGCTGTGCGGTCATCCTGCTGATGAAATTCTCAAGGCGAGTCATATGCGTGTGTGTCCTGAAACCAGCTCAAGAGATCAGCAATGCCCGCGACCAGAGCGGTTCACGGGTGAAACCCGAGGGCGACATGTTAACTGCCGATCGCGTCCCGGCACGTATAGAGGCGAACGATGAACCCTGCAATAACCGAACAGGCTGCCGACAGGATCATACCGGGTGGAGCGGGTGGCCCGGCGCGCGGCGGAATAGCGATCTCACTTGTAGGGATCTGCGGCGTCCCGCAGGCCGTCGCCGAGGAAGTTGAACGCCAGGATGACGAGAATGACGGGGAGCATCGGCAAAAGCAGCCATGGATAGAACGCGATGACGCTGACGCTGCGCGCCTCGGTGAGCAGGATGCCCCAGCTAGTTATCGGCGCCCTCAGGCCGAGCCCGAGGAAGCTCAGCGCCGTCTCGCCCAGGATCATGCCGGGTATGGAGATCGTCGCCGTCGCGATCAGATGCGACATGAAGCCGGGAATGAGATGCCGCCCGATGATGCGGCTGCTTCTGGCGCCCATCAATTGCGCAGCCAGAACGTAATCCTCCTCGCGCAAGGCTAGAAGCTTGGAACGCACGGCCCGCGCCAATCCGGTCCAGTCGAGTAGCCCGAGGATGACGGTGATGCCGAAATAGATCAGGATCGGACTCCAGGTTATCGGCATGATCGCCGCCAGAGCCAGCCATAGCGGAATGCTGGGGATTGACTGCAGAACTTCGATTATCCGTTGAACGATCAGGTCGAAGATACCGCCGTGATAGCCGGCCAGTCCGCCGATGACGATGCCGAGCAGGAAGCTGAAACTGATGCCGACGAGGCCGATTGTCAGTGAAATGCGTGCGCCATAGATGATGCGCGAGAGCACGTCGCGCCCCAGCCTGTCAGTGCCGGCCAGAAAGAGCTGGCCGTTTTCGGCAGGGCAGACAAAATGCCTGTCACCTTCGATCAGGCCCCAGAACCGATAACTGTCGCCCTTGCAGAAGAAACGGATCCGCTGAACATCATCTTGATTCTCGATGTAGTTCCGCTTGAGCGTGTCCATATCCAGCGTCATCTGGCGGCCATAAACGAACGGCCCGACGAACTGGCCGTTGTGGAACAGGTGCACCCGCTGCGGCGGCGAATAGATGTAGTCCATGTTGCGCGTGTGCAGATTGTAGGGGGCCAGGAACTCGCAGATCAGTATTCCGAAATAAAGCGCTGCCAGGAATATGCCTGAAATAACGGCAAGCCGGTGCTCCCGGAATTTCCACCACATCAGCCGCAACTGCGACGCCTGAAAGACCTTCGACTGCTCCGGCGTCATCGCCTCGACCGACTCCAGGTCAAAGGGCGCGGTGGAAACGTAGTGTTGCAGCGGAGCACCCGGAGCGGGCAGCGGCGAATGCGTGCTCATTTGGTGCTACCGCCCTGCAAACGAATTCTTGGATCAAGCAGCGCCAGCGCCAGGTCGGAAATCAGGACACCGATGACCGTCAGGAAGGCGAGGAACATGAGGAACGACCCTGCCAGATACATGTCCTGGCTTTGCAGCGCCTTGATCAGCATCGGCCCGGTCGTTTCCAAAGACAGCACGATCGCCGTGATTTCGGCGCCGGAGATGATGGCCGGCAGGATAGAGCCGATGTCGGAAATGAAGAAATTGAGCGCCATGCGCAGCGGATATTTGACCAGCGCCTTGAACGGATGAAGTCCCTTGGCGCGCGCGGTCACGACATATTGCTTGTGTAGCTCGTCGAGGAGATTGGCGCGCAGCCGCCGGATCATGCTTGCCGTGCCCCCGGTGCCGATGATCAAGACCGGAATCCAGAGATGGGCGAGGATCGACTTCGCCTTGGCCCAGCTCATCGGCTCGCCGAGATATTGCTGGTCCATGAGATGGCCGATGGATGTGCCGAACCAGATGTTGGCGAAATACATCAGGATCAGCGCCAGCATGAAGTTCGGAATGGCAAGGCCGAGAAGGCCGAAGAGAGTCAGGCCGTAGTCGCCCCAGCTGTATTGATGCGTGGCGGAGTACATGCCGATCGGAAAGGCGATGAGCCAGGTAAAGATGATCGTGACGAAGGAAACCAGCACGGTCAGCCACATTCGGTCCCCGACGACGTCGCGGACCGGCAGCTCATATTCGAAGGAATAGCCAAAATCGCCGCGCAGCATCCCGCCGACCCAGTAGAAGTAGCGAATGACCGGTGGCTGGTCGAAACCATAGTCCTTGCGCATCATCTCGATGCGATCGGAATCCACCGCTTCGCCCTGAGCCCGAAGCTCGGCAACATAGCTGTCGAAATAGTCGCCAGGGGGAAGTTCGATGATCGTGAACACCAGTGCCGATATGACCAGCAGCGTTGGAACCATCACGGCAATGCGCCAGACAAAATATCGAAGCACGCTCAGGACTCTCCAAGCCAGAATGTATCCGGCATGTAGACGCCGAAATAGGCGGTCGGGTCGTAGCCGTAGAGCGCCTTGTCAGGCAGATTGCGCAGCCGCGAGGACACCAGAACCGGCTGATGCGTTCCGTTCACGGTGCCGATCGAAAACACCTGATCGGTGTAGATCGACAGCATTGAATTCCAGATTTCGGCGCGCTCCGTGGCTTCGGTCGATGCGTTCCAGCGCTTGAGCAAAGCCATCAGCTCGACCACAGGCGGAAGATCGGGCGCCTCACCGACCTTGCCATGAGACAAGTAGTGAGCACCCCAGAGCGGCCATTGCAGCTGGTCGTCCATAGTTGGGGCCAACTGGTACGGGTTCATGTCGGCGGTCGGCACGCCATTGTCGATGCCCGACCACATCGACATCATGATCTGGCCGCCAAGCGCGCGGCTGCGGAAGATATCGCGCTGCGAAGTCCGGATGAACAGGGCGATCCCGATCTTGCGCCAGTGATCGGTGATGAGTTCGAGCGCGTCGGTTTCCAGCGTGCTTTCGCCGGCCGTTTCCACTATGATCTGCGCAGGGCGTCCATCGGGAAGTATCCGCATGCCTTCATCGTCACGCGTCTGAAGCCCGACCTCGTCGAGCAGGGCATTGGCCTGGTCGGGATCATGGGCGACCCAGGCTTTCGCGAATTCCGGCCGGTAGAGCGGGCTCTCCGGCAGGACCGTATCGGCACTTTCCTGTCCCAGTCCGTAGAACACGGCCAAATTGATCTCGCGCCTATCCACAGCGAGCGAAAGGGCGCGGCGCACGCGAACGTCACGAAGAAGGCCACGCCACACCTGGTCGGCACAATTCAGATTGGGCAGCAGCGCCAGCCGCGAACCCTGTGTGCGTTTCCAGAGATGCATCTTCACCGGGTAGCGCTTCTCCGCATCCTTCAGGAAGGAGTAGTCGGTGAAGTCAATTCCTATGCTTTGCAGGTCGCTCTCGCCCGCACCGGTCTTGGCGGAAATGATCGCCGGCGAGCTGACATTCATGACAATCCGGTCAACATAGGGCATTTGCCGGCCATTCTCGTCTATTCGATGAAAGAACGGGTTGCGCTCGAAGACGAATTGCTCGGCCGGGGGCTTGGTCCGGTTCCGCCATGGATCGAGCGTCGGCAGTTCCGGGTTCTCCGGGCGATACTGCCGCGACATGCGGATATGCAGGAGCGTCCATTTCTTGGCCCGGTTCTCCTTCATCAGGCCGGCGAGCCGAAATGGATCCTGGTATTTCTTGTGGAACTGCTTGAGATAGGTGGCCGGCAGAACCAGCGGTAGCGGCGAAGCAGCAGCAAGCTTGGGCAGGAAGTCGGGATTGGGCGCATCCCAACTATAGCGGACCGTCGACGGATCGACGATCTCGAAGCGTGGCGGCTTGGCGTTCGCCAGCAGGGCAGGGGCAAGCCCGCCTTGCGAAAGCTCATCGTTCAGCCAGACATCTTCCCAGCAATAGCGAAAATCCTCCGGCGTCAGCAGGCTACCGTCAGACCATTTATGGCCTTCCCGAATCTTGAAAGTGAAGACGCGATCATCCGCTACGTCGAAACTTTCGAGAATGTCGGCTTGCAAGTTGAGCTTTTCGTCATAGCCGACCAGGCGAGCATACCCGTAGATCGTCATCATCCGGATATCTTTCTGGCTGCCGATGATCGTGCGCAGCGTGCCGCCATACTGGCCGGGCTGCCGGCCCATCGCGGCGAGGTTCAACGCGCGCGGGCTCTTGGGCAAGCGTTCGGCGAGTGCCGGCAGCGCCTTGGCCTTCAGCTGCGGCTGAAGAAATTCCGGCTCCAGATCGCCGGCGCGCGACGTGCCCGGCAGAAATGCCGAAGCCATAAGTCCAAGGACGGTGCGCCGGCTGATCAATGGCGTAACTCGCTGACATCGGCCGTACGCCGGGCCAGCACGAGGTGGCCGCCGCCAAGGTCGAGCGGCGACAGCATATGCTTGCCGCTCTCGTCGCGGAATTGCGGTCCCCATGCGCTGGGGTCGGAAGCGCCGTCGAGCTTCAGCGTCTTGAAGTCCATCGGCCTGTCGAGATCGGGGAAAGGTACTGCGGTGAGCAGTGAGCGCGTGTAGGGGTGGACCGGTTTCCTAAGCAGAATTTCGCGCGGCGCGAGCTCGACGATACGGCCGCCGCACATCACCGCGATGCGGTCTGCCATGTAGTCCACCACCGCCAGGTTGTGGGATATGAACAGGTAGGTCAGGCCCAGTTCCTTCTGCAGGTCCTTCAGAAGGTTCAGGATCTGCGCCTGGACAGAGACATCGAGTGCCGAAACCGGCTCGTCACAGATCAGGAGTTCAGGCCCCAGCGCCAACGCGCGCGCGATGCCGATACGCTGACGCTGCCCGCCGGAGAAACTGTGCGGATAACGCTTTATGAAGCGCGGATCGAGCCCGATTGCCTGCATCAGGCTCTTGACCGTGGCGAGTCGGGACGCGGCATTGCCACGTTGATGGATCTCCAGCGGCTCGCTCAAGATGTTCTCCACCGTCATGCGAGGTGAAAGCGACGAAACCGGGTCCTGGAAGACCATCTGGATTTTCGCGCGCAGCATGCGCAGGGCGTCTCCCTCGGCTTCCAGGACGTCGATCGGACGATCGCGGCCGTTGAAGATCACAGAGCCGCCGTTTGGTGTGACAGCCCGCATGAGGACCTTGCTGACGGTGGTTTTGCCGGAGCCGCTTTCGCCGACAAGACCCAGACACTCACCCCGCCTGATATCGAAGCTCACGCCGTCGACGGCGCGAACAGAGGTTTGATGATCTCCGCCGAACCATCCGGACTTGCGGATGGTGAAGGTCTTTGTCATATCCCTGACCGACAGCAGGATGTCGTCCGGCCCCTTCGATGCCGGCGCCGTCTGCTTGCCGAGCAGGTTCCCGACATTCACCGGCACCTCGCGGAGCGCCTTTAGCCTTTCGCCAGGCTTCAGGTCGAAATGCGGAACGGCTGCCATCAGGCCCTTCAGGTAAGGGTGGCCTGGCCGGCGGAATATCGCCTCGACAGGTCCCGCTTCCATGATCTCGCCATGGTACATGACCACCACCTCGTCGGCGACATTGGCGACCACGCCAAGGTCGTGCGTGATCAGCAGCATCGCCATGTTCAGCTTGGCCTGAAGCCCGCGCAGCAATTGCAGGATTTGCGCCTGGATGGTGACGTCCAACGCCGTTGTCGGCTCGTCGGCGATCAACAGGGCGGGCCGGCAGATAAGCGCCATGGCGATCATGGCGCGTTGACGCAATCCTCCCGAAAGTTCAAACGGATACATGTCATAGGCGCGCTTGGGGTTGGGAAAGCCGACAAGGTCGAGCATTTCCACGGCCCGCGCCTTGCGCTCCACCCGAGCCATGGGCGTATGAATCTGCAGGGATTCGCTGACCTGATTGCCGACCGTGTGCAGCGGCGACAGTGATGTCATCGGCTCCTGAAAGATCTTGCCGATGCGGCTGCCTCTCAACGCCCGGATTTCGGGTCCGTCACGCGGCATCTGCAGGATATCCTGCGTCGTGCCGGGCTTTTCAGGATCGGAAAACAGGATACGGCCGCGAACATGGGCTGTGTTCGGCAAAATGCCCATCACTGCCTGGCTGAGAACCGATTTTCCGGAACCGGACTCGCCTACAAGCGCAGTGACCTTGCCGGGCAAGACGCGAAGATTTGCACGTCTGACGGCATGCAACGGTCCCCCGATAATGGCAAAAGAGATGCCAACATCCTCGATCCGCAGCAGATCAACACCCGAATTCATTCTCACACCAGCCCCACTCTGGCAGCCCGCCGGGCGGCGGGCCCAGAAAGCGAGACTAACGCATTGGCAGCGCAGAGCAACTTGGATTCGAAATCGGTCGCCAGTTCCCTGGCGGAACCGGCGACCGGACTGCGCACCAAAGGCGTTCGGATCAGATCGTGGCGGTTACTGGAGCTTCCTCGGGTCGGCCGCCGACAGCCGCGCTGCATCGCGATGAAGCAGCATGACCTGCTCGGCGTCGGATATTCGGTCGTGGATCGGCTCCAGCGCACCGTCTTCATCGAGTGCGAGAGCACCCGACAGATCGGGTGAAAGCACCGTCAGCTTCTGTTTGACGCCCGCCAGTTCCTCGTTGCCGAGCGTCAGCCAGCTGTTGGCGCCGCAATAGCCGGCGAAGTCTTTGCTGGCGAGAACGCTGTACGTATATTTCTTGGTCAGGGTCTGGAGGCGCTGGACCTCGTTTACAGCCGAGCCGAAGACAGAGAATGTGAGCCGGTCCGTAAGCCCGACATTGCCGAACATCACATTGCCGACATGCAGGCCAATGCCAAATTTTATGTCGCCCAATCCCTGCTCCTTTCTGCGCTGATTGAGCTCCATCATGCGCGCGGTGGCCTTGTGCGTTGCCGCAAGAGCAGCCTGGCAGGCGATCTCGGACTGCGCACGGTGCCTTTCGCAAGGGTAGACGGCAATAAAGCCATCACCTACGAAACTCATGATCTGCCCGCCTCTGCGATTGAAAGGTGCAGCAATGGCATCGAAAAACTGGTTCAGCGTGTCGATGTAGATTTCGCGGCCGGAAGTTTCGGCAAGCCTTGTCGAGCCGCGCATATCGGCCATGACCAGTGCGGCCCGGATTGTGTCGCCTTCGCCGCGCTTGATCTGGCCGTCCAGCACGCGCCTGCCGGCGTCGCCGCCGAGATAAGTGGTCATCATGTTGTCGGCCAGCTTGGTGAGCACCGCCATCTTCGTTGCGATGGCGAGATGGTTCTGGATGCGAAGCAGCGCTGAAATCATGCTGTCGCTGAAGCCTGAAGCGCTGTCGGTGGACCAGGACCCGATCATGCCCTGACTGGTATTGCCGTTGAAGGGATGGACGAAAGCCATGTAATCGGTCACGCCCATACGCCTGAGGTCATCGAAAACAGGAAATTCCGACGGCACCGATGGGTCGAGCCGGCGCCGCAGATGGTCGAGCTTGTTGCTGAGCAGATGGTAGTATGGGCTGGTCAGGAATCTGTCAGAATGAACACCGTCCTCTTTGCGGAAGCCTTCCACTTCCATGCCCTGGCCGCGAAGCCAGGTGAAGCCAAGCGCGTCATAAAGCGGATGAAGCATCGAAAAGCTCAAATGCACCCGCTTCAGCGGCAGGCCGGCAGCAGCCAGCCGTTCACAAAAGCCCTTTACCAATCTTTCCAGATCGTCGCCCGCCAGCGCCGATTGGGTCAGCCAATCGGCAACCTTATCCATGAGAATGGTGGAAATTTCTCCTTGCGCTGTGCTCATGCTATCTCGAGACCCGTCGAAGACGAGCCATTCTCCATTGATCCGCCATAACACGCTCCGCTAACGACCCCAGAGACAAGACCCCCGAAATCAATGAAGCCGGCTTGGGGCAAAAGCCGGCGAAGGGGCATTATGTGGCGAGGCTGCCGGCGGAGTTCAATCACGATCCTGACATCAGGCAAAAAAACTCGCCAGCCCAGACGCCGTCAGGCCTTCACCACCGTCTCTCGGGCTAGCCCGAGGCGGCCAAAAACATTGCGTGTGTCGACGATCAGAAGAGCGTGATCAGCGATCGCCTGATAGTCGATCGCGTCGTGGTCGGTTGCAATGACGACAGCATCGAAATCCTTCAATGCCGCCTCGGTCAATTCGACCGAGCGCCGCCCCTTGATCGTCATATGCTCCCGTGTGGTCGGGATCTCGGTAACATGCGGATCGTGAAATTCCGCCTTGCCGCCCCATTCCTCGATGAGTTCAATGAGCCGCAACGAGGGGCTTTCGCGGATGTCGGGCACATTCTTCTTGTAGGCGAGCCCGATGATGAGAATGCGCGAGCGGCTGAGCGCCTTGCCGCAGCGCTGGTCCAGCGCCTTCGCCAGTTCATCGACCACATGACGCGGCATGGCCGTGTTGATCTCTGCCGCCAGCTCGATGAAGCGGGTCGGCATTTCGTATTCGCGCGCCTTCCACGTCAGGTAGAACGGATCGATCGGAACGCAGTGCCCGCCAAGTCCGGGGCCAGGATAAAAGGGCATGTAGCCGAAGGGCTTGCTCTTTGCCGCCTCGATCACCTCCCAGATATCGATGCCCATCGCACCGAGCACGACCTTCAACTCGTTGACCAGGGCTATGTTGACCGAGCGGAAGATGTTTTCCGTCAGCTTGACCGCCTCGGCGGTCGCCGTGGTGGAAACCGGAACGACGGTCTTGACCACGCCCTGGTAGAAAGCCTGCACGAGTATCGCCGCTTCAATGCCGTCGCCTGCCACGACCTTGGGGATCGTCGCGACTTCAAAGCTGCGGTTGCCGGGATCCTCGCGTTCGGGCGAGAAACCGAGGAAGAAGTCTATATTCGACTGCAAACCGGTCTCTTCCAGTATCGGCTTGATCACGTCGTCGGTGGTGCCGGGATAGGTAGTCGATTCCAGCACGATCAGCTGGCCGAGACGCAAATGCTTCGCGACGGTGCCTGCCGTGTTCCTGACAAAGGAGAGGTCCGGCTCACGGTTTTTCGTCAGCGGTGTCGGAACGCAGATGATGATGACATCGCAGACGGCCAGTTCGGCAAAATCCGCAGTGCCGCGGAACCGTCCGCTTGCCACCTGGCCGGCAAGGGCCGTCGACGTCACCGCCTCAATGTAGGATTGGCCGTTGTTCAGGCTCTCGACCTTCTGGGCTTCGATGTCGAAGCCGGAAACCGGGAAGCCGGCGCGTGCGATCGCAACTGCCAGCGGCAACCCGACATAGCCCAGCCCGATCACACCGACTTGCGCGGTGCGCGTCGAAATCAGGGTCAGAAGACGGTCATATGTCGATCGTGAGGCGTCCAAAAATCTGCTTTCCGTCAATTCGGACAGGCCGTCCGCGCGCCCATGGCGAGGCTCACCTGGTCCCCAAGAACCCCGAGGCATATTGCGGAAAATCGATTTCCGCAAGCTGCCGTCAGACCGGCACCTTCGCCTTCAGGCTTGCGGCGGCCATCGCATAGCCGCCGGCGGCGCCATCGATGAAATGAACGTGATCGCGCTGCAGCGGCGAGGCGACGAGGCATGTCATCAAGGCCGATTTCTGGCGGTGCAGGCCATAGTTGCAGATGCCCGCCTCTTCCGCCTGTTTCAGCCGGTTCTCGATCCGTTGCAACACATCCGCGTCGACGTCGATAGTCATCTTCAAGCCGTCGTCGAACTTCCGGAAATCCGAATTGCTGGCCACGTCGCGTTTGTAGATCTTCGGATCGAAGCTGCCGATCGTCCAGCCATATCTATCGGTGACAGCCGTCAGCGTCAGCTGGAACAATATCCACAGCTTCGACAGCCACCGCCATCCTGCCGGCGCCATGGCCCGCGCCTCGATATCGAGGCCGGCGGGCGAAAAACTGTAGGCCGGACCGTTCACCGGCAACGGGTGGCCATCGCGTTCCTGCCCCCCGGCAAGGGCGATGATGTCGGAAGCCAAAGACTGAAAACCGCGCAAGTCGCGCGACGGCCCCGGGATGGCTATGATCGAGACGATTTCGCCGTGCCGGGCGTCGATCGGGTTCCAGCGGCAGGAGAGGCCGGTAAGATCCGGCCGTGTGCCGGCTGGCGCAGGATCGATGCGGTAGCGCCCCGCTTTCATCTCGGCTTCCGCCCAACTGCCGCCACCGCCCGCGAACATGGCATAGAAGACCGCTTCGGAGGCCCGGAACCTCGCCACGCGAACGTCGAGGCCTTGCGCTCTTATATCCTCGATCGGCACGATTGCGGCACGCAAGGTCAGGTCCAGTTCGTCCGCCACCCATCTCTGGACAGCGGCCAGCGCGTTGCGGGTGATCTCCAGAGCCGAGCCGGGAAACGCCACGAGCGCGCCGTCGCCGCCGAAGACAAAGGGAAGATCTCGCCGACCCAGCGCATTGAGCAGCGCCGAGATAACGCTGGCGCCGGCCATATTGACGGTTTTATAGCGCCCAGCGTCGATCGCCTTGGTCGAGCCGACGATGTCGGCGGTGGCCAGCGCCCAGCCATCCGGGAGGGGCCGATAGTTATCGATATCGGCAACGCTTTCGAACCTTGCGAAGACCGGCAAAGAAGCGACAAACGGATCGGACGCTGCAGCTGTTTCCATGAGCATCAGATACCACATTCCACTGCTAGAAAGTGAGTCGACCATGCTTCCAAATTGACTTGCGCAGGCTTTCCGATGATAGGGTCCGACGATGCGAATTGCCTTCTACGCGCCGCTGAAGTCGCCCAATCATCCCGTTGCCTCCGGCGACCGCCAGATGGCACGGACGCTGGTCAAGGCGCTGGAGCATGCAGGGCATAGCGTCGAACTGGCATCCGAATTGCGCTTCTATCTACGCGAACCGGTTCCGAAAAGTTTCGATGCGCTCAAGATCGAAGCCCGAGAGGAAGCCGCGCGGTTAAAAATGCTTTGGGATCGTGACGGCAAGCCCGATCTCTGGTTCTGCTATCATCCCTATTACAAGGCGCCCGACCTGATCGGACCCGAGCTCGCGTCGGCCTTTGCTATCCCCTGTGTGACAGCGGAAGCCTCCTATTCGAGGCGGCGCAACGCCGGTTTGTGGGCCGACACGCAGGCGTTGGTGGCGCGAGCCGTCGAACAGGCAGCGCTGAACATCTGCTTCACGCAAAGGGATCGTCAGGGACTGGCAGATGCGATTCCCGACGCCGCTCTCGGTCTGCTTTCGCCCTTCATCGACACATCGGTATTCGGGGAAATGCCGGCACGGGGTTGTCCGACGCGCCTCGTTACCGTCGCCATGATGCGCCCGGGCGACAAAGTCGAAAGCTATCGCATGCTGGCGCAGGCGCTCGGTCCGATCGGCCACCTGCCCTGGACCATGTCGGTCGTCGGGGATGGGCCTGCCCGTGACGAGGTCAAAGCGCAATTCGCCGACTTGCCCGCCGACCGTATCGTATGGCTTGGCGCGATTGAGCCGGCCGCCGTGCCGGATGTCCTCTACAGTGGGGGAATTTACGTCTGGCCGGGTTACGGCGAGGCCTATGGCGTTGCCTATCTTGAAGCACAGGCCGCCGGCCTTCCGGTGGTGGCTCAGGACATCGCCGGCGTGCCGGAGGTCGTGCGGGATGGCCAGACCGGGTTTCTCACCCCGCCGGGCGATGTGGCGGCGTTCGCTTCTGCCATTGAAAGGCTTCTCACCCGTAACGACGAAAGAACCATCATGGCCGCGGAAGCCAGACGTTTCATCCTCGAAGAACGCTCCCTCGGTGTTGCAGCGGGGCGTCTGGCCGAACTTCTTGCGAAGATCTCGGTTTCATGACATCCGATCGGATCTGGCAGCCCTTGGTGGAAGAACTGGCGTGCCGGCAACGGGCGGACCGTAAGGCAGAGTTCTGGCTGCGTGACGATGACGCCGTGGATCCGACGCCTGCGCTCGATCGGCTGCTCGACCTCACCGGTGAATTCGCGGTTCCGGTCACTCTGGCCGTCATTCCGGCCCTGACTGACGAGAAGCTTGTCGTCCGGCTTGACGAGGCGCCGCATGCCGCGGTCGCCATCCATGGCTGGGCGCACCGAAATCATGCGCCCGAGGACCAGAAAAAGCAGGAGCTCGGCGCGCATCGGCCACGCGAGGCGGTGCTCGATGATCTGGCTCGCGGGCTGTCGCACGTAACCGGCCTGCACGGCGCACGTGCCGTTCCGATGCTGGTGCCACCCTGGAACAGGATCGACGCCGGCTTGGTACCCAACCTTCGATCGATAGGATTTGCGGCATTGTCGGTCTATGGGCCGCCGAAGCCGGCTCCACTGGCGGTCATCAACAGCAATGTCGACATCATGGATTGGCATGGCACGCGCGGCTGCCGAGATCATGGCCTATTGGTTCAGGCTATCATCGCGCAATTGCAGCGTGAAATCGGCGGCGGCGAACCGGTCGGCCTGCTCACCCACCATCTCGTACATGATGAATCGGCCTGGCTGTTCCTCGAACGGCTGTTCACAGTCACCGCACAGACTGAAGCCTGCGCATGGCTTCCGATCGGGACATTGATCGGGCGCAGCGCCAGTAGAGGAAAATAGCTCAGCGCTTTTTGTGCAACGAGCCCGGAAATTCGAGCGTCTGGCCATCCCGAGCGGCAAAAGCGCCGGCAAACCTGTCTTTGGCCAGTTGCTCGATTTCGTCCAGTTGCTCGTCGGTGCGTGTCGGATCGTGGTGAAACAGCGCAAGCCGCCGCGCACCGGCCGCCTCACAGAGCTTGACGCCCTGTTGCCACGTCGAGTGCCCGTTACCGCGGCGGCGTTTCATTTCCTGGTCGGTGTAGGTGCAATCGTAAATGACGAGGTCGGCATCTTCGATCAGGGCGAGCACCGCCTGATCGAGTTTGTCCGGCTCGTGCTCAGTGTCTGTGATCACCGCCACGACCCGGCCGCCCCATTCGACCCGGTAGCCTATGCAGCCGCCCGGATGGATAAGACTGCCGGTTCGGACCACCACCCCTTCGCGCGGGCGAAGCACGTCTCCGGATACGAAATCGCGGCAGTCGAGGCTTGCCTTGCAGATCTCCAGTTTCACCGGAAACCACGGCGGCCGCATGAACTCATCGACCATCTGCCGGGTCGTCATACGTCCTGCAAGATGCCCGGACCAAAGCGTAAGCTTGACGCTCCGGTCATAGATCGGCGCAAAAAACGGCAGCCCGATGATGTGATCGTAATGGCAATGGGTGAAAAACAGGTCGAAATCGGTCACGCCTGACGCCCGAAGTGCGGCGCCGGCAGGCCGTAGGCCAGAGCCCGCGTCGAATAGAAGCGTATGTTTACCGCATCGCATCTCAATGCAGCTCGTGTTGCCGCCATAGCGAGAGAATTCTGGCCCTGATACCGGAGTGCTGCCGCGCACGCCCCAAAACCTGACCAGGAAAACTTCGTAGTCCATGCTACCCCTTCCCAGTCCCCGTCGCCCATCGTAGCCAAACAACTGCTGCTAGGCGAGACAGGTTTTCTCCGGGGTGACCTTCTCAGCAAGAGGCCAGTGCCATCGCGACGGCGAGGATCGAGCGCACGTCATCCGTTATTTGGTGCTTCGTGCGTCGATCAGATCCGCGGTCGTATGGCTTAGGCGATCGGCAAGAACCCGCAATATCTCGATGGTCATTTCCGGGAACTCCCTCATAAGCCTCAGGAAATGATCCTTGCGGATCCTCAAGACTTCCAGCGGACTTGCCGCTCTGACGGTGGCGGTGCGAGAGCTGTTGCACAATATGGCGATCTCGCCAACAATCGAATTTGGCTCCAGTTCGGCAACTTTTATCGGTCCGCTGTCGGAATCGACCAGAATATCCGCCCTGCCTGAAAGGATGACGTAGGCGGCGTCTCCCTCGTCGCCCTGCCGGAAAAGGATCTGGCCGGCGCTGTAGCTCACACGATCGGATGTGAACGCAAGCAGCTTGAGCTTTGTCGGGTCGATGGCAGAGAACAAGGGAACGCGTTGCAGCATTGCAACTTCATCCTTGAGCAGCATTGTCGCAAACCTTCCCAAAATTCGCGTTTGCCAGACTAGAGCAATGGACGCCCAGATGGAATGAATTCTGTTTCCGGGATGGCGAGACGAACCGCGCGAAAGGTGGCGAGCCCGATGTCGTGCGATCGGGCGATGCCACCTGGCAATGGCGTCCGCCAACCGGAAACTCGAAGAGCCGGATGAATCTGCGGCAAACCGTTCGGGTTTCGGCGGGAAGTGGCCTCGCTACGCCCGTCGGCGAATCCCTTGACCTTGCAGTAAATTCCCACCGGCAGAATGATCCCATCTGAATGTCCGCTGCTCTATGACAACAGTCCCTTGAATGTACCGTTCCCTGCCAAAAGTGTCTCGGGTGTTCCGTCTTCCACCAATTTACCCGAATCGAAGACGATAACGCGATCGAACATCATCGCCATCGCCGGGTTCGTCACGACCCACACAATTGCCGGCGAATGGCCGTCGCGCCTGGCTTCCTCGAGCACGTTCCGCAGCACCTTGTCCTGCATGCGCTGGTCGAGCGCCGACAGCGGCCGGTTGAGAATGAGAAAATCAGGACGCTTGAGCAGGGCCCGGGCAACATCGAGTTTCTGTCGCTGCCCGCTGGTCAGCCGCCTGCCGCTGGAGCCGACGTTGAAGTCCAGGCCGACATCCAGAAGTTCGGCATAAAGCCCAAGTTCGTCAAGAATGTCATAGACGATGGAGCGTATGCGATCCGGCGCGTCGGGATGGTTGTTGCCCACACGCCCGAACAGGACATTATCCATGACGGTGGCCGCGGCAATGTATTTGGCGGGATCATACCGTTCGATGGCATTCTGCAGCTCGGGCGGCAGGTTCTCATGGAACAGGTTGCGTGCAGCGACGATCTTGCTCATCAGTTCGTCGCTCAGCAGGCCGAAGCGGTGCCGGGGCTCGATATAGGCAAAGCTCAAGGTGACGATCATGGCGCGGTCGCTCTCCGAAACCGCCTCGTGGGGACGGTTCTTGAGCCGTTGCAGCAAGGTTTCGTAGGTGGGTATCTCCTCGGCGCTCATGAAGGCAAGTTGCTGGAAGAACGGGTGATCGGGCGGCAGGTCGGCAAACAGCTCGATCGCCTGTTCGGCGATCTCCATGCCCATTTCGTAGAGCGTGCGGTCGAGGCCGGCTTGCCTCAGGACAGAAGCAAAATAGGGATTGGCCGCCAGAGCCCTGTCGGCCAGTTCGGGGCCGGCGGCAGCGCCGAAGAGCAGGTTTTGGCCGATCGTTGCTTCCTTGTTGTAGGCGCCCGGTTCGAAAGGAACCACCAGTCCGCTCAGCCCTTCGTGTTCCAGCCGGGTTCGCAGCGCCGCACGCAGTTCGACGATCCGCCGGGCAAGCTCGCTGTGACGCGTGAGATCGGCCGAAGAGCGCAAGCCAAGATCCAGGATATCGCGCGATAGAACAACCGCGTCGAGTACCCGGCGCACGGCTTCAAAGAGGTCGTGCGGGCCGGTAGCGCCGGCGGAAACATAGTTGATCCAGTCGCTGTGGATATCAAGATCCGGATTGCCCGACAGGCGCGCCTCATGCATGTTCCAGCGGTGCTGGTCTGCCGCAGCATCGTCATAAGGCACCGATGTCAGCGGCGCATGCTTCAGCCCGTAGAGCAGGTTATCGCGCAGGCTTGCCTGGAACAGGAAAACATCCGACGAGGCATAGGACATGCGCCGGCCGGTCACTGCTTCGGGGAGTTCAAGCAAGTCGTCGGCGCCCGAAGCGACCCTTCCGCTGTCGGGCCAGTTCAGCCTTGCGAAGGCTTCTGCAAGCGCCTCGGCTCCACCCGTTGCGGTACTGAGCAGCGCCACCGTCTCACCCGGCTTGATCTTGAGGGAGACACGGTCGAGGAGCATTGCACCGCCATCATCTGCTATCGACAGACCGATCGCCGACAGGGGCTTGGTCATCGGATCGGGATCGTCGATCGTCAATGCCCCGATCCTCGGCGCAATGAGCCGATCGACGGTGAATTGTTCAACGACCTGCTGATATTTGACCTGGACATCCTGCCGCGCCTGATCCCAGTCGATCAGTTCCTTCATCGGTCCGGGCAGGTCCTTGTAGGCGCCGATCACGGCCACGAGCTGACCGACGTCCAGCCGCCCCTGGATGACCAGATACCCGCCGATCATGTAAAACAGAAAGGGCGTGAGCTGCGCGAGAAAATTGTTCAGAAACTTCACCATGAATTTCCATTGGTAAAGATCGAAGCGGATCTTGAAGATGAGCCCGAGCCGGGCAGCTATGTCGGCGCGCTCGTAGTTTGATGTGTCGTGGACGTGAACCGCGCCGATGCCGTCGACGATTTCGCCAACCCGGCCCGAAAGCGCGCGCGCCGTCAACTGCCGTTCGCGCCCGAGCACGATCAGCCGCCGCCGCATTCGCGGGATGAGCACGATCTGGACCGCCACGATCCCGGCCGCGATCATTCCGAGCCAGAAATTCTGGACCACGATGAACAGCATGGCCGTCAGCGCCTGGCCGCCGAGCAGCACCGGCTGCACGAAGGCATCGCCGATGAAGCCGCCCAGCGGCTCCACCTCGTCCTTCACCATGGTCGCCACTTCGGCGGATTTCACCCGCTTGAAGTAAAACGGCGGAAACCGCAGCACACGATCGACCAGATCGAAGCGGATACGCCGCAGCATGCGTTCGCCGAGGCGGCCCTTGTAGGTGTTGATATAGAATTTGAACAGGCCGTTGATGACGACCAGCAAGAGGAACACAAGGCTCAGCGCAAACAGCGTCGCCACGCGGTCGAGCTGAAAACCGGAGAAGAACTGGACCTCTCCGATGAACGGCAGGTTATAGTGCAGCCTCATGAATGGCTGGGTCGCGCCCGGTTGCTCGAACCCGCTACCTTGGATCGGGCCGTTGATGATCAGCTTCGGCAGGTCGAAGGACATGAAATACGGGATCATCGAAAGCACGACGATCATCAATATCCAGAGCTGCTGCTTCTTGGTGTGCGTCCAGATATAGCGGGCTAGGCTGGGTTCCATATGCGGCTGTGGACCCTTCAGTTGGAACGATGCAGGATGTAAAAGCACCTGCTGGCGAATGGCTTATCGGCAATTTCTTCGTCGCCAAAGACAAGCTCGAAGCTGCAGCGCACGGAGATTGTCCTGCGCTCAACGATGGAAGGAACATGCGAGGCGGCGCGATCCAGTTCCGGCGCATGATCGATTACAACGACATCGGCATTGCTGATCATCGAAGAATGCGGCTGGCCAAACGGTTCGCGGCTTCGGTAGGGTTTCGGCGAATAGCCGAGCAGCACGAGGCAGCAGCTGCGCGGCTGGTGCTGGCGAATGGACGCCGCTGGTCCGGACAGATGCAACAGGCTCTCTCCGGCACCGGGCAATGGCGAAGCGGCTTGCAGCATAGTCACGTCCGCGAATCAACAGCCTTCCGGGAGGCAAGATTGCGTTGTGTCGCCCGAAATCCCAACTTACAAGACGAATATGATGGATGTCACGCAACCACGCAATGCCGGCATGGACTGGCATGAGCAAGCCTTTGACCTGACGCGGGGAATTGCTGCCTATGTCAACTGCCCCCTGGTGGCAGGGCTGGCGCGCGTCATCACCAGGCATCCGAACGCCGATATCGCCAACGCCTTCAACCACAAGCAGGTCGCCTGCAAGATGTGGGCGCTCGACAGGCTGTTCGAAAGCTGCGGCGGCCGGTTCGGGCGCATATGGGTTCTGGGTGGATGGTACGGCGTATTGCCGGCTATGCTTTTCAACGACGCCCGCTTCGACATCGCGGCGGTCGATAGCATCGACATCGATCCCGAAGTTGCGCCGGTCGCCCGGACCCTCAACCGGGAAGCCGGCGACCGTTTCCGGGCGCTGACGGCAGATATGTACGCACTCGACTATGCGGCCGGGCGGCCCGACCTGATGGTCAATACGAGCTGCGAACACATAGCCGATCTGCGCGCCTGGCTTGCTCTGCTTCCGCGGGGCACGACTGTACTGCTGCAATCGAACGATTATTTCAGCGAGCCGACGCACATCAACTGCGTGGCTTCGCTTGCAGCCTTCGAAGCAATGGCGGCGCTACGGGAGGTGCGGTTCTCCGGCGAACTGCCGACAAAAAATTATACGCGCTTCATGCTGATTGGAACTGTTTGACGCATTTCGCCCGGTTTGGGACAACGACATGCATAAACGAGGAGTTGAAGCGCGTCGCACGAACCTCGCCAGACGCGACGCGCGTTAGCATCTATCGTCTGTTTTGATCATGAACTTCTCCGAAACCGGGCCCCACTTTTGGGGACCATGTTCGATACCGCTGGCGCAGAATTTGCGCCGAGCGATGCGCGCCTTCCAGATCGAGACGATGCGCGGCTGGCGTCGGTCCCGCAAGCGCCTGTTCGATCGCTTGCGCCAAACCTTCAGGCGTTAGGTCCTTCTCCCTCAGCACCGTTGCAAGGCCGAGTTCTTCGAGCCTCAGGGTGCGAACCGTCTGTTCGGTTTCCCCGCCGGCTGCAAACGGAACGAGCAGAGAGCGACAACCCGCGCGCAGGACATCGCAGACCGTGTTGTAACCCGCCTGCGAGACCGACAGGCGGGCGCCGGTCAGCAGGCTGGCGAAATCCTCGCGGAACCGGAAGATGGACAGGACCGGCGAGGCATCGCGTGTGATCGCGTCAAACTCGTCTTTCGGCAGGTTGGGGCCGGTGATCAAACACCATTTCCAAGTGTTGTTGGCATGCCGCGCCGCTGCGATCGTGGAGCTGACAAGGCTCTTTCCGGCAGCCCCGCCGCCAACCGACACCAGAACGTCGAAGTGCGCGGAGGCCGCGGGCGATGGCGGCGCGGCAACGAGCCCGGTGTAGGTGACCTCGGCCTTGATCGCCCCAGCCAGTGGAAATGTCTTGTCGATGGTTGCGAAAGCCGGATCGCCGTGGACCATGACAAGGTCGAAATGCCTGTTGATCAGATCGACCGTTTCCTCGTTTCGGCCCGGCTTGACGCGCTCCTGAAGGATATCACGGACGGACGTCGCCAGCAGCGGTCTGGGCCACGTCGCGTCGATGGCCTCGATCAGCGGCAGGAGTTCGAAACGCATCTGCCGGCGTCCAAATGGAAACGCCTCGACAATGACGATATCAGGCCTGCAATCCCGGAACGCCTGCAGCAGCATCTCTGAACGCCATCTCTTGAAATCATCGTCGATGGGTTTGCCCTGCAGGTCGACAAGTCCGGAAAATCCTTCATCACCGGAGGTGACAGGTGGCAGGGTTACAGATTTCACACCCACTCCCGGAAACCCCGCGATCGGCGCTCCGCCGGTCACGACGGTTACGTCAAACCCGTCATCGACCAGAGCCGCCGCAATGCGGCTGGCGCGCGCGAGATGGCCGATGCCGAGCAGGTGCTGGACATAGAAGAAAGCCCGCAGCCGCTTCATTCGGCGGCCCGCCACTCCCGCTCGAACAGTTCCTTGAGCTGTCCAATGCTTGCCAAATGATCGAAATTACCGCGCACGCGCCGCTCTGCGGCGTCGCCGAGGCGGGCGCGCAGCACGGGATCACGGATCAGGCGCTCCAGCGCCTGCGCCAGGGCAATCGGGTTTTCCGTCGGGACCAGCAGCCCGGTTTCATCCGGCGATAGAAGCTCCGGCACGCCGGAAATATCGGTCGACACGCAGGCAAGCCGCTGGCTAGCCGCCTCCACCAGAACATTCGGCAGACCGTCCCGGTCGCCATTTGCGGTGATCCTGCAGGCCAGGGCGAAGATGTCGGCGCAGCGGTAGTGATCAAGCACCTCCTCCTGCGCCAGCGCGCCTTTCCAAAAGACGCGGCCATCCAGGCCGAGCTTTTGCGCCAGCGCCTTGAACCGTTCCAGTTCCTCGCCGCCGCCGATATGCTCGAAACGCCACGCCAAATCACCAGGCAAGAGGGCAAGGGCCTCCAGCAATGTATCGTAACCTTTCTTTTCAACGGCGCGCCCGACACTCAGAATGATAACCGGTTGGTCCGGCGCCGAGCCGTTATGCTGTTTTCGCGCCTCACTGATACTGCCGAAGCGATCAAGGTCGAGCCCATGATAGCTCAGATGCACAGACGCGTTGCCGTTAGCGAGTTTTTTCAGACGGTCGAAGCCGGTTTTCGTGCAAGTGACTGTCCAGCGGGCCGAGGAAAGCTTGCCAGCCAGATCCCAGTCCGCCGAAGTCCAGATGTCCTTGGCATGGGCCGAGCAGCTCCAGGGCAGGCCACGAAGCTGGCTGGCATAGCGCGTCACCGATGCCGGTGTGTGCGCGAAATGTGCGTGCAGCCAGCCCGCGTCTTCCGGCCATTCGGCCGCCAGCACGAGCGCTTGTCCGAAGCGGCGCGCGCGATTGCGCGTAAAGTCGCGGCCGAGGTCGATAGCCAGCGATCCGAGCGCCCGCCAGAAGCCCGGCCGAAGCAGATAAGCAAACAGCGAGCGAACCACGCGCAGCGGCTCTTCATGCAGATATTCCGGCAGATAATGGACGGGCGCTTTGATCTCGTCATGCACGGGGTGGCGTTTTGCGTCGGTCGGCCGCCTGAGCGCGAAGAGTATCAGGTCGAACCCCGCACGCTCCAGACCGAGCAGTTCCTGCGCGATGAAGGTTTCCGACAGCCGCGGATAGCCCTTCAGAACCACGACGATCTTGCGATGTTGCAACTCAGATCATGCCTTCAATGACCGAAAGGTGATGGCCGCCCCGCCGGTCGAGCAGTTCCGAGACGATTTCAGAAATGTGAGGAAGCCCTTCCAGCGTCAGATGCGGATGGCTCTGCGATGGGCCGGGCCGGGCCGGCAGCACCTCCAGCGCATTGGCAAACCGCTGGGAATCCTCGGCTTCTTCCGGCAAAAGCATCTCGATGAGGCCGAGTTCGGCTGCGCGCCGTGCTCGGATCAGTTGTTCCTCGCGGGGCTTGACGCGCGGCACGATCAGCGCCGGCTTGTCGAAAGACAGTATCTCGCAATAGGTGTTGTAACCGCCCATCGCCACGACCGCCTTGGCGCCGGCAATGAGATCTTCCATGCGGTTGTCGAACTCGATGATCTTGATATAGGGGATCTTGGCCCCCTTCCTGAGCAGCTTGTTGCGCTTGCGCGCCGGCATGTAAGGCCCAAGCACGATCAGCGCCCTATGCTGCAATTGCGGATCCTGCTGATAGGCATCGATGACACTGTGGATCAGGTCGCCGCCGTCACCGCCGCCACCGGTGGTAACAAGGATATAATCGCCCTCGGGCCGGTGGCCGGGCAACTCGTTCTTCTGCAGGCTCCGTTGCAGGAAACCGACGAACTTCATCTTTGCCCTGACAGCCGGCGGCACGTCCAAACCGATCAGCGGATCGTAGAAATCCGGCGGACCATAGACCCAGACCTTGTCGTAGAACAGGCCTATCTTGCGCATCACATCCCTGTGTGCCCACTCTGCTTCGAGCAGATGCGGCGCGTCCATCACCTCGCGCAGGCCTAGCACGAGCGTGGTGCCCCGCGTCTTGAGGTAGGACAGCGTGTCCTCGATCTCACCGCGCAGGCCGAGCGGTTCCTTGTCGACGATGAAGATATCCGGCCGGAAGGTCTCGGCTGTGTGGCGGATGATCGACTGGCGCATCCTTAGCGTCTCATGCAGATCGATATCCTTTTCCAGCGAGGTGTATTCGCCGTTGCGCAACTTGATGACGCTGGGGATCTTCACGAAGTCGACACGGGCGCGGTAGTCGAAGGCGCCAGCGATAGTCGCACCCGAAATGATAAGCACCTGAAGTCCGCGGAAATCCTCGACCAGCGAATGCGCGATCGTCCGGCAGCGCTGCAAGTGGCCGAGCCCGAACGTGTCGTGGCTGTACATGAGAATTCGAGCATTTTGTACGTGCTGGGTCATTGTTGAACGTCTTTTGGAATTCTCGCCTGAGGACCGTGGACGACCCCGCACGAAACCATCCTCGCGGGTCTGCCGACCTGTTTTGGAACATGACGGCGCAATTATCAATTACCCAAGAGGGTCCATATGCAGAAGCCAGGAAGCTGCGTCTGCTCAGCAGCCACGCTGGTCCAGAGAACCTGCATCATTTTCTGGTCTTGATCATCTCGGATTGGCAGCGAAGATTCGGACAAGGCGGCGTTGGCAGAAATAGACGTTTCCAAGGTTGGAGGTCGAGAGTTCGAAGCGCTTCATCCGCTCCAAGTTCTTTCAAGGGAATCAAGCTATTGAGAGGCGCCTTTCGGGACGCTTTTTGCTTACAAGGCCAGCTTTGCCGCCTCCTGAAAGCCGATGTCCGAGTGACCAGGTTGACGGTCTCTCTCGCGCTAAAAGCAGCCATCAAAGGGTGACAGGTCAGCGCTATTTGTCATCTGTCCAAAATCTGCCCCTGCTGATAACCGGCGCTTGCATACATGCCAGTGGTTCTGAATTCTGTCGGACTGACGCCGAAGCCACGTCGGAATACCTTGGCGAAGTAGTTGGGATCTTCGAAGCCGCACATGCCGGAAATATCCTTCACCGGAAGGTCGGCGGACATGGTCAGCAGCTTTGCGGCGCGGTCGAGGCGTCTGTTGAGGACGAACTCAGCCGGAGGAATACCTTCATGCGCCGCGAACACACGTGAGAAATGGGCGCGACTGAGACCGGAAAGCCGCGCCAGCTCATCGACCGGCAACGGCAGATGCAGATGCGCACCGATATAGTCAGTCACCTGACGCACTACCGAATTCTCCGCCACGTCATTTCCGTGTAGTTGGAACACGTCGTCATAGAGTGCCATGGCCGCCTCGTAGGAAATTGCCGAGGCGCGTGCCGGCGTTGAGCCGTCGCCTTTGACCAGCCGGTAGGCGCAGTCGGCCAGATTATCGACGGTGGCTGCCCGAAGGGTGAACACCGGTCCTTTCGTTGCCAGGACTTCTCTATGGATGCGCAACGCTTCCGCCCCATGCATCGATATCCAGAAAAACTCCCAGCGCCCGCCTTTTTCGACCCAGTAGCGGTGCGAATGCGGAACAACCAACAGCATCGTCTCGCCCGGAGCGATGCGGTAGGACCTGGTTCCGTAACGCAGGTTTCCGGTGCCGCTGATGGTGTGCTGCATCACTGTGAACGGCGTCTGCCCGCGCCTGCGGCCATCCCAGCTGTAGCCGGCATCCGTTCTCACGTCGTAGCCGGTGCTCGTCGGCATGGTGTGCAATCGCTGCCGAGCGCGCGGCAGGGAGATCATCTTCATCACCGGTCCAAGGTCGACAAGTTTTTGCAGCACAAAATTACCCTACAAAGCACATCTACGCCCTACCGGAGGGGCGTGATCTTACGCATATTGACCAAAAACAAAAGAGATGAGGATGAAACCCCGGTTGCACGCCGCCTGGTTGCGTGTCTTCCGAATAACACGCCTGGACTGGATTTCCACGAACCGATTTTACCTATCGGTCTAATCCGCTTGCGGAGAAGGTTCGAATGAGCAGATTTAAGATCGCAATCATTGGCGCGGGCAGCGTCGGTTTCACCAAGAAGCTGTTCACGGACATTTTGTGTGTGCCGGAGCTGCGCGACATCGAGTTCGCACTGACCGACATCAGCGAGCACAATCTCAAGATGATCGAGTCAATTCTCCTGCGGATCGTCAAGTCGAGCCAGCTTCCTGCACGGGTGACCGCGACGACGGACCGCCGCAAGGCGATCGAGGGCGCGCGTTACATCATTAGCTGTGTGCGCGTCGGAGGTCTCGCCGCCTATGCCGACGATATCCGCATCCCCTTGAAATATGGCGTCGACCAGTGCGTCGGCGATACGATCTGCGCCGGTGGCATTCTCTACGGCCAGCGCAACATCCCGGTCATTCTGGATTTCTGCAAGGACATTCGCGAACTTGCCGAGCCAGGCGCGAAATTCCTGAACTATGCCAACCCGATGGCGATGAACACCTGGGCGGCGATCGAATTCGGCAAGGTCGATACGGTCGGTCTCTGCCATGGGGTCCAGCATGGGGCCGAGCAGATTGCCGAGATCCTCGGCGCCGGGGAAGGCGAGCTCGACTATGTCTGCTCCGGCATCAACCACCAGACCTGGTTCGTCGACGTTCGCGTCAAGGGCCGCAAGATCGGCAGGGATGAGCTCGTCGCCGCCTTCGAGGCGCATCCGGTCTTCTCGCGGCAGGAGAAACTCAGGATCGACGTGTTGAAGCGCTTCGGCGTCTATTCGACCGAAAGTAACGGCCACCTGTCGGAATATCTGCCCTGGTACCGCAAACGGCCTGAGGAGACCGCCAAGTGGATCGACATGTCGGACTGGATCCACGGCGAAACCGGCGGTTATCTGCGCTATTCGACCGAAACCCGGAACTGGTTCGAAACCGAGTTCCCGCAATTCCTCGAAGATGCGGGAAAGCCCTTCGATCCCGGGCGCCGCTCGAACGAGCACGCCAGCCACATACTGGAGGCGCTCGAGACCGGTCGGGTCTATCGCGGGCACTTCAACGTCAAGAACGAAGGCGTGATCACCAATCTTCCGTCCGATGCAATCATCGAATCGCCTGGTTTCGTCGATCGCTTCAGCATCAACATGGTGGCCGGCATCACGCTTCCGGAGGCCTGCGCCGCGACCTGCATTTCGTCGATTAATGTCCAGCGCATGTCCGTCCACGCGGCAATCTCCGGCGACATCGACCTCCTGAAACTGGCCGTGCTGCACGATCCGCTGGTTGGCGCCATCTGCACGCCGGAAGAGGTCTGGCAGATGGTCGACGAGATGGTTGTGGCGCAAGCGCAATGGCTGCCGCAATTCGCCCATGCGATCGACGGCGCGAAGGAGCGGCTGAGCCGCGCGACGGTAAAAACGCGGGAATGGAAGGGCGTCGCCCGCCGCGAGGTTCGCTCGATCGAAGAGATCAGGGCTGAAAAGGACGCCATGAAAGTGCGCGCGGCCGGCTGAGACATTGGTTGCGATAAGCCAATGTTCCGGAAAACCGGGCGGACAGGATCGTGCCTCGGCGAATGCGCCCGGGCAGCACGGCACTGTCATCCGAGAAGCGGAATACCGCTTCTGAGAAAGCGGAATACCGCTTCGTTCGATGCTTGTAGGAGGAGAGCCATGCCATCGCGGCAGGCCCGAAGCATAAGGGAGAAACCAGGACAATGAACATTTTTGGCCGCATGAAAACCGCCGCCGCGCTCCTGTTTGGCGTATCCGCGTTCGTGATCCAGGCCGTGGCCTCCGAGCCGACGATCGTGCCGGAACAGCCGCCGTTTCCGGCGCAAGGCACGATCAATTACGTGCCGCGCGATTCAATTCTGGAATTCAAAGCGCTATCCGAGTATCGCGAGCCGGAGTGGGTCACCGAAAAATTCGTCAAGACCGGGAAACTGCCTCCGTTGGCCGAGCGGCTGCCGAAGGAGCCGATGGTCTTCAAGACAGGCAACATGCCCGACGGGATAGGCGTCTATGGCGACACGATGCGCCACGTCGTCGGCGGCCGGCCGGAAGGCTGGAACTACAGTGCCGGGCAGACGCAAGGCTGGGGCGGCATTGACATTGCGATGTTCGAATGCCTGACGCGCACCGCGCCGCTCTTCCAGGTCGATGCCAAAGACGTCGAGCCGCTGCCCAATCTTGCCCGGAGCTGGGAGTGGTCGGAAGACGGCCACACACTAACGATGAAGTTGATCGAAGGCGCAAAGTGGTCCGACGGAGATCCCTTCGACGCCGATGACGTGATGTTCTATTGGGACGACAATGTCGTCGATCCGAACGTCTCGCCGCTGAACGGTGCAACACCGGAAACATTCGGAGAAGGCACCACCCTGAAGGCGGTAGACAAATATACGGTCAAATGGACTTTTAAGGACGCGTTCCCGCGCCAGCATCTCTATGCGATGGCCTATGGAACCTTCTGCCCTGGCCCCTCGCACATTTTGAAGACCAAGCATCCGAAATATGCAGGCACCACCTACGACGAGTACAAGAACGGCTTTCCGCCGGAATACTTGAATATGCCCGTCATGGGCGCCTGGGTGCCTATCGAATACCGTTCGGACGACGTCATCGTGCTTCGCCGCAATCCTTACTATTGGAAGGTGGACGAAGAGGGAAATCAGCTGCCCTATCTCAACGAACTGCACTACAAGCTTTCGACCTGGGCCGATCGCGACGTGCAGGCGATCGCCGGGTCCGGCGATATCTCGAACCTGGAGCAACCTGAAAATTTCGTGGAATCGCTGAAGCGCGCCGCACAGGAAACGGCTCCCGCGCGGCTGGCCTTTGGCGCCCGGCTGATCGGCTACAATCTGCGCATGAACTTTTCAGCCAATGGCTGGGGCGAGCCGGACGAGCGGGCGCAGGCCGTACGCGAGCTCAACCGCAACGTCGATTTCCGTAAGGCCGTGACCATGGCCATCGATCGCAAGAAACTCGGCGAATCCCTCGTCAAAGGACCCTTCACCGCGATCTACCCCGGCGGCATTTCCTCTGGCACGAGCTTTTACGACCGCGCCTCGACGGTGTACTACCCGTTCGATCTGGAAGGCGCCAAGGCGCTGCTGGAGAAGGTCGGGTTGAAGGACACGGACGGCAACGGCGCCGTCAACTTTCCGGCCGGTACAGCTGGCGGCTCGGACGTACAGATCGTGCTTCTGGTGAATTCCGACTACAGCACCGATCGCAATCTCGCGGAAGGTCTGGTCGGCCAGATGGAACAGCTTGGCCTCAAGGTCGTGCTCAACACAATCGATGGCGCGAAGCGCGACGCAACCCAGTATGCCGGGCGCTTCGACTGGCTTGTTCGCCGCAACGAGCAGGAACAGACCTCAGTTGTGCAGAACACGACCCAGCTTGCCCCGACCGGTCCGCGCACGAGTTGGCATCACAGGGCAGGAACGGACGGCACGGTCGATCTGATGCCGTTCGAACAGGAACTCGTGGACGTCGTCAACAAGTTCATCTCCAGCAACGACAATGACGAGCGGGCTGATCTGATGAAGCAGTTCCAGAAGGTCTCGACGGCGAATCTCGATACGATCGGCCTGACAGAATATCCGGGTGCGCTCATCATCAACAAGCGCTTCTCCAACATTCCGGAAGGCGTGCCGATCTTCATGTTCAATTGGGCGGAGGACACGATCATCCGTGAACGGGTCTTCGTCGCTGCCGACAAGCAGGGCGACTACGAGCTGTTCCCCGAGCAGCTTCCGGGCAAGCCCGGTGAAGGCGGTCCGATCAACTGACCGCAGTCGATTTCCCCTCCGGCGAGCATCCGCCGGAGGGGAGGTTGCGAATTGAACCGTGGAGATACCGCGCCTCGTGAAGGAGCAGATCGCCACGAGCCACAAGAGAAGCAAACACGATCATGTTCAGATTTCTGCTTGTGCGTATCGCCTCGGCGATTCCTGTCCTCTTCGTCCTGAGCGTCGTGACGTTCGCGATCATCCAGGCCCCGCCGGGCGACTACAGCGACTATGTGCGCTCGCAGCTGATCAACCAGGGTGGCGCATCCTTCGAAAAGGCCGACGCCCAGGCGCAGGCCTACAAGATCGCGCATGGCCTCGATAAGCCCTTGCCCCTCCAGTACGTCAACTGGATCACCGGCATCGTCACCCGCGGCGATTTCGGCCACAGTCTCTTCTACAACAAGCCTGTCGCCGATGTGGTCGGCGAACGTTTGCCCCGTACGCTGGCGCTGGCGCTCGTCTGCCATATCCTGGCTTCGGTGATCGGCATCACCTTCGGCGTTTTGGCGGCAACCCGGCAATATTCCTGGGTGGACAGCGTGCTGTCGGGGATCTCGTTTCTCGGCATGACGGTACCGCGATTCCTGATGGCGCTGATCATCGTCTATATCTTGGTGTTCCACTTCAATGTCACTGAGATCAACAGTTTCCATTCCGCCCGCTACGGCGGGGCGCCCTGGTCGTGGGGCAAGTTCGTCGATCTGGTCAAGCACGTCTGGCCGGTCATCGCGATCGCCACTTTGGGCGGGCTCGCCTACAACATGCGCGTCATGCGGGGCAATCTTCTCGATACGCTGAACGCCCAATATGTCGAAACGGCTCGGGCCAAGGGCTTGAGCGAGCGCACGGTGGTCATGCGCCACGCTGTGCCGAACGCGCTGCATCCGCTCGTCATGTATCAGGGCGTCGTGCTGCCCTACATGCTGACCGGCGAGATCGAAACCGCGATCATCTTCGCCCTGCCGACGGTCGGCCCGGCCATCGTCGGCTCGATGTGGATCGGCGACGTCTATGTCACGGCGACCTTCATGTTGGTTCTGTCGGTGACCCTGATCGTCGGCAACATCATCGCCGACATGCTGCTTGCAGCGCTCGACCCGCGGGTTCGCCTTGGGGGAGGGACCGACGCATGAAAGCCGACGTCCAATCCATAATCTGCGCCTCCGTGCCGCCGGCCAAAGGCAATGGCAACGAAACCTATACCGCGCTTGTCTGGCGCCGTCTGAAGCGATCCTGGACCGGCATGATAGGGCTGATCCTTGTCTGCCTCCTGATGATCATGACGATATTCGCGGAGTTCTTCGCACCCGTCGATCCGAAGCTGACCGGCGTCGGTTTCGCGCCGCCTCAGACAATCAGCATGACGGATCGGGGCGGGAACTTCGTCTTTCCGCCGCGCAGCTATCCGATTCGTGAAACAGATGAATTCGACCCCGTCACGTTCCAGCCGATCGTGGGCCCCGACTACGAAAACCCGCAGACGCTCGGCTTTTTCGTCAAAGGGTTCGGATACAGGCTTTTTGGACTGATCCCGGCGCAGCGGCATTTCTTCGGCGCCACCGACGGAAGCCCGGTCAATTTCCTCGGCACCGACAAATTCGGCCGCGATGTGCTGTCGCGCATCATCTACGGCTCGCGCATTTCGCTGATGATCGCCCTGACCGTGGTGTTCATCATCACGGTCGTCGGCACGACGGTCGGCATGGTGTCCGGATATTTCGGCGGAAGGTTCGATGCGTGGGTGCAGCGCTTCGTCGAGCTGGTGCTCGCCTTTCCGCAACTGCCGCTTTATCTCGCGCTCACCTCGCTGATTCCGGTGACGGCGCCGACCAATGTCTTCCTCGCGTTCGTCATCGTCGTCATGTCGGCGCTCGGCTGGGCACAGCTGTCGCGCGAAGTTCGAGGCAAGACGCTGGCGCTGGCGCGGATCGACTATGTGCGGGCGGCGATGGCGATCGGCGCAACCGACCGCCGGATCATCTTTCAGCATATTTTCCCCAACGTCATGAGCCACGTCATCGTCGCCGTCACGCTGGCGATCCCCAATGTCGTGCTGCTTGAATCCTTCCTCGGCTTCCTCGGTTTCGCGGTGAAGCCGCCGCTGATCTCCTGGGGGCTGATGCTGCAGGATACCGCGACATACTCCGTCATTGGGTCCTATCCCTGGATCCTTGCCCCCGTGGGTTTCGTGCTGGTCACCGTCTTTGCGTTCAATGCGCTGGGCGATGGTCTTCGCGACGCCGTCGATCCCTATTGAGAAGGCCGGCACCATGGCTCTGACGGAAAAGACCTCGATGGCGCCGGACGAACGTCACGATCATGCGGTGAGGACCGGCAGTCCGATCATCGACGCCCGCAATGTCGCGGTGACCTTCAAGGTAGAAGGCGGAACGGTCGACGCGGTCAAGGATGTCTCGTTTCAGCTCTATCGCGGCGAGACCATCGCTGTGGTGGGAGAATCCGGCTCCGGCAAGTCGGTGACGGCGCGCACGGTCATGGGCCTGCTCACCAAGCGCGCCACCGTGGCCGTGCACTCGCGGATCGAATATGATGGGAAGAATGTGCTGAAATTCTCCGACCGGCAGCGCCGGGCGCTGCGCGGCGACCGCATTTCGATGATATTCCAGGAGCCGATGAGCTCGCTCAATCCGGTCTACACCGTCGGCACGCAGATCATCGAGGCGATCCGCGTTCATCAGAAGATGAGCCGCAGGCAAGCAGCGGAGCGTTCGCTGGAGCTGTTGCGGCAGGTGCAGATTCCGGACCCGGAAAGCCGCTTCAACCAATATCCGCACCAGCTTTCAGGCGGTCAGCGCCAGCGCGTCATGATCGCCATGGCGCTCGCCAATAATCCGGACGTACTCATCGCCGACGAACCCACGACGGCACTCGACGTCACCGTGCAGGCGCAGATCCTCAACCTCATCCGTGATCTGCAGCAGAAACTCGGTATGGCGGTAATCCTGATCACTCACGATCTGACGGTCGTTCGCCAGTTTTCCGACTACGTCTATGTCATGAGCCAGGGCGAGGTGAAGGAGCACAACACCACTGAAGCACTCTTCAAGAACCCGCAGCATCCCTATACGCGCCATCTTCTGGCGTCCGAACCAAAGGGCATGGCCAATCCGACGCCGGTGGACTCAGCCGTCATTCTCGAGGGCAGCAATGTGCGAGTGTCGTTCATGCTGAAGCATGGCGGGTTCTTCAAGCCGCGGCTCAAGGAACTCGTCGCCGTCGACAGCCTCAACCTAAAGCTTCACCGGTACGAAACGCTGGGGCTGGTCGGCGAATCCGGGTCCGGCAAGACGACGTTCGGGCAGGCGCTGGTGAAGCTCCTGACGGCCGACGGCGGCGAAATCTTCTTCGACGGCGAACCGATCCACGCAAGGACACGTGACCAGATGCGGCCGCTCAGATCGCGCATGCAGGTCGTCTTTCAGGATCCGTTCTCCTCGCTCAATCCGCGCATGTCGGTCGGCCAGATCATCGAGGAGGGGCTGATCGTCAATCGGCTCGGCGACAACAAAAGTGATCGGTTGCAGCGCGTGGAGCAGGCGCTTGTCAGCGCCGGGCTTCCGCACAACATCCTGTCGCGCTTTCCGCATGAGTTTTCCGGCGGACAGCGCCAGCGCATCGCTATTGCGCGGGCAATCGCTCTCGAACCAGAATTCATCCTGCTCGACGAGCCGACATCGGCGCTCGATCTCTCCGTTCAGGCCCAGATCATCGACCTCTTGCGCAAGCTGCAGGACGAGCGCGGCCTGAGCTATCTCTTCATTTCCCACGATCTCAAGGTCGTACGCGCGCTCTGTCATCGGGTCGTGGTGATGCAGCACGGTAAAATCGTCGAGGAGGGACCCGTCGACGAGGTTCTTTCCCATCCGAGGACCGCCTACACCGAACGGCTCGTCAAGGCCGCGTTCGAGGTAGCCGCATAAATCGCAGACAAGAGGCGCAATTCATGACGAGACAACCCAAAATCACGTTCATCGGGGCCGGTTCCACCGTCTTCATGAAGAATGTCATCGGCGATGTGCTGCAGCGGCCGTCTCTTTCGGGCGCTACCATCGCGCTGATGGACGTCAATCCGCAGCGCCTGGAAGAAAGCGAGATCGTCGCCGGAAAGCTGGTCAAGACGCTTGGCTCTGCGGCGACCATCGAGACGCATTCCAGCCAGCGCAAGGCCCTGGAAGGCGCGGACTTCGTCGTCGTTGCCTTCCAGATCGGCGGCTACGAGCCCTGCACCGTCACTGATTTCGAGGTGCCGAAGAAATACGGCCTGCGCCAGACGATCGCCGATACGCTCGGCGTTGGCGGCATCATGCGGGGTTTGCGCACCGTTCCGCATCTCTGGAAAATCTGCGAAGACATGATGGCAATCTGCCCCGACGCCATCCTCCTGCAATACGTCAACCCGATGGCGATCAACACCTGGGCGATTGCGGAAAAGTATCCGCTCATCAAGCAGGTCGGTCTCTGCCATTCGGTGCAGGGAACGGCTTTCGAACTCGCCCGAGATCTCGAAATCCCGCTCGAGGAAATCCGTTACCGTGCCGCCGGCATCAACCACATGGCCTTCTACCTGAAATTCGAGCATCGGCAGGCCGATGGCAGCTACCGCGACCTTTATCCGGATCTCGTGCGCGGCTACCGCGACGGGCGATTTCCGAAACCCAGCCACTGGAATCCGCGCTGCCCGAACAAGGTGCGTTACGAGATGCTGACCCGCCTCGGCTATTTCGTCACCGAAAGCTCGGAGCATTTCGCCGAATACACGCCCTATTTCATCAAGGACGGCAGGCCCGATCTGATCGAGAAGTTCGGCATTCCGCTCGATGAATATCCCAAACGCTGCATCGAGCAGATCGAGCGATGGAAAGGGCAGGCGGCCGCCTACCGGAGCGCTGAGAACATCGAGATCGAGGAGAGCCATGAATATGCTTCCTCGATCATGAACTCGGTCTGGACCGGCGAGCCCTCGGTTATTTACGGCAATGTCCGCAACAATGGCTGCATCACCTCGCTGCCGGAAAATTGCGCGGCCGAAGTGCCGTGCCTGGTCGATGCGTCCGGCATCCAGCCGACCTTCATCGGAACCTTGCCGCCGCAACTGACGGCGCTCATCCGCACCAATGTCAATGTGCAGGAACTGACTGTCGCGGCCTTGATGACGGAAAACCGCGAGCATCTTTATCACGCGGCGATGATGGATCCACATACCGCCGCCGAGCTCGATCTCGACCAGATCTGGTCGCTGGTCAGCGATCTGCTCGCCGCGCACCGCGACTGGATTCCGGAGTGGGCGCGGATCTCGAAAAACGTGCAGGCAGCGTAAGGACGGAACGGTCCTGGTTTGGAGCCGCGATTCTCATCTCAAAAGGCAGACGTCCGGAAAGTATAGCCGAATGGTCTTTGGCGCCTGGATAAACCGCCTGTCAGCCAACGAAGAGTACCATCGCAGGATGTAGTTTTTTGAGATTTGGCAGCGATTTCGACTGCCAAGGTATTTCCGAGCTTCCCCGGACAATGAGTTGGATCTCTGGATGCTTTCTGACCTCTATGGTAAATTTGGCCAATAAATTGATGCCCGACGAGTTAAGGAACTCCAAGTCTGATACATGTATCGTTATAGTAGTAGGATTGGAGGTAAGGACATTCATCATTAGCTGCAAAATAGGCGCATAGGCCTCAGAACTGGACAACCTCATTACGCCGTCAAAATAAACATCGCTTCCTTCGTTCCACACGCGATAATTTGTCGTTGTTATGTCCACGATTTTGTCTTCATTTCGTTTTAGTTATAAGTTTCTGATGATACCACAATTGAAGCATATGTTTCCAGGCGAACCTGATCCCTTTCGTCGGCGGGGCTGAAGACCCAAGCCAGGCTCGCGCCATAGTCGCTCATCAGCGTCAGCAATCCAAGACCGGAATTTGTTGTTTGAGGGTCCGCGGCATTCTCTTCGATTCGCTGGATCAGGAGCTCACTCGGATCGCCGGCTGTGATCTCCGACAGAAGATTTTGAAATTTAGCGGTCGTTTCGACGTCAACAACATTCGAAACCTTGATCTTAAAACTTTCCGATTCTATGGCCGCCTCGATCGTGATCTCGCCTGGCGCACGAAACTTGACCGCATTTTCAATCAGTTCGTTGACTAGATAGCCAATGCTGTGTCGCACTTCCCTGTAGTCGTTGCGAGAAGACTGGAAGCGCAGGGCAAAAACGTCCGCGATGAAGTCCGAAGTAGTAGCGCAATGATGCCAACTCAGGTCGAGAGGTCCATCGAACAATCGCACGCGGCTGACGCTCTCTCTCATTCCAATTGCAAAGTCGGCTGTTCCGAACAGTGTTGTCATTCCTACTTGTGCCTCATGATCACGAGCGTGATGTCGTCGTGGATTTTCTGTGTTCCGATATGCGCCATCAGGTCCTCAATAATTCCAGTTTTGATCTCCTCGGCGCTCCTGCGATGATAGTGGCGCGCACTGTTAGAGAGGCGTATCAAACCGAACAATTTTCCCTCCGGATCTTCCGCTTCGGTCACACCATCCGTGTGGAGCACGATCACATCGCCGCTGTTGAACGGAATGTCGCGCGTTGCGATAAACGGCAAGATGTTGCGTTCGAGGCCGATCGGCAGACCAAGATTGGCGGTATCGATACGCTCGATCTCTCCATTTGCACGAACGACGAGAACCTCCTCATGCTGCCCTGACAGGGTCACCCTCCCATTCTCAAAGTCAAGAAAGGCCAGCGAGAGATGCTTGTCGGTGTTGGTCCGTTCGATATTTTTATAGATGGCTCTGTTCAGTCGATCGAGAAACTGACGTGGATTGTCCTCGCCAGTCTCCTGCAGTGCGCGTGCAACGGATTGAACCATCAGCATCAGCACACCGCTTTCGAGCCCGTGGCCTGTCACATCGCCGATCCCGATCTTGACCCGCGATCCCTCTTGCAAGACGTCGTAGTAGTCGCCGCCGACCTCGTCGGCCGGCCGCATATAAGCGGCGATTTCGACCCCGTGGATGGCTTCGAGTTCGCTGGCTCTCGGCAGAACCATCATCTGGATATGTTTGGCAACTGCAAGCTCTGCACCAAGGCGCAGGTTCTCATCTCGCAATTTGCTGTTGAGGGCGGAAATCTCCTGATTTGCGTCTTCAAGCTCCTTCGTTCTTTCATCGACGATTTGCTCGAGATTTTCCGTATGGAAGCTGATCTCCTCCGCCATCCGGTTGAACGCGACCCCCACCTCTCCCACTTCGTCATGCGTCGGAATGCTTACTCGAACTGAATAGTCTTGTGCCTGGAGCCGCTTTGCGGCTGCTGCAAGCGCGCTGAGGCCTGCGGTGATCCGCTTTGAGATTCCGAAGACAGCCGCAAAGACAATCAGGAGCGAAATGATAATTGCGATGATCTGGGAGACCAGGATCCGGTTGGTCGCGCTGGAAATGCTCTGTTGCGCTGCAAGCAGGGAAGCATAGATTTCCCGCTCCGGGACGACGAAGCCGAGCATCTGGTTTTCAGCTGTGATGGAGCCCGTGCTGTTCCAGAGATTGACTGCCTCCAGTCGGCGAAGCGCGACGATGTGAGGTTCGGCTTCGCCATCCTCCTCCCAAATCGAAATATGCTTGATGACCGTCTTGTCGTCCGCAGGAAGTTCGAGCGCCGCAACGGCCGAATGCGTACTCTTTTTGAGCGAGCGATCGAGTCCGGTAACGCCTTGACCCGCCGCACCGCTTGCAATCTTGAGCCCGAGCGTTTTCTCGCCTTCGGGCTTGATCGCGAGCACATTGCCATTCGACATGGTGAGAAAACCGAAGCCCGTCTCAGCGACCTTCACGCTTTCGACGATTTCAGCGAGCTGATCAAGCGTTACGTCGGAAGCGACCATGCCGGCGACATCCCTGCGGTCCTTCGTCCAGAGCGGATGGAAGAAACTCACTATGAGCTTACCGGTAATCGCATCGATATATGGGGCAGTCGCCGTGATGTCATCGCCTTTTACGGGGCGCGAATTCGGGTCCCTGATCCACCCCTGCCAGCGCTCATAGACGCCAGGAAAGAAGAAATCCCAGAAATTTGCGTTGTTGTGGCCCGGATAGAGCTTGTCGAAGGTTTGCGCCTGATCGGAGTAAGGAGTCGTGCGCATGATAGGTGCTGCCTTCGGTCCAACGTAATAGACCTGCAACTTCCTGGCGCCTGTTGCCATTTGGCTTGGGCCAAAAATGTCGAACGCCGCACTCTCCTGAATTTTGTGGAGAATTTCGGGCTTCGGTCGGCCATCGGGGGAGAGAAGATATCCCCAGATACTCAAGACCGAAGGCGACCCTTGGGGGCTCTGCATCCAGTTTCCCTTGGGGTCATGTATAAGCGGCGCATTGAAATAGGAGTCCGTCGCCAGCGCGTTGCCGATTGCCTCCTTCGCCTCTGGATGATCGATCAGTCTCTGCATAGAGCCTGCAAGTGCGGTAACCTCGGAGTGCATTTGGTCGAAGAGGAGATCGGCGCGCAGAGCAGTCGTCTCGATATAATTCTGGAGGTACTCCTGGCTCGCCTTGGTGAGGCCGCTCTCGATCTGATACGTCGCGTCGCGGGAAAGCCGGTTGACGTTCCACAGGGCGACGCTCCCACCGACCAGGAGGTCGAACAGCACCGCCCCGCCTACAACGATTATGAATTTCGCGCGGAAGCTGTTAGGCCGGAAAACGGACCAGGGTTTGGGGGAAATGGCATGCGACTCGCTCACAGTGGCTTACGTCCCGATGCAACCCAGATTGGCCAGCCGGCATATCCCTTGGGGTGAAGCGCAGCGAAAATGTGATCCTGGAAACCCTGTCGGAACCGTCTGATGAACGCCGGCGGGTCACCTCGCTTTGTCGCCATCTCGCCTGCATAGACGTTCTCCCATGCCGCGACGACATCTGCGAAGTCCTGCGGATCGCCGTCGTGGTTGGTGACCACGAAAGACTCGACTCGAATGTCTTCGAACCCCGCTTCGACCAGGTATCGACGGCTTTTGGGGCCAAGCTCGATATCCATCTGGAAGTGCGCCCAAAGCTTGGCGACTTCATTATAGGTCCACTGGATGCTATCGGCGCGCGGTTCGCCCAGACAGTGCGAGTTCTTTTCATTCGTGATGTAGACGCGTCCGCCCGGCTTGCAGATGCGAAAGAGTTCCTTGAGAATCAGTTCGGGCTTGTTGAACACCTGCAGGGAGTGTCGGCATGTGACCAAGTCAAACTGATCTTGGTCGAGCAGCATTTCTGACGCGTCGCCATAGGTATATTCAATTCCTCCGATATCGAACGCCGCAGCCACGCTTCGCGCATAAGCAAGGCTTGATCTGGAATGGTCGAGAGCGACAATCCGTGACGGCTGAAATTCTTTCTGCACGAGTACGGCGAAATCACCAATTCCGCAACAGATGTCGGCCATGATGATACCGGGTTGCATGCCGTGTCGCGGCAAGATTGTGCGCTCGTGGCGCCAAGTCATCTTCGTCTGTGTGCGGAGGATCGGAATGAACCCGCCTTCTTCGAGGAAGCTCTGCCCCGGATAGAAATCACTGTCATACTCTTGAACCGTGATGTTCGCTTCGATTCCGTTCAGGCGCCCGAATTTTCTGGTGGTCCACCCGACAACACTTGACGTTACGAGTACGAACCTGAGATCTGGTCGAGCGCGACAGGCGTCAATAATGACCCGCGAGAAAGCATGAAATGCGGTGTTGTTCATATGCGTCAATCGTTTGACGTTTACGTACAGGGTGCCGCGCACACGAGCGATTGATTCCTTCAACAGGGCAATGCTGGGCGCAAGCTCATCGATCGACTGCGGCCGCAGTATTCCCGATATCGAGTACTCCTGATCGTTTACATCGTATTGCGCTCTGAAACGCGGGAAAAGGTTGTACGCGCTCAACTTGGCATGCCCTCAAGCGGAAGATCGACGACAAGAGTGATGATATCAGCGCCGACTTGCTCGACTCGAAGGGTCGCGTTGTAGTCGATGGCGAGTTCCAAGAGAACGACTTCACGACTGGGCGCGAGGTCTCCGGACACTGAGTTGAGATAGCGCTCCATTGCCTCGGATCCCGTAATTTGAAACACCGCTTCTTCAAAGAATTGTCGTTCTTCGGGCATGCAAGGGAATGTCAGTTCGATCCTGTCCGTCTCACCCCGGCGGGACACCCTACAGGCTATTTCACCGCCGTAATGCCGCGTACGAAAGGCGACCTCCAATAATTCGTTCAACGCAGAGGAAAAGAGGTTTGAATGCCGTACGGAGTCAGGTCTGTTATGGCTGATCATTCGCGCCGAGTAGGTCGAGAGTTGATCGCAGAGTATCCAATCAGACATAAAAGTTTTGACGTCCAAATCGATCTGGATCATTGTCTCAAAGACTGCTTCGCCATCTTCGTCATGAGAAGCAATATTCATCGGCGTTCCTCACTCGTTTCTGGCTGCATTTTAGTCGAGCGATGCGACGAACCCTTCCCGGACGGCAGTTGACCTGTCTCTGGAAATCCGTATCGCTCTGCCTCGCTTCCCTCAGGTTCGTCGACGCCGCTATGCATGGGGCCGGACGCTGGATCGCCAGATTTCGTCCCCACTTTCGCGTATTAGTTCCTTGGAAGATCGCCTGATGAAATCGCGCGTCGCCTCGGCTCCGAGTGGCCGTCCCAGGAAATCGCCCTGGAGGTAATCACAGTCTTCCCTGATCAGCCACTGTGCCTGTCCCGGCGTTTCAACTCCCTCCGCGGTGACGCTTATCCCCAAGCCGTGCGCCATGCCTATGATCGATCGCACGATCGTCTGACTTTTTCGATCGGTTTCTAAGTCTTTTATGAAGTATCGGTCTATCTTCAATGTGTCGAACGGGAAATTCTTAAGGTAACTCAACGAGGAGTAGTAGGTGCCGAAATCGTCTAGCGCGATCCTTATCCCGAGGACATTCAGGGTATTCAGTGTGTCAATGTTGTCGACGGTTTGCTCGAGAAGAACGGTTTCGGTAATCTCGAGCTCAAGCCGGTCGGCGCGGATTCCGACTGCGTCGACGATCTGAGCAACCGTGTCCGTGAGCGAACCGCTCAGGAACTGCGCCGGCGACAGGTTCACGGCGACCGTCAGTGAAGACGGCCATCTCGTTGCTTGGCGGCAGGCTTCTTCGATCACCCATCGTCCAATCTCGTCCATGAGACCGTCGGCTTCGGCGATCGGTATGAACACGCTCGGAGGAATGGTCCCGACTTCGGGATGCCGCCATCGCAGCAGCGCTTCGAAACCCACGACCGACGCGGGAGCCCGAATGAGCGGTTGATATTCAAGATAAAGCTCGTTCCGGTCCAGCGCCATTCGAAGACTGCGCCTCAGGTTTTCACGCTGTTCGAGCAGAAGCTGCATCGAGCGATTGAAAATTCGCGCACAGCCGCGTCCGTCTCTTTTGGCTGCATAAAGGGCGATATCCGCGGCCTTCATCAACTGCTCGCCCTCGGTCGCGTGTCCCGGTCCGAATGCAATTCCGATGCTCGCGCCGACGAAGACGGGGATGTCGTTGATCATGAACGGCGCCTTGAATGCTTCAATTAACGCCCCCGCGAGGCGTTCCGCTTCGGCGGGCTGTCCCGTACGCGATTGAATGACGGCGAACTCGTCTCCAGCTAACCGGTATGCGAGTTCGCCGTCCTGCAGCGTGTCCCGGATCCGGCCTGCTGCCAGTTGAAGCAACGTATCGCCCGTGCCATGGCCGAGTGTGTCATTGACCGCTTTGAAACCGTCAAGGTCGATTTGCAGCAGGGCAGTGGCATTTGGCTCATCGACCACCGACAGAGCTTGTTGCAGGTTTTCGCTGAACCCCCGCCGGTTCTGCAATCCGGTTAATGCGTCGTGCGTTGCCTGATGAAGGAGCATCATACGCTCTTGCTCTTCCGGTGAGCCCCGCCCGCCCCGCTCCCTTTCTCTGGATTCAATGATTCCAATTCCATTCGCAGCGCCGAAAACGACAGCGGAACGGGGCGCCTCCCCCAGCGATCGCTGGAGATTGACATTTATTGGAGTGCCGCCGCGCAGCACGCGAACAAATTTTTCGATGAGCTCAGTGTCGACGTTCGGATAAATCTCCCACAGAGCGTCGCCCGCAACTGGCGGGCGGCTGTGGATGCTTTTGAGGTTGGTTGCGTAGTGCGTCAGGCGGAAGTCCTGATCATAGAACGACACACCATCAGTCGTGTTCGCCAAAAAGTCCAGGAGACGTGCTTCGCTGATGGAGGACGGATGACTTGGTGAAAGCTCCTCCCTGTTCGCTCCGGCACCCAGTGCTTTCGGACGTAAGAGCCACTTCCAAAGGCGGTACAAGATCCGCATCTCCTCATCCCTACGGTGAAGCTAGCAAACCATAAGGCTAGTTGCAAACCTATAGGTTGCGGCGGTGCTTGCGGGCAAGTCATAGAAACGCCATTGGCGGAACCCTTGGGGAAAACGCAAAGATTGTGCCCGCGGATGGGCCGGACCGAAAATCCAAAAGGCTCCCCAGCTTCGGAGAATGATGGACATTCGGAGAGCAGATTGAACGGGAAGGTTGTTTCCGCTCTCCCCAGCTTTCGGCCGCACATCCCGCAAACGCTGGGCTTCCGGGAGCCATGAAGGGGCCGGAGAATTGTTGGGCAATTTTGAAGGTGGTAGCGGGAAGGGCGCTGGAAACTAACCTTCTCCATTTTCGGCAATTCGCCAACCGTCGCGATCTCGCGATCGAGCAGCGTCCTCCAGTCATTCATAGCCTGTCATCTCGAGATAGCCGCGCCCGGCATGGGTGCCCTCAAATCGGATCGGGCCTTCCCAATAGGGAAAGCGTGTGTCCATCCAGGCTTCTGGGTTTAGCGTCCGGATGGTCACATCCACCCCTTTTTCCGACAATTGCACCCTCCAGCGGATCGGCACGCTACGTCCCGCGACTGCCGCCGTTTCGAGCGGCGTCACCCTTAGCGCGCCGGGGGCCTGCGGCTGCGGCCTGCCGTCGGCCTTGATCCATGTGGCCGATGTAAAGCCCGCGCCTCTGTCGCGCAGGCGAAAGCCCATCATCTTTTCGCCGCTGTCGAAATGCAGCGAGAACCAGTCCCACCCGGTTTGATCCTCAGCCAGCGGCTGCGAGGACCATTCGTGGTCCAACCACGCCTGACCGGTCACCGCAATCACGCCCGCTGGAAGGGTCAGTGTACCGGTCACGTGGTAGAATGGTTGCGAGTAGTAATAGCTCGCCTGCCCCCTCTCGGATTTCACCGAGTAGCCCTGCACTCCCTGCGGCACCAGAGGGCCTTTGGCGTCCAGGGCCAGTTCGTAGGAAAACGCCTGTCCCGCCGCGTGCAGATCGAGCGCCGACAGCGCATCCGCCTCTGGCAGGGCCCGGCCTGCCATCTGCCAGTTGTCAATCCAGGCCGCAAAGGGTGCAGCCGTAACCCCCGCTTGGCCGATGCCGCCCCGTGCCATCCGTTCGGCCACGAATTGGTGCGTTTGCGTCGTCAGCCCCGCATGGCCCATCCAAAGCTGCGGACTGGACCAGCCTGACCGCTCCACCGGGGCCAGGGCGGATCGGAAAAGAGTCCATTGCACGCCATAGTCCGCTCCATCCGCAGCTTGCAGGTTGGCCGTCAAATACCACCATTCGATCCGGTAACCGGGGTGCGGGCCGTGGTCTGCCGGAAAGTTGAATGCAGTCCCCGGCTGCGGCACTGAAAACCCGTCAGCCTCTGTGCCAAGCCCAGCAAAACCCTGGCCAAAGGCAGGTGCGGCCAAGCACATATAGATCAGCAATGCTCTAACGCTCATGTGCAAATACCTTCAGCAAATCCGATGGCGAAAGACGCGCCAGCCGCCAGGCAGGCACGGCGGCTGCAAGTCCGGCCGCCAGCAGCGCGAGCGCCGCCAGCCGCGCCCAGTCACCGGGAAAAAGGTGCATCGGCAGACGCCAGCCAAAAGCCTCCACATTCACCACCGCCAGCAGAACAAAGGCGAGCCCGATACCTACAGGCAGAGCGGCCAGCATGGTCAAGGCTGCCAACAACAAGCCGCGCCAAAGCTCCAGCCATACGAGGTGGCGGCGGGGCAGACCCATGGCCCAGACCGGCGCCAGTTGCGGTAGGCGCATCCCCGACAGGGTCATGAGGCTCGCAAACATCGCCAGCCCCGCGACTCCCAGCGTCAGCACATTCAGCGCGGCTGTCACTCTGAATGTGCGCTCAAACACTTTGAGCGAAAAGACCTTGATCCCGGCCTGGTCAATCACGTTCTGCGCGGGCAGCCCGAATTCCGCCCGCAAACCCGCAGCCAGTGCTTCGACCTTGCCGGGGGCGATCCGAATGGCATAGCGCAGGCGGGAGACGTCAGGATAGTGCTGGAGCAGTGTGTCGATCCCGATGATCACTTGGCCGATCGGGTTGCCATAGTCGGCATAGACGCCGACGATGCTGGCCCGCCAGCCACCAGGCAGCGTGATCTGGTCCCCCAAGCCCAACTCCTGGCGCCGCGCCAGTTGTTCGTTGATCAGGGCGCCGTCGCCTGTGGCGATCCGGTCCCACACCTCCGGCACTGCAGAGAGGATCGGCCAGTTGTCGCGATAGGTGGCATGATCGGCCACGCCGTATATTGCCGCGGGCTGGCCTGCGACCCGGCCCTCAATGCTCCAGATCGGCAGGACCGCGTCGCTGCGCTGGGCCAGCCAGTCGCGTATCGCCGTGGCCTCTGCTTCGGTGCGGGCGGTCACGTAAAGCTCTGAGGCGAGACGCTGATCGAGCCAGCCGGTGAAGGTCAGCCGAAAGCTCGACACCATCGTGCTGACGCCCACATTGACGGCCAGCGCAAGCAGCAGTGCCATTAGCGCCAATGACAGGCCGGGAAGCTGTTGACGCGTGTCGGCCCAAAACCATTGAGCCAATGGTCCACGCGCCAAGCGGCCGCCAAGGTGCAATATCCCCGTCAGCACGAGCGGCAGCGCCAGTGCCGCCCCCAACAGCAGTGCCGCCAGAAGCGCAAAACCCGCCTCGAGGCCGGATCCGAACTGTGCAATTCCCGCCGCCGTCAACAGGAGCACCATCGCAGCCACGCCTTGCGCGCGCAGGGCCCGCTCCGAAGCCCGCGCCCAGGCCCGAGGCTGGGCCGACGCAAGCAGCGGCAGGTGCCATAGCCGCCAGAGGCTCTGTGCGGCCGCTACCAGCGTGCCGATTACCGCGATCGCCAGCCCCGCTGCCCACACTGCGGGGCGGATCGACAGCGTTCCCGGCACATCGGCCCCGTAAAGCCCGCGCAGGGTGGCGGCGACGTCGGGCAAAAGGGCCGAGGCGACTACATAGCCAAGTGCCACGCCCACCAGTCCCGCGAGGAGGGCGAAGATCAGCAACTCGGCGATCAGCAAAAGGACCAGCACGCGGGACGGCAAGCCCAGTGCGCGCAGCGTGCGAAATACCTGGCGGCGCTGTTCAAAAGCCAGACCGATGGCGGAATGCACGATGAAGAGCCCCACCGCAAAGGCAAGAAAACCGAAAGCCGTCAGGTTCAGGTGAAAACTGTCGGTCAGCCTGGCAAGATCCCCCGTTTCGCTCGGCTCGCGCAGGGTCAGGCCGGGGGCTGTCACCTCTAGAGGGGCACGGCCAATCGGTTGGTCCGGCCAGAGCAAAAGACGAGAGATCTTGTCCTTTGCCCCAAGCAAGACCTGCGCCTGCCCGATGTCGGTGAGGACTGTGCCAGGCGGCAAACCCTCGGCCACGCGCACGGGAGGTGTTGCTTGTTCGGTTAGTCGTGCCGCGGTTTCCGGAGCTGCATAGAGCACACCGGGCGCCGTGATGAACGGCAATAGCTCATCACCCACCGCAACATCCACCTGCTGCGCCTGCGGCGGCAAAGTCAGTGGGTCAATGCCGAGGACGCGCAAACGCACATCCCCAAACCGCATTTCACCTTCAATCACCGGCGAAGCCAGCCAGCCTGCTCGCCGCAGTCTCACAAACTCCTGTTGATCCATCCGGGCCCCGTCCTCACGCACCAGTTGCGCGAGCCGGTCCTGCCCAAGGACCGCCGCTGCACGGTCATAGCTCGCCCGCGCCTCACCGTTGATCGCCTGAACCGCTGACCACAACGCCGTTGCCAGCGATAGCCCCAAAAGCAGCATCGCCAGTTGGACAGGCCGCCTGCGCCAATGCGACAAGAGCGCTGACAACCCGGTCCACACCATCAAGCCAGCCGTCCCGCGTGCAGGTGAACGTGGGCGTTCAGCCGGTTTGCCAGACGGTTGGAATGGGTAACCATTAACAGGGCGGCACCCGTTTCAGCCACCAGCGACAGCATAAGATCGAGTACAGCGTCCCCTGTTGCCTCATCGAGATTGCCCGTGGGCTCATCGGCCAAAACCAGCCGGGGCCGAGCGGCTAGGGTCCGCCCAATCGCCACCCGCTGTTGTTGCCCACTCGACAGTTGTTCAGGGTAGCGCGTTAGGACTTTGGCCAGGCCCAGCCGTTCAGCAAGGACCTTCAGCCACGGCGGATCAGGACTGCCGGCAAGTCGAGCCTGAAAGGCAAGGTTGGCTGCCACATCAAGCGAAGGGATCAGGTTGAACTGCTGGAACACAAGTCCGACTGTTCCCCGCCGCAGGGCGGCAAGGGCCGTATCGTTCAGCCCCACAATATTGATACCGCCAAGGTGGATTTCTCCCGCATCAGGGCTGTCGAGCCCTGCAACGAGGTGCAAAAGCGTGCTCTTGCCGCTGCCCGACTCGCCGGTCAGCGCAAGGCTCTTGCCCGCCTCCAGCGAAAGATCGATCCCGTGCAGAACATGCAACGGCCCCTCGCCAGTGGAGTAGAATTTGTCGATCTGGTGCAGCCTCAGCAGCATGTTACTATCTTACTCCCCGGAGGTCCGCGTGCATCTGACACGGCGGGTGGATCGAGTGAGTGGTCGAACCACGGTGTCGGTCGTTACTGTGACAGACGAACAAGGCATAAAGCTATCTGGCAGCAGACTGGTTGAGGAAAGCCCCACCGTCATGAAGCCGATGAAAGAAGAGCACCTCGCGGTTCTACGCAGGCACATGGTCGAGGTGATTGCAATCCATACCGACCTTGCAAGCGAAGAACTCGGCAAGGCGACGCTCGATGAGCGGGTAAGGGCGGCGATGAGGCGGATGCCGCGGCATCTCTTCGTGCCAGCATCGGTTGCTCCTTATGCCTACCAGGGCATGCCGCTGCTCCGTTATGCCGGCGAAGGGAGTGGGGATTCGAGCTAACGCCGAGTTTGCAACCCGTAGGGACGCCTGCGAAGATCGAGCGGCTAGCAGCTGCTACATTGGCGGTTTAGCGGTCCGCCTGGCGACCTTCAGTCGCGAAGGGCAGTTGCGTTCTGGTTCGCGTGTGAACCATTAGGGCCGGCGGGACGTTTCTCCGCGAATCCAACACCATTGACGGCACGACCGTGGAGGAATCCAAGCATCAGCCTGCGCTGCAGAAACAAGACACCCCCGGTGCCTTGGCGAACTTTCCTTACGACCGGATGACGGTCGAACGATTTCGGGAGGAATTTCCGCGAGCGAGATGGAGCGACGAGCGCAGGAGCTGGTTTGTACCAGGCAAGACGGCAGCCCGCCGGATCGACCGCTGGCTGGCGCGTGAGGCCGAATTGCTGGCGATCCACGCCGACAGCAAGGGACGCGACGCCTTCGCTTTTGACCCGATCTCCAGTCGCTATCTCGAGATTGCCGACGACCTGCGCATTCGAACACCCTATTCCAAGACCGTCCTTCGGGAACTACACGAAATTCCCTGGGCAAGTTGGGACGATGACCTCCGCGCGTGGCGCGTGCCGTTTCGGTCCTATGAGGAACTGCGGCGCCGATGGCCGACAATCGAAGAGGCTGCCAAACGTAGCGAACCCGAGGAAAGGAAGCGACGACGAGAGGCGGAGAAGGACTCGGAGGCTCAAAGAGCCACACGGTTGCGATATGCGGAACGCCGCCGCCAACGCTATCCGTTGTCGGCTGAAGACTTGCCTCCGATGGGCCGCCCCGTCGCAACAGAGCAGTACGGTGTCGTCGTCTTTACCGATGTGTCAGGCGAAGTCGCCGAGCCGCCAGTATTGGCCGCCTTCTATCCACATGCGACGCGGACGGACATCGATTACGTGTGGGGAACGTGGTGCTCGGCGACGCTGACGGAACTCATCAGGACATGGCCGGCTCGTCGTGAGGCCGGACCGATGGAGCACGCCCGGGGCTGGTGGCGGCCGACGCTTGGCGAACTTAGAATTGCTCGCCGAAACGAACGCATCATCGAGCGTCGAAGGCGAAACCGCCGTCTCAGTCCAATGTCGTGAAACTCAGACCGCGACCCGACCGGCCCGCTCTCTCCGCCAGGGGCGCGGGCTTTCATTTGTTTGGCCGATGCGGCGGTCCGCTGGCGGGGGGCCGAGGTTGAAAATCTGTGGTGATGTGTCGAGTACAGCGATGGGCTGCCTGAGAAAGCCGGCGGTTACCTTTCGGATGCCCTGAGGCTCCGCGCCGCCTCATCGAGTGCCAGCGGATCGTCACCGAGGCGGTCGATGAGGTCTTGAGCTTGGTCGCCGGTGATGCCTGTTCTCATCGCCAGTGCTTCCGCCGCCTCAACATCTGATTGACCAGCAGCGCGCTTGCCTTTCTTCTCTCGGCTTTGGGTCTGCGCGGGAGCTGGTACATCGGCACCAGATATTGCCGGTGGCCGAGCACCGAGCAAGCGATCTTCGGTCTCGATCTCCAAGATCGCCTGATTCCAATGGCGCTCATGCAAGCCGTGCGTATGGCCTTCTCGTTCCCATATCTCATAAGCGCGGCGCCTAATGCGTTCGTGTTTCTCGTCTGACATGTTCGTTCCTCCCGTTGCGTTTCTCCAACGCGTGGGGCTACGGAACGATCCGACCCTGCACGCCGATTCCGGACAAAAGAGGGACCGAAAGACTGGCTTCCGGAGGACCGTGCCTGCCGCGTTTTGCGACGCCGCGATGCGTGAGGTGGCCTGGAGAAAATCCTCGTGCGCTGCTCGGGAGCGATACCACGAGGGAACGCGACCGCCGCTCCGCTCGTTGATTACTTTTGATCGAGCGGCCGTCATGCCATCCACCTCGATACACAAAACGGAATACGATCCGGAGCGCAAAGTCCTCTCGGTGTGGCTCATGGCCAGCGGTAAATGCTACCAGTTTGAGGACGTGCCGCCGGAGACCTTCGCCGAGTTCCAAGCCGCCTTCGTCAAGGGGCCGCTTCTTCAACGGCCACATCCGCAATCACTTCCGCTACCGTCTGGTTGGCCTGGGGTCGACTGAGCAGCATCAGCGGACGATCTCTCTTTTGGCAGGGATGCGGCTCAGTCGTCGCGGCCGTCCGGCCAGCGTTTGCAAGGCAAGGTCGGACATCGGAACGAAAGGCGGATACGCGAATTTCTACTGCTAGATAATCGGAATCGTCGCCCATGAGGCTCGCGACCCTCCACCTTGAAACTGCCAGATACGGCGATGTATATCGCGCCGAAAGGCTCGCGCGGTTGAGGCAGCAAATGATCCGGCACATCAAGCGCACTGACGCCTCGGCTCAAAAAGTCGAGCAAGCGCTGGCTAGTTTGGCCGAAGCAAACGCACCCATGGACCGGCTCGCGCGGCATCAGTAGGGCCGCGCTCATGCGCGCCCCGCATCGGCACGATGTGCGGCGGTCGCTGCATGTGGCGTCCTCTCCACATCCGTTTCGCGATGCCTGTCCTTTCCCCCCTTGGGGGCGCGGGCTTCATTCGTCCATGGTGGCTAAGACCAGAACGGCCCGAGGACGAACACGGCCATTAGCGCAACAAAAAGCAAAGCGGCGATCACGGCGCCCCACATGAGGACCCTTCCGGTGCCGCGTTTCTCTTCCTCGCGAGATAAGTCTCTCAACATCGCGCGAATCCTTTTGTGAAGTTCGATGACTTAGCAACGTGTTCTTGTCGACGCCGGTTCCCTCACGCGATCCCTCTACCAACGCGCGGCAAAGGTCCGGCTCGCCGCCACAACCTTGCTTGATTTCGATGGCCTCTCGCTCGGACTTGGCTCGGCACTCAAATGCCAAGCACGACGGATGAGCAATTCGGGAAAAAGTTCTCCAGTTATTTTGCCGGTTTGGCAGAGTTCAACGACGTTCTAAATGCAGCCGGCTTTTCGATGTCGGGCGGCGACCACGAAACTGAGATCGCCATTCTCAAAGGCGATGCGGCGCGCCAAAAACCTAATATCGGTGTCTTCGGCTCTAGGCGTTCCGTTGGCGTTCATCGGGTTAGCCGGTTGACAGTCTCGATGATGGCTTTAGCAAAGGCTTCGCCCTCGTGGACGGGCTCTGGGCCGTAGAGCAACACAACGGCTTCCTCACTTGGCAACACGCCAGCCGGGCAGGTCTGTTCAATAGCCATCCGAACCAGCCTAAGACCGGCCCAGGCGTTTTTGGATCGTCTCGGGCGCTTCCACTGCATCCTCGTTGAGATGGTCGGCCCGACAGCCGCTGCGGAGTAGGCAACCGACCGCCGGGCCTAACCGTCATGCGCACCGGGACTGGAACGCCCATCACGCTCAGCGGTTCGCTGTCGACGATCCAGACCCCCGGAGCGACAGGCTTGGCGACATCAAGAGGAGGGTAGGTGGCGTCTTCGGGCTTCATGGTTGTGCTCCAATTTAGCTTGGAGCTGGCGCAACACGCTTCGAGAGGATCTGTTCCGGGGAAATGCGTGACGGCCTAGTTCGTCTGGCCAAAGCAAATCATTATGTTGCAACATACCAACGGCAGCTTTGCGCCCCAATGTCCGCCGCTGAGGCGAACCTTTGCCTCCGCCCAGAAGCAGACATCGGGGTGGCCAGCTGGGAGGTCGCGGTCGCGCCATAACGCGACCTTCAGGGCGCTCCTTCAAAGCTGCCCTTCGCGCATTGGTCGGAGTCACCCAAAGCGGAGTTGCGGAGGACTACGCCCTCAGTCTTTTCACAGTCTGGACGACGCTGTCCAGAAGCAGCTGGCTTCGGCACCGTGAGGGCTTTTTCAGATGATCAAGGTAATCTTTTCCCCTCGCCGAGCCGACCTCCTGGCTGCCAACAACCGCCAGCTTTTTTCGTTGAAGCAGCCATTCTTTTTTTGCTGTGTGTCCGGGCAGCAACGTTTGCCGTATTCGGCGATCTGCTGCAACGGAGTATTTGACAGTTCGATGAATGAATCGTCATAAAGCCGTTCGAAGAGGGGGCGCTTCAGAACTGCGATGCGGGGGCCGGTAAGTTTTTCGCTGTTGTTGACGGCGCTCGTCGGCATCCAGCCGGCGGCGGCCGATGTCGTGCCGCGCAACCAGCCGGCGGCCGGGTCGGTCATTGCCCGAAAATCGGGCGAGGAAGTGCGCTTCCTAGAATTCGCCTCTTGGCAGGTGGTCGATCTCAGGCAGGACGTCGTCCCCGGCGACTATCTGCGCACCAACGCCACCGGCAGCCTAGCAGTGCTGTTTGCCGACCGCACCCAGATGCGGCTTGGCCGCAATACGACGCTCCTGGTCAAAAAGATCGGCGCAGCGTCCGACACCGAGTTCAAGCTGGAGAGCGGCACCATCTGGGCGCGAGCAGAGCGCGGCGGCGAAGGGCTGACCATCGACACGCCCGCCGCCGCCGCCGCCATCCGCGGCACCGACTGGACGATGACCGTCGACGGCAACGGCCGCACCTCGCTGATCGTGCTGGAAGGCACGGTAGAACTCGCCAACGAATTCGGCTCGGTCAGCGTCGCCGAAGGCGAAGCCGCGGCGGCCACCATCGGCTCGGCGCCGACGAGGGTCGTCATCGTCGATTCGGACGACCGCGAGCAGATGCTGTTCTACTACTCCTTGCGCGACGCTTTCACCGTCCTGCCAGCATCGGCATTGTCGAGCCTGGACATGCGCAAGGCGCGCGCCAGGATAAAGGCGATGGAGCCGTCGTCCCGATCCGCCGAGGACTGGGTGACATTGGCCGAGGTTAATCTTGACTTTGAAGGGCGGGAAGCGGCGAGCGACGCGGCCAGGCAGGCGCGACAATTCCCGCTGACGCGCGCGCAGGAAGCCCGGCTCGATCTGATCGACGCGTTGATCGCCGGCGCCGAACAGCGCTATGCCGAGGCGGCGCATCTGTTCGAACGCGCGGCGCCGCATCTCGATCCCAGCCGGCGTGTCATGGCGCGCTATGGCGGCTACTATGCGCGCTCGCTGGCTGACCCCAGCCATGTCGAAGCTCCGCCGGTTCATGCGGATGCCGGCGTCGCCGCGGCCATCGCCGAGGCTCTGACGGCCGGATTTCTGGTCGACCTCAAAGCTGCAATTGCCGTTCTCGAAAGAGCCGAACGGCGCTATCCCGGTGATCCGACGCTGCCCGCCCTCAGGGCACAAATTGCGTTCCTGCTCGACGACCGCGAACAGGTGGAAGCGGCAATCGATCGCGCTTTGTCGCTCGACCCGGATAATATGATCGCGCTCCAAGCACGCGCCGGTTATCGGGCCGGAATCAAGAGCGATCTTGAAGGCGCGCTTGCCGACCTCGAGCGCGCGGTGGAGCTGGCGCCCGGCTCGGCGAGCTGGAACGCTCTCGGCCTCGTTCAGAGCGCGCGCGGCGCCACTCGCGAGGCGGAGGCGGCGCTGAAGCGCGCTATCGAACTCGACCCGAAAGATCCTGTCCCCCACGCCAACCTCGCCATCATCTATCTCGAGCAGGACCGCACGGCCGAAGCGAAGGCCGAAATCGACACGGCGCTCGCAGTCGATCCGGCGTTCGACATCGGGCTGGTTGCGCGCGGCCGCTACTATCTGCAGACCGGCGAACTGGACAAAGCGCGTGACGACCTGCTCGCCGGCACGACCGCCAATCCGGCCTATTCCAATGGATTGCTGCTGCTTGCCGTTGCCTATTACGAAGCCGGCGAGCTGGAACCCGCCGAACAGGCTATCGAAAACGCCGATCGCCTTGATCCGAACGATCCGGTGATTTCATCCTTCCGCACGGCGGTTGCAATCGACGAGTACGAAGCCGACAAGGCGATCGCCAGCGCACAGGAAGCGCTGAAGCGCACCAGAGCGCGCGGCGGCGACTATGCCGCGCTCAGCGCCAACCGCGACACCGGCTCGACGTTGAACGACGCGTTCCGGCTACTCAATCTCAACGCCTGGGGCCGCTACTACGGCGACGCGGTTTTCGATCCCTTCACCGGCTCCGGCTATGTCGACCAGGCGCTTGCCGGTAGCATAAATCCCTTCGTCAACAATCTGCGTTTCGGCGACGTGCCGACGGAACCGGGCACTAATACAACCAGCTTCTCATCGTTTTTCCAAGGCTTGATGCTCGACCCGCAAATGCTGGCCGGCCGCCAGAGGAGCGCCAACATCCTCCGGCGACCTTTCATCGAAACCACCGTCGGCGGGGGTTTTGTCGCCGATGACGGCGATCTGGGTTGGAACAGCGAAATCGAAACCCAAGGGTATCAAGCAGCTCCCTTTCCCTGGAGCTTCTACGGCAGGATCTACGGTTTGGAGACCGACACGCGTCGCGGCGATGATCCAGCGACCGGTCAGTTCGATCTCGAGGACCGGTCGATCACCGGCACAGGCTACATGGCCATGAAGCCGACGCCGAATGACCGGGTGGTGGCGTATATCGATGTCAAGGATTTCGAGTTCGACCTAAGCACAGTGCTGGACCCTACCGTTCTGCCGCTAGGAGGAACGTATGCCGACACCGGCGACACCCGAACCGGCAACGCCGGGGTCGCCTGGAGCCATACATTTGGTTACCAGAACGTTGCCAGCGCGGCGCTGTTTGCGACCGACATTACGGATCGAAGCAACAGAACCCGCTTGGAGGAAATCGGCTTCGGGGAAACAGGATTCATTCTGGAGAGTGAGACCCGCCAGCAATCCTATCTCGCCGCATTCAATCACATCTACGGAACCGGTGACTTGACTCTCCGATACGGTGGTGAGGGCGGACTATTGGAAGTCTCAAAAGACGAAACGTTTTCTTTCGTGTTTCCTTTTATCCCGGACACAATCATATCCGAATCCACTACGGCAGTCGATGTCGCCATTGGGCGCGTCTATTTCGACGCCGTCTACGAGTTCAACCCCAATCTCAAAGTGGAGGGAGCCCTATTCGGCACTTATCTCGACGGTGGCACGATTGATGAACATCGCCTGGAGCCTCGCCTCGGTGTCGCCTGGACGCCTTTCGAAGGCCACTACCTACGCGCCGGGTTCCTGCGCGAAGGCTCGTTCATAACGTCGGCGACCTTGGCGCCGGTCGGAATACTCGGCCTGCAATCCGATCAGAATTCTCTAGCTGTCGACGGCTTTTCGGACACGTTTGCCGCGCGCTGGGACGCCGAGTGGAACAGCCGCCTTTTTACGGCCGTCGATTACCAGCATCAGGAATTCGAGAAACTTTCGATCGGCGTTCCGGCTTCCGCCACCACAATCGATCTCAGCGAGGGCCGGCTCGACCGGATCAGCGCCACGACCAACGTCTGGATCGGCAACGGCTTCGGCGCGTTCGCGACCTTTGCCTACGCCGATTCAGAGAACGAAGATCCGACAAGTCCAGGCTTCGGCGGCTCGCTGCCCTTTGCCCCCGAAACGTCCGTGCGGTTTGGCCTGACCTGGGTTCACCCGTCCTACATCAAGGTCACGCTGGCCGAAACCTATGTCGGCTCACGCACCGGCGATGCGGCGGGGACTGAGCTCGAATCCTACTGGTCGACGGATGCCTTCCTGACCTGGGAACCTTTCGACAAACGATTTGAACTCGAAATTGCCGCGTACAATCTGTTCGACGAGGATTTTCAGGTCGCATCGTTCACCCCCGGCTGGGGCCGCAGCATCGTCGGTTCGCTGAAGGTCCGGTTCTGATGTTTGCAGGCGGGCCGTGGTGGAAGGGCCTTGGCGCTTCCGCGCCCGGAACCCCCTCCCGCCGCAACGGCATTCTTGCGATCGCGGTCCTCGCCGTGCTGCTGGTTGCTGGTCTGTCCCTGCTCACGCCATGGAAGCTCGTCGAGGCGCGCGCTTTCGATTATCTCTCGACCATTTCGCCGCCGCCCCCGCCCGATGACGGGCCGGTCATTGTCGCCATCGACGAGCCCTCGCTTGCCGAGATCGGCCTGCAATGGCCATGGCCGCGCGATCTTCACGGGCGGCTCGTCGAGGCTCTGCGCCGCGCTGGAGCGAAAGCCGTCGGGCTCGACATCATCTTTGCCGAGCCGTCGACGCCGGCCGCGGACGAAGCGTTGGTCAAGAGCCTTGGCCCGGACGTGGTTCTGGCCGGCGACGAGACGTTCATCGAGACCGAGCAGGCCGCCCAGCATGTCCGGGTCGAGCCGCTGGCCATTTTCACCGCGACGGGCGCCGCAGCCGGCATCGCCTCAATCGCGCCCGACGGCGACGGCATCCTGCGGCGCGTGCCGGGCTATGGCGACGGCTTTGCGGCAGAGCTTCTGAACGCCGCCGGCCGGCTGGCCACTGTACCGCGAAACGCGCTGCTGCAGGCCTTCGGCCCGTCTCGCACATATCCGACCGTCTCCTACTATCAGGCGCTCGATCCCGACAGTTTCCTGCCGGAGAATTTTTTCCGCGGCCGCATCGTCATGGTCGGGCTCAGCCTGCAGAACGCGCCGACGCTGTCGCAAGGCGGCGCCGACGTCCACGCCTCGCCGTTCACCATCCGCACCGGCAGGCTCGTTTCCGGCGTCGAGATCCAGGCGACGGTCTTCGACAATCTGGCGCATCAGCTGTTCATCGCGCGCCCCCCGGCATGGGCGGCAATTCTCTCGATCCTGCTTGGCGCGGGCATTGGCGTTCTTGCCGTCTGGAAGTCGACCGGATGGAAGACCCTGGCCGGCGCTGTGGTTGCCGTGCTGGCGCTCCTCGCCGGCAGCTATATGGCGCTGCGCTACGGCCGTGTCTTCGTCGCGCCGCTGGCGCCAGCGCTTGCCTTTACTCTTGTCGCAAGCGCGCAGGCGGCGCGCGATTTCGCGGCGGAGCGGAAGCTTAGACGCGGCATAACGCGCGCCTTCTCGCAATATCTGTCGCCGGCCCTGGTGGAACGCCTGGCGCGCGACCCGACGCAGCTTCGCCTTGGCGGCGAGGTCCGCACGCTGACCATTCTCTTTTGCGACATTCGCGGCTTCACCACCCTCGCGGAGGCGATGAAGGGCGATCCCGAGCGGCTGACAACGCTGATCAACCGGCTGCTGACGCCGCTTTCCGACGTCGTGATGGCGCATGGCGGCACCATCGACAAATATATCGGGGACTGCCTGATGGCGTTCTGGAACGCGCCGCTGGACGATCCAGACCACGCCATCCATGCGGTGGAGGCCAGCCTCGAAATGCTCGCCGCGCTAGATCGGCTGAACGCGCAATTGCAGGCGGAGGCCGAAACGCGCGGCGAAACGCCGATTGCGCTGCGCATCGGCATCGGCGTCAACACCGGGCAATGCGTCGTCGGCAATGTCGGATCGGAGCAGCGCTTCGACTATTCGGCGCTCGGCGACGCGGTCAATCTGGCATCGCGGCTGGAGGGCGCCTCGAAGGATCTCGGCGTTCCGCTGGTGATCGGCCGGGCGACCGCCGAACTGGTGTCAGACAGGATTCCGCTGACCCCGCTGCGCGAGATCACCGTAAAGGGGCGCGGCGAGGCTACCATGGTCTATGCCCCCGCGGCGGTAAGCGCACCGGTTTCGACAGCCGCAAGTTAGGCGGTTGTCCGTTCGCGTTCGAACAGGATTGTCGGCGACCCCTTGTAGCTCGTTCTGGTTCTCTCGCGATAACCGCATTTCAGGGCGACGTTTACGGAGCCGGTATTGTCCGGATCGGCGATGCACACCGTCTTCGCTCCATTGAACCGGGCGTCGCCCCAGCCATGCACCGCCTTGACGATCTCGGTCGCGAATCCCTGGCCATGCCTGGCCGCGATCAGCCCCCAGCCGGCACGCCTTCGATGGACGGCTTCATGTCGCGTTTCAGATCGTGAAAACCGGCCTCGCCGATGAAGCGGCCGGTGGCTTTTTCCTCGACCGCCCAGAAGCCGAAGCCCAGCATGGCCCACATGCCGCCATGGCGCAGAAAACGTATCCAGCTATCTTCGCGAAGTCGCGGCTCCCCGCCGATGAAGCGGATCACGGCCGGATCGGCACACATGGCGGCATAATCGTCGAAATCGTCAAGCCGGTGCCCGCGCAATATGGCGCGCGGCGGGGAACGCAGCGCTAGCACCTTCGGTGACGCGAACAGATGGAGGTTTTGGGTCATGATCGCTGGTCCGCGGAATGTCGGCTATCAAGACGCTGTTTCGCCGCCGGAATGACCGGATAGGGTCAGATCGCGTCGATGCTCCCCAAGGTCCTGAATGTCGGCTTCCGCCCCTTTAACGGCTGAAAGCTGACTGTCCGCTTCTTCGGCCCCATTCCAGACATTTGAAGTGCGGCACCGGAGCCCCGCTCCTAGGCCGAAGCGACTGACCAATTTGGTGACCGGTTGGTTTGCTTTGTGTGTTCTCCGCATAGCGGCAGTGCACCAAACGACCCCCAGCTTTCGAGCCGGAAAACCCTGTGATTTCAATGGGGGAAAGCTAGGGAGTAAAAAGGCGCACTCCCCAGCATTGGAGAATATGGGCCGACAGTGAGCAAAAAAGGCACCTTCACTACCAGCAACAGTCCCCAGCTTTCGGCCGAAGGGCCTGCTGTTCTGCGGGGGTTTCGGGGCGACCAAGTCCAAGCAGAGAACATTGTGGAAAAAATTAGGTGGTAGAGGGATAGGACCTGAAATCCAACCTTCTCCACGGATCACCTTCGTAGTTGGGGTGTTCGGCTGATGCTGTTCAGGCGCCGGACCTGGATCGACCGGCGGAGCCAGCGTGCAATCTTGCCCCTTGCATTCCTCGACAGGGTTATCGGCTGGTGGAAGGCAGTTTTGGCCATCGCAATGAACTGCCGGCTCCGTTTGCTCGCGCCAATGTCGCGTAGATAGCGCAAGCTTGAGGGAGCTACCAGAACCCCTAGGTGCGCTCGCCGAACTCTGCCCCGTTTTCAGACGTCGGGCGATGATCGTCGGGTGGAGCCTGGATGACCTCCGCCTCGGTGCGGCCGAACTCACGGCCGATTTGAAATGCCGCGTACAGCGTGCCAAGACCGATTAAGAATCGAAGCATTTGGGATCTCCTTCGGCGGTAGAACTACACGGCCGGCAGTTAGTTCCACAGGGACGGGAACCACAAACGTTCAACATTCGTTGCCACTGACCGTGGGCCAAGGAGGACGCAACAGATGACGGTCAAGAGGACGAGCGACACGAGCCGAGTTAAGAAGGGTGCAGAACTTGAAGTTGAGCACCTGGCGGAGGTGACAGACGTGACGCCCAAACAGGCGCGGGCATTGCTTCGCAAGCACGGCGCAGACTGGCAGAGGCTGAAGGACGAAGCTGAAGATTTGAAGAAAGACGACTAGTCGGGTTTTCGATCTCCGGCCGGCGCGATTCAGGAGGGGGTGGTATGCCGATTGATCGAAAGGCTAAAGAATTTGGCATCTTCGGTGCATCCGAAGTAGCTGCGCTGGGCCGTGTGTTCGACCGACTCAAGAAGGAGGGCGACTTCGAACATCTACGTGAGGCTCTCGCGCCCCGGATCCTTGCAAATTATACGGCCGGTATCACTGACGAGGACGAACTTGTCTCAGCGTCGAAACTGCCGTTGAGTCGTTAGATGCAACCCAAATAGGTCCTGCTTTCACCGCATTTTTCGACCTTCGCTGGAACATAGCTTTAGGCCGGGAGTTCGGGGCGTGCAGCATGGTCTGGTCCCCTCTTCAAGATTGCTGCCGGTCGGGCGATGCTCCGATCAGCCCGCGCCCTCCCTCCGTGAGGCGCGGGCTTCCTCGTTCAGGGAATCGAAACGATCAAGGCTCTTCGGACGTCCAGCCTCTGGCGCTGAGCAACGCGGCCTAGGCCGGCTAGATCAGAGCACCATTGCCCCGACGAACGTTCATGCAACCCCCGCCACGTCTTCGCGTTTATCCACTTCAATTTTGGAGAGCGACAAAGATGCCGGCGTTTATTCCGATTACAATCTACCTGAATGACAGATCGATGCTGATTGCGTCGATCGCTGATGCTGAGACGGCGCTTCAGCAACCATGGCCATTCATGGACAAGCCATGCCGACTTGAAGCAATTCGAATCATCGAGGAATGCCTGGCCGGACACTGCACCCAACAAGCCGCGTTCGATGCCTTCAAGGCGGCCGCAAGCGAACAGGGGCTTCTTAAGCGAAAGCCTCCAAGCATAGGCCTCAGGAAATTCGACGGGGTTGCCGAAGACCTGCTGTGAGGTGACGCCGCCTCGAGGGCGGCCTTGGTCAGCCGGATTGCGGACCACCCGCCAAATCGAGGAATGGCGGGTGGCCCTTTATCAGCGCAGGAAGGGACTTAGCTGCGCAGATTCGTCGCTCCGTCCAATCGTCAAGTCCGGTCGGTCCCAGATAACGATCCCTAGCTAACGATTATTCCAATCGCCAGGAATGTGATCGAAACTGCGAAGACCGGAGCGAGTAACCAGCGGGCTTGGTGGACACTATTTTCCATGGGCTCCTTCCCTTTGAACTTGCAGGGAGCAACGACTATGCGCAGCGGCGGTTCCGGGTGGCGCTATGTCCGGCGTATTACGCCAAAACAGGCGAGACTAGGTCCTGTCGCGCATCAGACCAAAGTCCCTCAAGGGGAACAAATGCAGCTGCTTGAGGTTTGGTCTGGCGCTAGGGCGATCCCGTTCAGCGCATCAGCCCTCACGAAGGAGACAGCTATGAGAATGCATCTTTCCACTGCAGCCGCGGGTTTTTTGCTGCTGGCGGGGATCGGCGCCGCTGCCGCTCAGGACGTAGTTATCGAGCCTGAACAGGAGACGGTCATCAGGGAATATGTCAAAAAGCAGCCACTCGCATCGGTGAACCTCCCTGGAGTGGAGCTCAATATCGGCTCAACCCTACCTGAGACGGTCGAGCTCCATGAAGTCCCTGACACCAAATACCGCACCGTTGTCGTCGACAACCGGACCGTTGTCGTTGATCCGGGCACGCGCAAGATCATCAAGATCATCGAATGACGTAAGCGACTGGGAGAGCAGCCCGGCGTGCCGAAAGGTGCGGCGGGCTTTTCTCTTTTCTGAAGGAACGCGATCTGGCGACAATGGCTCGGGTTGCCAACAAGGCGCCGTATCGTCGGATGAGGGACAAGCCCGTGCCTTCGTTGTTGGTCCGATTGCCCCAGCGCTACGACACAGAGAAGACACTAAGACTAAGCCAGCAGCCCATTATTGAGGATCCACTTATGAACCCGACCGAATTGCAGGCGATTGGCGACACGCTGATGCGGGTAGTGACGCCAGAGATGACACCGAAACAGCTCCTAAAGGCTGCAAAGAAGGAGCATCCGGACGCGTCAAAAAAGGACATCGCTCGCGCGGCGTTCTTCTCGATTATTTCCAACGCTGATCAAGACATCGGCAAATCCAGGAATTTGCAAGCCTTCGCGTTGGCGGAGCGAACTCAACAATCTGATTAAGACATGCGTAGCCCTAGTGGTGAAAGTCTGACACTTGGTACAGGTGGACGGCAAGAAACTGACCCATATCCGGGGGTGCCAATGGCTTTTCCAGAGTACAAAGGTACAGTGCTCGAAACTGGCGGGGTGGTGTGATGTCGACCATACTTGTGACTGGGGCAACGGGTGGGATTGGGCAAGCAATTTGCGGACGGCTTGCGGCCGGTGGTGCTCGTCTGATTGTAGCGGCCCGAAATCAGGTGCGGCTTGAATCGCTGGTTCGAGCCTGCCTGCACCAGCCGACGGTTCGCATGAAGCTATACCGGTTGATATGGCATCCGATGCCGCGTTGGGCGAGTTTGATCGACACCTCGCCACGTCGGGCCTCAAGCTTGATGGGGTCGTTCTTATGCCGCCCCAACCGCATTCATCCGCTGACCCTATGCCCGAGCCAGAGGTCTGGCGAACGCTGTTTCAGACAAGCTTCGTTGGGCCGCTGTCCCTGTTGAAGTCGGCAGTCGCTCGGATGGAACCGGCCCCTGAAGCAGGCCGTCGCTGCAAGGTCGTAATCATTTCCGGTATTTCTTCGGCTCAGGTTCTTAGCCACTACGCCACCGCAAACGTCATCCGCACCGCTTGGCTTGGAGAAGCGAAGACGCTTGCCTTTGCGCTGGGCGAAAGAGGTATTCATGTGAACACTCTTTCACTCGGTGGCACGCTTTCGCCCTGGTATCGGGATGCAATTGGCAGGCGAGCGCAGGACGCCGGCGTGACGTTTGAAGAAAGGATTGCGGTCGAGACCGACAATATTCCACTCAAAAAGTATGGGACGCCGTCTGAAGTTGCCGTCGTCGTCCAGGGCTTGTTGTCGCCTCTCACTGATCACATGACAGGCTTGAACATTCTACACGATGGCGGATTCACTCGGGCTTATTGAGGAGCCCTGAGCGCGATTGCGGGGCTGACCTTCCATCTTGTCCGTGGTTGCCCGATCGGCGGTCTTTCAGCCATGAGCTGCCCCACGCGTGGGGTACCAAGTGTCAGGCTTTACCACTAGCTGCCAAACATTCGTGACCCCTAACGGAACCATTCCGCGACCTGCGAGTTGCGGCCGGGCGGGGTTGGGACATGCAGACATGGCAAAGCGTGACAGAGCGGGCCATAAGACCCTCGCCGACGCCGTTCGCGAATTGATCGGCACCGAAGACAATCGTCGTCACGTACACAAGCTGATGGGGCTGGAGGTCGAACCAGAACTGCCGCCAACTCTAGCTTCATTGCTTGAGGCGATTGGTAAGGCCGGTCGGGACGAAACCCCCTAGCTGCCCTACATGGCTCTCCATTGGATTAACCCTCCGGTCTACGTCAAGACCGACCAATCGGGCATTCGCCATGGGGTCAGTCAGGAACTCATGGCGTGGGACACAAAGGGGCCGAAGTGGACGAAAGCGGTCCAATCATGCGTTGACGCATTCGAGGGCAGAGTGTCCCCCCAAGAGGCCCGTGAAGCCTTTGAGGCGGCGGCCAAGGAGGCGAGCGTATATCTCTCGCCTGAGTAGGAGATATCATGGCAACCCTTTGGTTCGTCCCTCCGGTGTTCGTGAAGACTGAAACGGACGGTGCCAGGCATGGCTGCAACAATGCGAGGGCAGCCCTTGAGCAGCTCAAGACGTGGACCCGGAGAGGACCTCACTGGCACAAGGCGTGGACCCTCTGCCTGTCAGCACTGGAGGGCGATCCGATTGACCCTCACGTGATCCGAAAGGCTTTCGTGGCTGCCGCTAAAGAGGCGGAGATGTATCTCTCGCCTGAGTAGGAGGTATCATGGCTCTTCATTGGTTTCACCCCTCCCGTCAACATCGAGACCGACCGACCTGGGCTCACCTACGGCTGCAACAATGTCGAGGGAGCCGCTGCTGAACTCATGAAGTGGACCAAGCGGGGACTATGTGGAAGGAGGCGGTCGAGGTCTGCATGGGCCCAATTGAAGGCGAGCGCACGCCCGACGACGTCAAGGAAATTCAAAAATGTAGCGAAATAGAAGGAAGGGCGGTATTTTGAGCGATTGAAGTCACCTTGGAGGATGCTGATGTCTCTAGATGTCATTGGCGCGGGCATGGGTCGCACCGGCACGTACTCGCTGAAACTGGCATTGGGGCATCTTGGGTTCGGGCCTTGCCACCATATGGCAGACGTGAATGCCAACCTCGAACAGAAAGAGCTGTGGCGCGCCGCTGGCCAGGGACAACTCCCGAACTGGGATCTGGCATATGCCGGCTATCGTTCCGCTGTCGATTGGCCAACGGCGCATTTCTGGCGCGAAGTGAGCGATCACTACCCTGATGCAAAAGTTGTTCTCACAGTTCGTGATCCCGAAGCCTGGTATGACAGCGTGGCGCAAACAATAGGACTTATGATGGACCCTGCCAGCAATGACCCACAGTCATTTGGGGCGGCGGTGGTTGGCAATGGTGTCTTTGGAGGTCGCTTTAATGACCGTCATCATGCAATCGCCATCTATCAAGAACATAACGCTACAGTGAGAGCAACGCTGCCGCCCGAGCGCCTTCTTACTTATCAGGTCTCCGAAGGGTGGGGGCCGCTTTGTGCCTTTCTCGGTGTACAATTGCCTTCGGAACCGTTTCCCCGCACCAATTCGACTGCTGAATTTCGTGCTCGCATGGGGCGCTGAACGACCGGTTGCCACCCGGAGCCGCCCTCTGCGCCGGGTACCAAGCGTCAGGTTTTCACCACTAGCTTCATTGCTTGAAGCAATCGGCAAGCCAGTCGTGACGAATAGCTGCCCTACATTCCCCCATGGAATGACCGACCTTCTAAACTGCTGTGGTAGGATCCATCGGTGCGACTAGCTGGCGCTTCCCGGCCGAAACCAAGGCGTGAACGTCATGCCGTCCACCTCGATACGCAAAACGGAATACGATCCGGACAGTAGGACCCTCTCGGTGTGGTTCGTGGCCAGCGGTAAATGCTACCAGTTTGAGGACGTGCCACCGGAGACCTTCGCCGAGTTCCGAGCCGCATTCGCCAAGGGCCGCTACTTCAACGAGCGTATCCGCAATCGATTCCGGTACCGTCTGGTCGGGACCGCCAACAATTCTGGATGACCCCAGCCGTATGCGAAAGCCAACTCATCTATCATTGAGCTTTAACGTCTCATGGTCGGGGAGATAATGATGCAGCACCTCGCCAAGGTTTCGCTTGTCGAACGTCTGGCCACACACGGGGCAGATCTCGAAATGCTCTGCTTCGTCGTTCACAGGTGGCCCGTGGCGCTTGCCCCTGATCCCTGTTGCGGGGTTGTTGGTCCGATCTCGGCTCACGTTGGTCGCTACCGTGCATACCCTGATAGGGACGGCCCGACAGCCTATCGGGGGTGACCATCGGGCCGCAGGGCCTAACCAGCGGGGGGCAATTGGGGTTCGTTCGCCGGCTGAGGCGAATGATAGGCACTTCATGCATCATTTCTAATTTAGTAAAATGGTCATGGTCCGTTCCCCTGACTGAAGTGTCAATCCGCCGACGGCGCGTTCTTTTCGCGTCTGTCAGGTGATTGCGACCGCCCGGGTATACGGTGAGTAGAAATCATTTCTGCGCCGCCGCCCCGGAAGAGGTTTCATTGAAATTCCGCCAAGTTTTACACGTCCATCGCACATTCATCGATGGACTGCGGCAGTTGCAGCCTTGCTGCGGGTGTTTTCGCCTCTTGCGGCTTCACCGTTTGCGGCGCCTGGAAAGTCGGCGGTGATTTAGGCGAACCTGCCGCCCCGCAGGCTCAAGAGCAGCAAGGGCCATTGATCGCCCGATATCGGCCAGCGGCGATGACGCGTCGGCTATGACGAGCGGCAATGTCAATGCGCCCCGCGTCCAAGCCACCTGTGCCGCAAGAATCCCCTGCGCAAGGGCCGAAACTTTTTCGCTCACCGCCTTGACGGTTTCCGGCCGACCTGAAACCAGCGAACTGGTTGCCTCGGCAGCCAGGATCGGCAACCGCAACCCCACAACCCAGGGCGCGAGCATCAGGTTCTGGGCAAGAGCAATCTCAGCGCGGACGCGCCTTCCTCGTTGACTGGCCAACACTCGTTACTCCTTCTGTTTGGATTTTGCGGGCCGGATAGGCGGGCCGGCAATGACCATCAACAACATGCGCCTGTTCAGGGTTCCATAGCCCCAGTCCTTCCGTCTCGGCCCGTTCTCGTCAACGAGCTTGTTGATGCCGCCGATTAACCGCAGTCGAAAGCAGATGGTCGTCCCCACTCGTCTCAAGGTAGCCGAACTTGGCACAAATGCTGACCCGTTTAGGCTTCACTTGTATGCCGCGCTCGCCGAGAAAGACCGGCGGCTGATCGGTCCAGAAGGTTCTCGCTGCGCCGGCATGAAGGCCATCACCCACACCACCAGGGCCACGGCGGGCGTTCATTAGCGAATCATATGGTTGCTTCCCGACTGACGGTCTCACCAAACTTAACACTGGTATGTGGTGGCGCTGGCCCTGGGGCGGCGCACCTTTCACGGTCTCGTGTGAGCTCGATGGGTCAATGGACTGCGGGCGAGGACGCGCCAAACTTCGCTTCTTCGCGAGATTACGACGCCTCACCGACGATGGCGTGCCGCTTGCCCCTAAGAAGGTCTTCGGGCTCGCGCTTGAGGAAGCACTCGGGATCGAGGCTTATCCTGGGCACTTCAGCGCCGGGTGGAGCCAGGTTTGTTTCGAGCTGCTCGAAACAGCGGGACTATGGATCGTGCCCAAGACCGGAGGTGATCCACGGCCGAGACCCAGATCAACCGAAGTCGAGGCGGAGCTGACTGGCGTTGCGCTGACTGAGGAGGAGCTTAGCTGGATCGAGGGCAATCCCAAGATCGTCTCGCACTTGAAACGCGAACGACAGCCCGGTCTGGCGAAGCAGAAGCGCGGCGAGTTCATCGCCCAGCATGGCCGCTTGTTTTGCGAGGAGTGTAAGATAGACCCGGTAGAGCGGTACGGTCCCGAGGCGGGGCACGCATGCATCGAGGTGCACCATCACCGGGTGCATGTCGCGAACATGAAGCCCGGGGACCTCACGGTTACCGACGATTTGAAATGCCTCTGCGCAAATTGTCATCGCGTGCTACATCGCAAGCTGACGCTGGGATTACGCCCTAGCCGCTCAGTACCCCAGCCGGGTGAGGACGTGGGTGGTCATGGACGCGCCGTTGCCGGGTATCGGCCATTGGGATGATCAACTAAGGATCCGAAAACCTGGCACTTCAATTTCCGAGGTCCAGACACCGAGCGACTTGTCGCCGGGGGGAGCGAATCTTGCTCGACCGCTTCTACAATGACTTGTCCGCCAATCCGGACGGGATCGACGAGCAGACGCGCAACCACTATGCCGAAATCTATGCGATGCCAGGCGCAATTCATGATGCCTTCAGCGGGCAGTTCGCCGCGTTCGCGCAGGATGCTCTCGACGACCATGAGCGAGCGCATCAGGGACAAGTTCGCTGCATCCAGGCGAAAGGGCATGTGGATGGGTGGCAACGTTCCATTTGGCTACCGGGTCGAGAACCGCAAGCTTTTGATCCAAGAGGATGAGGCAGCCATTGTGCGCTCGATCTTCGAGCGGTTCCTGCAGATAGGTTCGGCAACCATCCTGGCGCGAACGTTGAATGCGGAGGGTCTTAGGCGCAAGAACGGGAAGGCCTTCGACAAAGGCCTGCTCTACAAGCTCCTCAGCAACCGGGTCTATATGGGCGACGCGGTGCACAAGGGCGCCAGCTATCCCGGCGAGCATCAGCCTATCATCAGCCTGGACCTTTGGGACAAGGTCCGCTCGATGGTGGCGGAAAGCCCGAGCAAGCGAGCCGGACAGAGCCGCAGGCAGACGCCAGCCTTACTGAAGGGTCTGATCTTTGCTCCGAGCGGCTACGCGATGACACCTGTCCATACCCGCAAGAAGGGAAAGCTCTACCGCTACTAAGTCACCACAAGCGTGCAGAAGCTCGGACCGGAGACATGCCCGGTCCGCCGTGTGCAGGCAGGCGAGATCGAGGCTGCGGTCATCGACCAGCTTCGGGCGCTGCTTCGAACGCCCGAAACGATCGTAAACACCTGGATGGCCATGCGAAAGGACGATTCCAGCATCACTGAAACCGAGGTCCGTGAAGCCCTCGTCCAGTTGGATCCACTCTGGGATGAGCTCTTCCCGCCCGAGCAGGCCCGCATCGTCCAGCTTCTGGTCGAGCGGGTGGATGTCGCCGTCGAGAGCATTTCCATCCGGCTTCGCACGGAAGGCATGGCCAGCCTCGCGACGGAGCTGCGACAGCCGCCGGAGCATAGGAGGACTGCATGATGCCGTCGGAGGCCAAATATGCCGAACTCAGCCCTGACGGCAAATCGCTCACAGTCCATCTGCCGCTGACCCTGCGCAAGCGTGGTGGCCGCAAGATCATCATCTCGCCCGCCGGCGCACAGCAATGGACCCCAGCACGGCCACGCATAGACAGCACTCTTATCCGGGCGCTGGCGCGGGCGTTCCGGTGGAAACACATGCTGGAAATAGGCGAGTTCGCCACAGTGATCGAACTTGCCGCGGCCGAAAGGCTTGACCGCTCCTTCGTATCCCATGTGCTCCAGTTGACGCTGCTCGCGCCCGATCTGGTCGAAGCCATACTCGACGGACGGCAGCCCGTGGGGGTTCAACTCCAGGCGCTCGTCAGGGGTTTGCCCGTCGAATGGGAACGGCAACGGGAGTTGATGGCTAGTTCCTGCTGACAATCTTCTCTGCGGCCGCCCTCAGAGAAGCCAGGCCAGCGACTGGTGAAGTAATGTCGTCCCATCCTTGTGGAACCACCGGCCATGGCTGAAGATCACGCGCTTTGGCTGGAAAGCCACGAGGCGCTCCGCGGCCGCCTTCGCCTGCTCATGCTTCCGATTGATGATCATCCGCAGGTAAATGGGGGCCTTCCCCCCAGGTGCCGTGACGCCTAAGAGGCGCGCCGCCGGCCTGATGATGAACGGCAGCTTTTCCGGCTCGAGATTCAGAACTAGATCCGTAAGCACCATAGTTCGGCTGTTCTTGTGATAGAATGCGACTTCGGTGAACCTACCGGCTCCTGGAACGACAACCTGATCGAGATCTTTCGACCAGGCGTCCGGCGCCGCAGCGGCCAGATCGTGATCGATCCTGACGCCGGCTCGGCGGACCTTTGCCCGATGGCGCAAGCCCGGAACGGCCCATGTCGGCGCTCCCTGCACATGGTCCTGCCACTCCTTGACGAAGGTCCAGTGTGCACTGTTTGGCGCAACCAGATGCAGTATCGGGCCAATCTGCTCGAGCTGCTCTCTCAGCTCAAAAGCGAACCGTGTTGGTGAATGCAGCAGGAGACCGCCATTCCCGAGCTGGATAACCGTCATGCGCACCGGGACTGGAATGCCCATCACGCTCAGCGGTCCGCTGTCGACGATCCAGACCCCTGGAGCGACAGGCTTGGCGACATCAAGAGGAGGGTAGGTGGCGTCTTCGGGCTTCATGGTTGTGCTCCAATTTAGCTTGGAGCTGGCGCAACACGCTTCGAGAGGATCTGTTCCGGGGAAATGCGTGACGGCCTAGTTCGTCTGCTGGCCAAAGCAAATCATTATGTTGCAACGGACCAACGGCAGCTTTGCGCTCAAAATCGGACATTGAGATCAGCGTTGCCCCTTCCTGAAAGCCGACATCCCAAGAAGGGTCGTGGTTGCGCCACTACCGGTCATTCGCAGCGCGCCTCGTTAGCTGACCTTCAGCCACCGGCCGGAGTCGACCCCTTTTGCGGACACTGGTTGTCATCCGGATAGGAGAACACAGGATAAAGGTTCATGATGCTGACATCCCGATTATTAGCCCGCCCAAGGCCCGGCTGCTCTTGAACGTATAAGCTTCGACACGATGGCCGGGATGGCAGCCTCGAACATCGTCGGCTTGGCGATTATTCTGACCGCGGCGTCCACGCTGCACCCGGGCGGCATCACCGAGATAGAGACCTCGGCACAGGCGGCGGAAGCGCTGCGCCCTCTTGCCGGCCCCTTGCTTCGACGCTCTTCGCCCTGGGCATCGTCGGCACGGGCCTCCTTGCAGTGCCTGTTCTGGCCGGCTCGGCACAGCTTACGCGATCGGCGAAGCGCTACGCTGGCCCACCGGGCTGACGCGAAAAGCCCATGAAAGCAAAAGCCTTCAACGGAACAATCATGCTCGCGACCGTGATCGGGGCGGTGCTCAACTTCACGCCGATAAATCGGATAAAGGCGCTTGTCTGGACGGCGGTGATCAACGGCATCGTCGCCGTTCCGGTCATGGGGATCATGATGTATTTCGCCACACGCCGGGATGTGCTCGGGCAGTTCGTCGTCACCGGGGTGCTCAAATCGCTTGGATGGCTGACCACCGTCGTGATGGCTGTGGCTGTTGTAACGATGGGGGTGGCCGCCTTCGCCTGACGTGCCGGGCGTAGGAGGGGCCCGATTCCCTGGCAAATCAAATTCGGTCAATCTTCGCGGCCTGCCTGCATGTCCTTCACAGTATTTGGCGATCGGGCGAGCCGTTTCGTTGGTCAGCGTTAGCCATCCCGGCATGATGCCCGATCCAACCGCTCGACTACGCCGTCAGGCGTGAGGGATGCCTGCGGGGCAAAGATGCAGCCGATTGCGCAGCGAGCCGATGGGAAGGCGTCTACCGGCTGTGGAATTCAAATGCCGATTACGCGGGTCGATCCCACGCTGCGGAAACCGGGTTGGACATCACCGCGTCCATCTTGCCCACCTGGACCGGGGCCTGAGCTTGGCGGCATGGCGGAGTTGCTCCCAATTGATCGCATCTTCGACTATCCGGCCATCTTGGCATTCCGTCGAACGCGTTCATCGACGCACCCATTTTCCTTCGTTCACGCGTGAGATGTGCGATCGATTTCATTTCGGAGCCGGCCATGCTTATTTTCCTTGGCTACTGGAACTTTCAGTGAGAGCGCATGTTGGTTTCCCAGCTATGGGAGAGAAACCATGAACAAGGATGAAGTGAAGCGCTCTGCGAAAAGCGGCGAAGTGAAGGCAAAGCCTGGCAAACCGGCTGGTGACAAGAAAATGAGTGCCGGCGGAACTGCCGGCAAGCTTGACGAAAGCACCAAGAAGGGCCTTGGGAAGACCGAGGACAAGATCAAGGATCGTCTCAAGGGTTGATCAGACGTCAGGGCCGCAACCGTATCGCGGCCCTGCTGCCTAGACCCTTACATTCGGATCGTTGACGGTCACCGACCGCAGCACCTACACAGCCTGTCCTCACCCGCATCAGTGACTTCAGGCTTGTCGGTCATTTGCCGCTTGCCAAGTTCACGGAACTCGCGACCTTGTTCGGCGGCGATGCCGGTTTCCCGCACCAAGCCTTGGATATGCATTAAGGTCGGACTTAGAGCGCTAAACAACTCTGCCGGTTGGGACGTCAACGGCCGATTCTGCACAACCGATCTGTCTGAAACTGCCGTTTAGAACTTCACCTGGCGGCATCGATTTCGCGACCTCTTCCGGTCGCGACGTGCAACTCTACCAACCTCCGGCGACAGTGAAAATCGTCTCCTGTGCGGCTACTGAAGAGGCGATTCTTGAAAACGCAACATCCCTACATTGTCGCAGTTTACATTAGTGTAATGTAAACAAGAGAACCGGGCCATGGGGCCGAACCCTGCTGGTTTTCTCGGCGCTAATGCTCTCCTTCGCTCAGGCGGGGGCGCAGGAATGGCAGCAGTTCGGCATCGAAAGGTTTGGGTTTGTTTTCGACGTGCCGCCCGAGTTCGAACTGTTGCATCGTTCAAAGGACGGCGATGGCGCGGCCTTCCAATCCCCCGACGGAGCCCTCCTCGCCGTGTGGGGCACCGACGTCGCCGAAAGCGACTTCCTGCCTCAGGTCAAGAAACAGATCAGTCAGGACGAAAAAGAAGGCTGGAAATTCATCTATCGGCGGCTGACGCGTGAATGGGCAAGTTACTCGGGGATCAAAGACGACCAGATCCGATATGTCAGAGGCATAACGGTTGCGGCGATCGCGCCGCCATGTTTCTGATGGACTACAGCATGGAGCCAAAAGTTGCCTACGATCCGGTCGTTACCCGGATGGTTCGCTCGCTCAAGCCAGAAGATTGCTGACGGCTGGTCCGCACAATCCTTGGAACTTCGAGGGCATGGACCCGTTTTTGCTCCATACCGACGGGAAGGAGCAAATCATGACAAACCAGGACCCCGACATTCGTGAGACCCACGATCTTATCGCCAGCGACATGGTCGTCGGCACCAACGTCTATGACATCCAGGGAAATCACATCGGGCAGGTCGAAAGGCTGATCCTCGAGAAGAGGGGCGGCAGGGTATCCTATGCCGTTCTCAGCTTTGGTGGTTTTCTTGGAATTGGCGACGACTACTATCCGCTGCCGTGGCAGAAGCTCGACTATGACGAGAGCCTTGCAGGCTTCCGCATTGACATCACGAAGGAGCAAGTTGAAGGCGCTCCGCGCTATGCTCGCGACCAGGATTTCGACTGGAATGCCGAGAGTGGCCGCCGCGTTTACGACTACTACGGCGTCCGACCGTATTGGGTGTAGCGAAGCCTCTATTGCGCGTTCGTGCCGGCAAGGCGAGTTGGACCGGCGGGCCCTTCGCAGAGACCAAGGAGCATCTGGGTGGCTTCCTGCTCATCGAGCGAAGAACCTTGCGGAGGCGATGGAGATCGCGGAGCGGGACTCGCTCGCTCGGATGGGGGCGATCGTGGTGCGCGAGACCGCCCGTTTTTTAGCTTCGAAATGCCCCGGCTACTCCACCAGCCGCAAACGTCCGCTTCCGTGACGCCAATAGGCGGCCGGAATGGCCGATTCGGGTCATGCGCGCTGGTTGGGTCCGAATGTCCGGTTTCTGAAAGTAAAATCGGTCCCGGAAGGTCCGGTCAGGGTCAGGTCACGACGCCCACACCAACCTGAATGTCCGATCTTGAATATTCGCAGCCCAAAGCTGCCGGTCTGCTCTCGTGAAGAGTTTCGGGCGCCGGCAGGCGTACGAAAGTCCCCGAGGAAGGAACCCGCGGGCCACGGGCGATGGCTAT
>NZ_JBVVQB010000016.1:0-129936 GCF_055811775.1 Mesorhizobium sp. WSM4844 | reverse complement strand
ATCACGGAACTGCCAAGCTCCACCGGCACCCGGTCGATGACGCCGTCGAACGGCGCCTTCACCTCGTTGCGGTCGAGCTCGGCCTGCGCGGCTTCCAGGTGCGACTGGGCTAGCGTCAGGTTGGAGCGCGCCGTATCGAGCTGCAGCTTGGGCAGATTGCCGGTTTTCATCAGCCGCAATGCTGCATCGAGTTCGGCCTGACGCTGGACCAGAAGCTGCTTGGCGTTGCTGACCGCCGAAAGCTTTTCCTCGGCGGCAAGCATCAGCACGAGGTCGCCGGTCTTGACGCGCTGTCCCTGCTTGACCGGCAGCTTGTCGATGACGCCGGCGGCGCGAGTCGCCAGGACGGCGCGCTTATCGGCTTCGGTCAGTCCGGAAATCCGGATGGCGCGCGCATGGATACGCCTGGGCGGAGTTATGGTCGCGACGGTACGCAACGGCGCCTTGGGCTGTTCTGCCTCAGCGGGCTTGACCTTGCCGGCGTCGGCCGCCTTTGGCTGCTCGACCTCCCCCGCCTCGGGTTTGTCGGCGGCCGCGCTACCGACCGACGAGAACTCGCCCGTCGCCATCCACGCAGCGAAACCGACAAGCACAACAATGGCTGCAAGCTTGTGAAACCTGTACTTCGGCATCGTCATTTTTCCAGTGCGCGGGGTTCGCCGGGCCGCGTCTTCTAACTCGGCGCGTTGCCGATATGGGTGCGTGCAGAAAAGTTGATGGGTTATTACTTCGCTGGACAGGATGCGCCCGCCGACGTGAGGCGCGCCGGACCAGCGCGGCCGTTCATCTGCGACATCACACTCGGCATCTTGTCCCACTCGGGGCAACCCCTTAATTGGGGGCTAGCCGCTGCGTAAAAGCGCCGGCAGCGCACCCGACTTCGAGCGCATTTGCGACAGGACCTTGCGCAAGTGACACCTGAGAATTTGCGTATGGCGCTCCCGCTCGAACGGATTGCCATTGAGCCGCCATGGATCGTCTGCGGCCATTTCTCGATTCAGCAGTTCATGATCGACTTTATGGGTCAAATTCACACCTCGCTAAGTCAGCAATCACCGACGCTGCAAAACGCCGTCAGAGATAGCGTCGGGACCCGGGCACGCTAATTCTGAAAGCGGGGCCGTTCGTGAGACCCGATGTCAAAACACCACCACGCTTCACCGTGTGGTTGCCCACCTCGTGCACTTCTGGGACCATTCAGCGAATGAGAGTCCGTTTGACGCGCGCATAGACACCGATGACGAGGAACGTCCCGGCACCAATTTCCACTGTCTTCGGATCGTTGCCTTCTGTACTCCTATGGGCATAGGCGGTTGGTGCTCAGGCTTCTTCGTCGGGCGTGCCTGCAGGCCGAGGCACTTGATTTCGGTCACACTCCTAATAGGGTCGGCAAGATTGGCAAAATTGATTGTTCGGATGACAACCATCCACGCCCTAAACACATCGAAGGCGGAAATGGGCGTGGCTGGGTCCGCGCCTGTGTGGCGTTGGCCGACAAACGCTTTGCGGTGGGCGGGAATCCCGCACACACAGCGATTGAGACGCTGACGATCCGCAGTGGAAGAGGCTCGCGGCATTCAGCAGCCTCGTCTTCATCAAGCATGGATCCTACCCTGTGCATTGTCGATCTCGCAGATGCGATCGAGTTTGTGGAGGAGTGGCCGGAGGACCGCCGCAGTCTGATCCATGAACAGCCCTTCACCGGTGCTACCAGGCACAAGACGCCGCACGCCAATGGGCGTGGCCCGCGATGCCTTTGTCGGCTCCGCGAAGCGAGCCGCAATCCTGAAAGACCTCGAGGCGGCAATGCCGTGGATCGCTGCTTCCAATTCGGGCGGTGGACAGGTGCAGGTTCGTTCGGCCGTCCACCTCATTTTGTGCCGCATATGCCGGGTTGCCCGGTCGCTGTGTTGGGCAGGGCACGACCGATGGAGGCAGAATATCACCAGCTGCGCCGGATGCGGCTGACCATGGTGGAGAACGACGAGCGTGCAACCACGGAACCGGCTGCGCGCTACGCGGGTCGGAGGTCACGGCCATAAGGCGGAGGTCAACTTCGAAGGGAGCGCGGCGGTCCTCTCTCGTTCGAAGACAGAGCAGTCCCGACCGGATCGCTCGTAGAGGGGAGGCCATGCCATAATTGCACCGAAAGCCGACCCTGGCCGAACCAGGAACGCTTGAAAGAGCAGATCACGCTTGTGCGTATACAAGGGGCGGAAAGCGTCATGCTGTTCAATGGGATGGTGGATCCCGTGCAGCCGCGACCGCTCACATCGAACCACACTCGCCAGCTTATTACGACGCCAGCACGCTGTGACTGTGGTTCACCGCCTCAGCAATGGCCGCAATGCCATGACGGACAAAGGGAAGATGTTGGCCGAAGCGCAGCCCCACATGTCTTGCAAGCCGTGCAGCCGGGTGCTCGCTTGAGTAGAGTCCGACGAGAATATTCGTAGCATGGTAGAGCGGCGCCGCCGACAGGCGCAGTCGGCTTTCATATCTGTGGAGCATGTCGGGATCGGCAATGTCGCGACGGTCGCGCCATGCTGTCAGGATACCATGGGCGAGTTGCCTCGGGCCGCCGGGGCCGATGTTGAAGCCATGCGCGGTCACCGGGTGCATGCCAATGGCAGCGTCGCCTGCTCACCGCATAGGCGGTCACCTGCCACTGCCATCCCAGAGCGTCAGGATGCGCTGCGCGATAGCTTGGCGTGCTGCACACGCGCGCGATTTGTTCAGGGCAAGTGGTTCATCAACGAGACCCGCTGCTGCAGGAGTTGTAAACGCCCGCACCATGGCGCCGCGAATCCGCGCTTTGGCACCATGACCTTGAGGCGAGTGAGTTCGGCGCTAACATGCAGACTGAAGCAAGCCGATCAGCCAGGCCCATGCCGGAGAGCACGGCGACCAATGCCGTCAGCTACACCACCTAGGGGGGACACGATCCTGCACACGATCCCGCCTGCGGTTAAGCGCGAGTTGAAAAGCATACGTCCACGTCCGCCATTACCGCATGCACCGCCTTGGATAAGGCCTGCCCCGAGGCATGGCGGGGCCCCGGTTGGCGTTCGTATCGACGGCAGGTTCCTAAGCAGCGACTCCCGTGAGGTCGAGCAGTTCTAACTGGCGGCTTGAGTCGACGGCGCTCACGCACAGCCGTTCCAGGTGCAGCCCGTTATGCGCTGGGCAAGCTTTTGGGTGGTCCTCAGCACCGCCGGTCGCAGAGAGGTCCGGTTTGCACCGTTGGCACAGGCCAATATTGCGACCGCCTCGGATGTATGCGTCCCTCTCTTCTGTTTGGCCTGACTGAACAAACTTGCACCCGGTCGGACACGCAGTCCAACCAGGATGCGCGCATCCACATCAAGCCCCATGAAGGCGAAGAAAATCCTCATACGTCGCTTGCAACCCGGCACCAAGAGACGTTTTGGCCTTCCAGCCAAGCTTACGCAAGCGCGTTACGTCCAGTAACTTGCGCGGAGTACCGTCTGGCTTCGTTGTGTCGAATACCAGATTGCCCTCCCAGCAGACCGCCGCCTTGACGAGTTCCGCCACCTCGCGAATTGTGACATCCTCGCCAACGCCAACATTAATCAGGGGCGCAGTGTCGGGGGCAGTCAAGGCGTCAAAATCCGAATCTGGCAGGCCAAGCAGGAACGCAATGGCATCGCCTACATCCGACGAATACATAAACTCTCGCCGAGGGTTTCCGGATCCCCAGACCCCCACCGAGGAGTCGCCGTTTATTTTAGCTTGATGAAAACGGCGTATCAGAGCAGGCAGAACGTGGCATTTTTCGGGGTGATAATTATCGCCGGGACCATATAAGCTGGTCGGCATCAACGCGAGATAGCGCGTCTGGTACTGCCGGTTAAAAGACCAGCATGATTCGACTCCTGCGATTTTTGCCAAAGCGAAGGGACGATTTGTCGCTTCAAGCGGACCGGTGAGAAGGTATTCCTCCCGTATCGGCTGCGGACAGTCGCGTGGATAGATACATGAGGAGCCAAGAAAAATCATCCGTTCGACGCCGGAAGCGTAAGCGGCATCAAAAACACTGAGTTGGATCGCGAGGTTGTTATGAAGGAAATCGACAGGAGAGCTAGCGTTCGCCATTATACCACCAACCTTTGCGGCGCACATAATGACGTAATCGGGCCGCCGCGACATGAAGAACCTGCGCGTCTCGGTCCGGTCAAATAGATCCAGTTGGTCGTGAGTACGTGTTATTATCTCATACGATCCTAACGCCTCGAGGGCACTCATTGTGGCGGATCCAACAAGGCCGCTATGGCCTGCCACATAGACTTTCTTCATCTTTTTGTTTCCCATGTGATAACGCTATGGACGCTCCTTAAGAAGGCCACCCTAACGCTGACAACAAGCCAGCATGGCGCCGCCGTTGTCATCATAACTCTCGTGGACTGTATGAATAATAACCCTGCGTCATCAGCACTGCGTCACGCTCTGCCATGCGCAAATCTTCCCGAACCATCTCCCTAACCAATTCAATGAAGGAGATTTTTGGCTCCCACCCAAGTTTTTCTTTGGCCTTGCGGGCATCGCCGAGAAGTGTCTCGACTTCTGCAGGACGAAAATAACGGGGATCTACTTTTACGATCAAAGCTCCCGTCTTTGCATCGTATCCCTCTTCGTCGACCCCTTCCCCAACCCAACGAACACCAATGCCGAGTTCAGCGGCCGCGACGGTGACAAATTCGCGCACCGAATGTTGCTCACCGCTAGCGATCACAAAGTCTTCAGCTTGCTCCTGCTGCAGCATCAACCACTGCATCTGGACGTAGTCTCGAGCGTGCCCCCAATCGCGAAGAGCATTAAGGTTGCCCAAGAATAGATTCGGCTGCATTCCAAGCTTAATCCGAGCCAGGGCGCGCGTGATTTTTCGCGTTACAAATGTTTCTCCGCGCGCGGGTGACTCATGATTAAATAAAATGCCGTTACATGCGTACAAGTTGTAAGCTTCTCGATAATTTACGGTGATCCAGTGAGCATACAATTTGGCAACAGCGTAGGGTGATCGGGGGTAGAACGGTGTCGTCTCGGTCTGTGGCGTTTCCCGCACCAGCCCGTAGAGCTCAGACGTCGAGGCTTGGTAGTAGCGCGTATGCTCGACGAGCCCCAGGATCCGAATTGCCTCGAGGATACGCAGCGCACCCAACGCGTCCGAGTTCGCGGTGTATTCTGGTTGTTCAAAGGAGACTGCAACGTGGCTCTGAGCTGCCAGATTGTAAATTTCGTCCGGCTGAACCAGTTGGATGACGCGCGTAAGGCTGGACGAGTCTGTCAAGTCCCCGTGGTGAAGTGTAAGATCAACGCCACTTTCATGAGGATCATGATAGAGATGGTCTATACGGCCCGTATTGAAAAGAGACGATCGTCTTTTTATCCCATGCACAGAATAGCCCTTTTCCAGCAGCAATTCTGCGAGGTAGGAACCGTCTTGCCCCGTGACCCCGGTGATTAAAGCGACTTTTCTCTTTGACAAGCTTGAATCCTTTTGATTTTGACGCGCCGAAGAAAATGCTCGCCTGCGGCAGGATTGCGTGGCGAGAAAGGGGCGCATTGGGCAGGGCGAACGGGGCCTCTGCGCGAAGGCAAGGGAGAGTTAGAGCGGGATGCCAACCCCTTCATAGGGCCGGGGAACGGTCGAAAGAGTTATCAGTCAAGATCAAACGACGCGGGTCATTCAGATCGAATTCGACAATTCGTGGCACGAAGAGGCGGGCATAGCGGGAGAAGGCGCTAGTCGGAGGAAACCGAATTACAGTGTCGCATCTACCAAGGAGATACATCTCAACGAGAGCGGAAAAACCCCCGTCAATGCCCAGTGCTGCACTGTTTAAGGGGCCGGCCTGATCCGCTTGGAAGCGTTTTGGGACGGTGAAAAGTTCGGGAAATACGCCCGACAAGTGATCAACAACCTGGGCGCTGTCTGTACACAAGAACACCCTTACAGGTCTTGGATGCGGTTGCGCTTTGGCCATACGAATGGCAGTGCATACCTGCTCTAAGGCAACCTTTGGATCAGCCCAGTAAGGTGCGTGATCCATAATATCTCCGCCGTTGCCGTGGCGGACATGGACCCCAATTATGCTGTGCCCGGCAAAGTGTTCCTGGTAGAGCGCTTCAATCCGATCCTCAATTTCGACCCTCGGTCTGATGCTCCGAAATATCGTTCGCTCGGCTTGCTCATCGCAGCGCCACATCAAGCAAGCATCACACACCACCGTGTTGGCTTCACAATCATCTTGGGCCTGGAAAAGATCGTTAAGCTCGTCACGTTCTTGGAAAATCTGTTCATCCGGACGGTACACGCAGTCGATGGATGGCTTGTTCCACCACGACGGGAAGAAGGGACCGGGGAATGAGACGTGGTTGATCTCGTCATCGCAAATGACCCGTACACCACCGATCTCTTCAATTGGCTTGAAGAAAGCCGGAAAGGCATTCGCAAACGGGTTGTCGAGGTAACAAGAGCCGCGCCAATCTATTGCTAAAGCCCGTCCCGTCCGATGTGCGTAGTCCCATGCCGACGCGAGAGACCACAAGCAATCACCGAGACCCTCGCGCCGTCGAGAAACAACGAACCGATCCATCCTTGAGCCATCAACAAGCATCTAAATTGCCTCTTTCCAAAACAACCACAAACCTCAGCTTTGCTGCTGCCTTTGAGGCAAGCGCCTGCGCAATTCGGGGAGCTTGTCGTGCTGCGCCAATGCGATGCAGCTTGCGTCGATCGCGGAAGTGCCTGGCCGCGATGGACGCGCGCCTAGGCTGGTATTCGGCGCACACCAGAAAATGCTCTTTGGAGCCAACGCAGACATCAACGACTTTCCCTAAAGGCTTACATCTTTGAATTCGTTCTATGCAACGTGCCGCAACATTCGTAAAATCGTCTGTTTCGATGAAACGCATCCACGTTATGGATGGCTAGTGACATGGGTTCCAGGGCGTTGACCTGAACCCTCTCGTTGTGCGTCACTGCTAATCCCAGCGGAAGCTTACGGCGGCAGCACGCAGCATGACCCACGTCAGCCGGCCATGAGCGCGACCGCAACGACGACATCCGACGGAGCCGTTGACATGACTTCACTTGCACACTTCCTCAGATCATCATCCCTGCTGGAAGACCTGGGCAGAGCCGGCGATATCACGAGCGATGCAATTATCGCCGCCGATGCAAAGCCACGCTTTCGCTTAACGCGCGCCAAGCGGGCGTGGGTGCGGGGCTCGACCTGTGGCGTTTTCTTTCTTGCTCGTCGATCCAGCAATCGATGTGCAAATCCGGCGGCCGGACGGCAGCGATGTCGAGCAGGTCAAACCATTGCGATGGTAAACGGGCCGGCGCGAAGCCTGCTGAGCGGACCGCGCTCGATTTTCTGTGCCGTCTGAGCGGCATTGCTACGGCTACGGCCGCGTTGTTTGTCGAAGCGATACGCGGTCAGGCGCCAATCACCGCTTCGCGCTCGACGACGCGGTGCTCAAGGACAACCACATCGCCATTGCCGACGACATCCGCACCGCAATCGAGCGGGCGCCTAGCGCCATAGGTCACATGGTCAAGATCGAGGTAGAGGTGGACAGGCTGGACCAGTTGGAGATAGCGCTTACAGTGGGCGTCGACGGCATGCTCCTCGACAACATGTCGGTCGAGGAGCTTGCGCAAGCTGTGCCTATGTCGGGCGCAGCGCGATCACCGAGGCCTCGGGCTTGAGTAACGCGGGCGAGCGCCCGGCAATTGCGGCGACCGGCGTGGACCGCATATCGGTGGCTGGCTTACCCGCAGCGCGCCCATTCTCGACATCGGTCTCGTGCTCGGCGCCGGCGGCATGCTGATGTACCCGGCCTGGGTTCTGACCGAATTGAAGAAGATCACTGAGGCCTCCGGCACGCTCCTGATCGCCGACGAAGTGATGACCGGTTGGGGAGCGCACCGGAACCATGTTCGCCTGCGAACAGGCGAACATCTCTCCAGATATCCTGTGCACCTCGAAGGGCTCGATTTTGGGATAGTCGATGCCCGTCGATTTCAGGGTGACGGGATTCAGGTCTGAAACGTCGGTGCGCGGAAGCTCGCGCTCGGATCGATTTAGATCGCAGATCTGCACGCTAATTCAGCCTTGATCCACAGCTAATGTGAATGGGAACGCGTATTCAGTCCTAGTAGCTCTGCAAAAATCCTCCGCTCTGGTGCCCTCAGCGCCATCACCCGGCACTTCAAGATGTCTCATAGCTCCGGACCGTTCCGAACGATCAGGGTGCCGGACGGCCACTCGCTCATCGAGCGTCCAATCGGCACAACCACGACGAGCACGTCCTCGACGCGCGTGGGCGGCAGGTCAAGACACACATCTGCGAGAGTGGACCGCACGCGAACGCCCGACACAATAGCCGCCAGGCCGTCTCTGCAGATCCTCTCAAAATGGTTCCGCATTGCGTGCCGAACGGTGCCGAAAGCGAATGGAACCCCAAGCTGCTGCATTACTGGATATAGAACGCGCATTGAATGACCGATCCCTTGTCCCTCAAGATCCGGACGCACCCCGTACAACCCCAGGTCGGCCACCAGGAGGTCTACCTCGTCAACCTTGATGAAGCGGCGTAGTATGCCGATATGAGCCGCTACGCCGTGCGCGTCGTAACTGATTGCGCGGAGCTCCGGCCTCGCACCGGCCCAGCTACGGCCGCCTTCGAATGGCTCTGAGTTGGAGGCCCCAGTCGGTCCGTAGGTCTTTCGGAAGAACTCGGAGAGTTCGACATGGTCGGCCTGTTGCAACTCATTTTCCCAGCACAACTTCCACCGCACGTCAGAGTACATGGAAAAACCTCATCTTTGTTGCTGCTTTGTTGAGGTAAGCCCCTACGCATAGGGACGTTTGTCGCATCGAGCCGGGTCGATGTAGCTTGCTCAGATCACGGAAGAAACTAGCCGCAATCAAGATGCGACTCCGTTGTGTTCGGCGCACACGGAAGGCGTACACCAGAAAATGCTGCTCGGAGCCAATACAAACATCGTTAATTACCTTTTGGCTTAGATCCTTGATATCTTGCTAGGCGACGTTCTGCAGAATTGGCAAATCGTTTGTTTCGATGAATGCATCCACGCCATGGATAGGAATAGCCCTGCGTTTCAAAGCGCTTGATCTAAACCTGCGCCCAAGGCGGCCTTTATCACACGAGGCTTCGACCCGGCCAGTTGCCCGACCGACCCGCTCGTCAGCTGCCGGCCCAATCGACTGCTATCTGGGACGGAACCTTCCTCCACCGTTGATACGCGTCCTCGTGCGCACTGAACTTTTAGGCTAAATCATTGCCATGCCGCCGTTCACATGAACGGTTTGGCCGGTGATGTAGGCGGCCTCGTTCGAGGCCAGGTAGACCACAGCCGAGGCGACTTCCACGCCGGTGCCCATGCGCCTGGCCGGAATCGCGGCCATGATCGCTTCTTTCTGCTTGTCGTTCAGCTTGTCAGTCATGGCCGATTCGATGAAGCCCGGCGCCACGCAGTTCACTGTCACGCCGCGCGTCGCGATCTCCTGCGCCAGCGATTTCGACATGCCGATCATGCCAGCTTTTGACGCGCAATAGTTCGCCTGGCCGGGATTGCCGGTTACACCGGACACGGAGGTGATGTTGATGATGCGGCCGTTGCGGCGGCGCATCATCGAATAGGTCAGTTCGCGTGTGAGCCGGAACACGGCGGTCAGGTTGACCTCGAGTACCGCGTCCCAGTCCGCGTCCGACATCCGGATAAAAAGCCCGTCCTTGGTGATCCCGGCATTGTTGACCAGTATGTCGACGCCTTCGAGTTCGGCTTCCGCCTTTGCGCCCAGCGCCTTGACCTCGTCGCGGTTCGAGAGGTTCGCCGGAAACAGTTTTGTCCGCTCGCCAAGCTCGGCAGCCAACGCCTCGAGCTTTTCGACACGCGTGCCGTGCAGGCCGACGGTTGCGCCCTGCGCGTGCAGCGCCCGCGCCACAGCCTCGCCGATTCCACCGCTTGCTCCGGTGACGAGCGCGTTGCGGCCGGTCAGATCGAACATTTATCGATTCCCTTTCTAAGGACCGGCTTCGCACGGAAGCGGTCACTGGCGGCCCTGCGCCGTCCAGACATTATCGGTACAGCTGCTGGACAGGCCTCGAGCCGAACTCGGAGGGCCTCGCTTAATCTTCCGGGTAGCGGTACGTCCACGTCGCTTCAACAGCTGAGAATTTTGCAAAAACGTGCCCCGGCTCGTCCAGCTTCCGCAGCGCATTCACCGAGGCGGTCCAAGGCCACGCCCTTCACAATCGTGATCCGGCAAAGATTTGGAAACGAGAGATAGAGTTACTGGAGGAATGTCGCATGGCTTCTACACCTGCTTGAACGCCAGAACTGCGTTCATGCCGCCCATGGCGAAGGCGTTGCTCAGTGCCACGCGCACCTTGCGCTCGCGCGCCACATTGGGCGTGACGTCGAGATCGCAATCGGGGTCTGGCTCGCGATAATTGGCGGTCGGCGGCACGACGCCCTCCTGGATCGCCATCACGGAGGCGATCATTTCAAGTGCGCTCGCTGCGCCGAGGCAATGCGCGTGCATGGACTTGGTGGACGAGACAGACATCGAATAGGCATGGCCTCCGAAGACGCGCTTGATCGCCGCCGTCTCGGTCTGATCGTTGGCCTTGGTGCCGGTGCCGTGGGCGTTGAGGTAATCCACGTCCTCGGCATTCAGCCCGGCGTCGGCAAGGCAAGCGCGCATGGCGGCCTCCGGCCCCTCGATAGACGGCGCGACGATGTGGAAGGCATCCGCGGAAAGGCCTATGCCTGCGATCTCAGCAAGCATTGTGGCACCGCGCGCCGCGGCATGCTCATAGCTTTCCAACACGGCCATGCCCGCACCCTCACCTATCACCACTCCCTTCCTGTCGGCGGAGAAGGGCCGGCAAGTATCCGGAGCGAGCGCGCGCATTGCTTCCCATGCCTTCATCTGAAGCCATACGAGTGGCGCCTCGGCGCCTCCGGCAAGCATCACGTCGGCCCGGCCGAGCCTGATCTGATCCGCCGCCGAAGCGATCGCATGGTTGGCTGATGCGCATGCGGAGGCGATGGCAAAGACCGGGCCGCGCAGGCCTAGGCTCATGCTGACCTGGCTGGCAGCGGCGCTCGGCAACCCCCTTGGTGCAGTGTAAATGCCCACACGCCTCGCACCGTCCAAAAAGAGGTCGCGGTAGGTTTCTTCGACCGTTCCCCACCCCCAGCCGCAGACGCCTACTGCCGCGCCGAAGCGATACGGATTTCCCTCGTCGCAGGAAAGTCCGGCGTGTTGCATGGCTTCGCGCGCTGCAAGCACAGCGAGCAAGCTCAGGCGGTCCATGGAGACGAGCTGGTTGCGGCCGATGTCGTGCTTCGGCAGCTCCTTGATCTCGGTACCGACAGTGCCCTTCATCTCATGAAGCTCGGAAGTGACCATCGGGCGGACGGCGGAGCGGCCTTCGCGCATCTCTTTCCAGATAGAGGCGGCGTTGTTGCCTAGGCCGCAAAGCCCGCCCATCCCAGTAATGACGACTCGCCTGTCCAATCAGACCTCCTTCGCGAGCAAACCGCGGACGGCTTCCACCATGTCGCCGACATTCTTGAGATTCGACCAGGCGTCGGCCGCGTTCATGTCGATCTTGATGTCGTAGGCCTGCTCCACATCCCAGAGGAGATCCGCCAGACCCAGCGAATCGACTCCGAGCGAGGTCAGTTCCGTGGCAGTCGTTATTTCGCCGATGATGGACGCACTCTCGCCGCTCTCCGATTCGACGCGGTTCTTGATCGTGGCAATGATTTCCGTCGCGAGTTGATCAGCCATTCTGTTCCTTTCCATAGCAATGCCTTTTGACGTGGGTGCGGCGCCATACCTCTGCCAGTCACGTCGCGAAAATCGTCCCTGACTAGACTTGTGCCACTCACCAACAGCAATCGGAATAAAAAGACCGGATGAGTTCCGGTTGGTCTGCGGCGTAGGCATCCAACTGCAACTCATTTTCCTGGGGCAACTTCCATCGCACGTCTGAGCTCATGGAAATTTCTCCTTCGGGCTCTTTTTTCGCTAGCGTCACACGATAAGGGTAGCGGGCGATCAGGGCGTGTGAGGTGCTGTCAATGCGAGATTCCGGAAGATTGATAAAATCGTTTGTTTCGATGAGATGCATCCACCCTGTGGATAGAGATACATTCCAATGAACGGGCAAGCCTCTGGTTGCGGGAGATAAGCTACAGGAGACATCCCGCATGGCTCCACGCAAAAGCTCGGCACGTCTCGGGCGCTACTAGATGCTCAGCGCCTCACACTCGCTCTCTACGGTGCGACGAAGCGCGCTGGCGGTCGTGGAAGGCACAAAGGTTACCAATCCGCAGTGTGGATTCATCCTGTGGCTCGACCTTCCGCATACCATCGATTCGCTCGACTCTTTCAGGGCTGCATCGCGGCGGCGGCATGGGCGGTATGGGCGGTATGGGTTTCTAAGCTCTGCGCCTCTCACCAATCTCAAAGGGCGGCGGCAATGCCGCCCCCTTTTTTGGAACGGAGCCGGTCGGAAAAGGTTTGGGGCTTGGTCATCGGTGGTTCCTTCGCAGGTTGTGTCAGCAACCCAACCCTACCGAAGAACATCAATACCGCCGCTACGCCGCTCGCTCGCTACAGCGCCGCGATCCTCGCCTTCGGCCTTGTCTACATGCATCCTTTTTTCGGGGACGGTAACGGCCGCATTCACTGCAACCTGATCCACCACGTGCTTGCCATGCGCAGCTTCAACCCGCCGGGAGTGGTGTTTCCTATCTCGGCCGCGATACTGGACTCATGCCAACGACACGATTTATGCCGCTATTTCTACGCTTCCAACCTGAAGCGTGTCTGGCGTGTGGCGCCACCTCTTTGACGGGCAGCCCCAACACGTCGGCGACATATCCGAGCGCTAGCATATCACCCTCCATTCGATTGCATCTAATTTGAATCCGAACTTCGATACTTTAAATTAAATGCCAATCCTGGTCTAAATGACTGCATTCTCCAGTTAACTGTCATGAGACATATAATAGATGAAAAACATGTTCTGATTGAGTGAGTTCATATTATATTAATATTATGTAGAAAATATAAACCGTCATAATTATTCATGAACTGGTTGTTTCAAACGCATGAAAAGCAATTAACCCATTTCTGATTCTGATGCTGACAATGGAGTGGGACAACAGAAGCAGGCGCGATCTCATCTGAGTGGCATGAGATGATGGGCGAGAGATGATGACACTGAATGAGCCGGGGGAGCTTACGGTGTCAATTTCTATGTCTGCGCCTATGTCTGATGACAGAGGTTTCCATGTTCTTGAGGCGGCTCCGAACCGGGACCGACGATGACGTCGGCACCGTCGACACGATCCGGCAGACCGGCAAGTCCAAGAGCTGCTTATGGCGTTGGCAGAGCGCCCCAATTCCTCAATGCGGGTAACAATCCGCTGCATTGCGGCCGGATCTCCGGAACGGATCGGCTCATCATCAGCGCCGTGCGGGAACGCGTTCCGCTTGGCAGCCTTGCGGGCCGTCGCCTCGTGCGCTTTCAGCTCGGCGCAGCGGGCGTCCGAAATCCTCATGCGCTTTTCATTGCGAGCCACGCGAAAGTGCTCGCGGTTCACTCCACCTAAAAAATTCGCTCTAACGAGCAGCCCTGATCAGCCTCTCAGCAAGACTTGTCTTTCGAGCGATGATTTCTGATCCTTCATAGGAAAGATGGCCGCTGTCCCGGTAGAGGAATTTGCCATCGATCTCGGTTCTGCATTTTGTGTCGTCGCAGAGAAAGTCGTGGTAAGAGACAACCTCTACGTCAGCTTTCAAACCCACCTGGTTCAAGAGCTCAAGAGTGCGGGATCGCATCCGGCGGTAATCGGTGACATAGATTTCGCAGTCACTGTGCCGCCCGAGCATAAGATTTCCCCTCACCTTTCGCTCAAGGCAATCGCCGATATCGAAGCTTGCGACTGGCGGGGGAGCAACTACGACCACTCGCCTGCCCAAAGCGCGAACGGCGTCGACGAGGGACTTGATACCCTCAACGGCTCCATCTACCGAAGTTTCAACTTCCGTGAATGTCCCGTCACGCCTCTTAAGCAGCATGAAGTCTTTTGAATCAGGGGCGTCAAATGGGCTCGAAATGACAACGGTCCTTATCCCCGGCCGATTTTTCAGGATACCCAAAACACTGTCATTGAAGCGAATACAGTCCTCGGCGAAGGAGGGAGACGCTGCGCGCTTGGAGAAGGCAGCAACGCCGATGGCGGGGAAGCACCCGCTCATTGTGAGCTGAGCCAGGCCGGCCTCTCCGATCGTTTTGGCCAAGCCGGGAACCAGTGCCATGGCAAATGAATCGCCCCAAACCAGCATTTCGGGCCTGCCCGTCGTCTGACAGGCCTCGGGAATTCCCTGAGGAGGCGATCCAGATGTGAGATCACATGCCCTTCCCAGGCCGTAATTGATCCGTCGGCTCTCGGAAAAGCCAACCCTACTTTCGGCTGCGCCAATGTCGACTGGCCGTGCGAAGCCGAGAAGAACCGTTGCGGCAACGAGTCCTGAGGCCATCCGTCCACGAGATGCCACGAATCCCTGCCGGAACGGCTTTTCCACGAAACGGTGAAGAACTAAGCTGGCTACAACTGAGAAGGCAACTGCCGCGTAGATCGCAAGCGCGGGAGGCTCTGCCAGCCAAGCAGCCCGCACATATACAAGCACCGGCCAATGGACCAGATAGAGCGAGTACGAGATATCCCCGATCCTTGCCATGCTTCGAACCGCCACATTATCCCTGCTGGGCGACAGCAGGAGGATCAGGGTTGCCAAGCAAACCAAAGCGGCATCCACGATCGGGTTCTGCGAACTAAGTCCAATGGGAATAAGGAGGATAAGCACGAGCGCCGGGAGGCGCAGCGCCGCACACTTGGCCGCCACGCGAGCGCTGGCGGGAAGCAATGCCCCGAGCGAACCAATCGCTATTTCCCAAAAGCGGGTCGGCAAAAGATAAAATGCAGCGTATGGGTGACGAATGGCTACGTAGAGACACAGTGCCAGGCTGGCAACCAGGAGCAAACTAACCGCTGTGAGCCGCCATCTCTTGGGAGCCAAGGCCAAGAAAGCAGGAAGCAGCAGATAACACTGTTCTTCGACAGCGAGCGACCAGAAATGCAGGAGAGGCTTCGTTTCGGCGGATTCGCCGAAATAGTCCGCCTGAGACCAGAGAACGATGTTGCCGGTGAATGTGAGCGCCCCGAGGACCTGACTTCGGAAGTCCCGCAGGCCCACGTCCGACAGGAAAAAGGGTGCAGCGATCGTCGTGAGCGCAATGACCACATAGGCCGCGGGCAACAGGCGCTTCGCACGACGATAATAGAATTCCCAATAGCTGAACCGTGACTGCTCAAGCTGGGTCGCGATGAGGCCGGTGATCAGAAAGCCCGAAACTACGAAGAAAATATCAACGCCGAGATAACCAAACGGCGCGATTTGGGTATGATAAAGGACAACCAGCAGTACAGATAGACCCCGCAAGGCCTGGACATCGGCTCGAAAGTCTCGCGGCATAGAAGACCTGATGAAATTCCCGGTTTAATTGGATGAACTGAGGCCTCGCACCAACGATGTGAAAATGGTGCCCTTCTAGATCATCCGCTGGATCGAATTCGGCCGATCTGCCGCACTCGCCCATAACATAAGTAAGAAAGTTGCCGGCAGAAGGTGTCGGCGTACTTGCTTTCGGTCAATTGTTGTTCTTCTAATGGAGCATGCCCGCTAATTCGTAAAATCGATTGGTTGAATGCCATACATCCAGCCTATGGATCTCTTGCACACGCTCTGATGGCATTCGATTCGGCGAGGTTGCCGACTGCTTGCCGTCACCGTAAGTTTTTGCCCTCCCACAAAACGTCGAGCCAAAGGCGCCCGCCACGCGCGTTCGCCATAAGGCTTCATCACGCTGCATCTGACTTCAAGTTCGAATCCACCGCTTTCAAGTAGGCGCGGTAGTTGCGCGCCGCGACACTGGCGTCGCCGATCTGCCGTCGCGTTCTGTCCGCACGAGTGCGGTCTCGACTTCGGCGACCGCGTCCAGCACACCTGATTTGTAGGCGGCCACCGCCACCTTATATGCGGCTGCCGCGCTGCCCACTGCCGCCCGGCGCGAGCCACCGTCAAAAAGCGGGATCGAGGCGGCCGGGCCGAAGGACCAGGGCAGAGAGGTTCCCATCAGCGATGAACCGTCGATCTTGACAGAGCCGCCGAGGCTGAGGCTCGGATAGAGATCGGCTTTTGCCGCGCCGATCTCGGCGAGCGATGCAGCGACCTCGAGCTCAAGGGCGTCGATGTCGGGGCGCTGCCGTAAGGCGTCGGCAGGCACAGCGGATAGCTTGAGGATCCTCGGCGCGGTAACCCTTGCCTGCCCATCGCCAGAATATCGCGGACGTGAGGCTCGTCACCGCCAGTAAGTCGGGCGAGTGACTTGACGAGAACCTCGCACTCGACGTCAGCCCGACCAATCATGAGGCGATCATTTCCTGCGACGCCGAACACCGCCTGCGGAATCGATCGCGACCAGCGCTGAAGCCGATCCGCATCCGCAAGAGCAAGTACCTCAACAATCGGATCAGGACCATCGGCGCATCAAGCGCCGCACTCAGTCGATGCTCGGCTTCAAGTCGATGGCGAGTGCCGATGCCGTCCTTTCCGGCATCGAAATGGTTCACATGATGCGTAACGGCAGGCGAGGTTCGCCATAATCCACGTCCCTCGATCGCCGAGCAGTTCGAAATCCTTGCAGCATGATCATCGGCGCGAAAGCGTCCCGTTGTAACCAGAAGCACGATTTGCGACAGAACCCTCCCGAGTAACCCCCGTTTGCTATACAGCCGCAAAGACTAAGGGCGGGCCGCCAATCACACCACGGTCATAGCGTCTAGGCAGCGGTCTTGATCTCGGCCATGACGCCGACGATGTCGTTCACCACCGTCTCGACCAGCTTCTGGTCGTCGCCCTCGGCCATAACCCGAATCAGGGGCTCGGTGCCGGAAGGCCGGATCACTAGGCGGCCGGACTTGCCGAGCCGGTTGCGGGCATCCTCGATCGCGGCCTTGACGGGTGCTGTCTCCAGGGGCTCGCCGCCGGAAAAGCGCACATTCTTCATGAGCTGCGGCACCGGCTCGAACTTTTTGCAGATCTCGCTGACCGGCTTGTTCTGGCGCTTGATGCAGGCCAGCACCTGCAGCGCCGAGACCAGCCCGTCGCCGGTGGTGGAGAAATCAGACAGCACGATATGGCCGGACTGCTCGCCGCCGACATTCAGCCCATGCGCGCGCATGTGCTCGACCACGTAACGGTCGCCGACCTGGGTTCGGTGAAGTTGCAGGCCGGCTTCACCGAGGAAGCGTTCGAGGCCAAGATTGGACATGACGGTGGCGACGACGCCGCCGCCTGCCAGGCGGCCGCTCTGATGCCAGGATTCGGCGATCAGCGCCATGATCTGGTCGCCGTCGACGACAGCGCCGTTCTCGTCGACGATGACCACGCGGTCGGCGTCGCCATCGAGCGCTATGCCGATGTCGGCGCGCACTTCATGAACCTTCTTGGAAAGGCCCACCGGGTGCGTCGAACCGCATTCCTCGTTGATGTTGAAGCCGTTCGGCTCGTTGTTGATGGTGATGACCTCGGCGCCGAGTTCCCAAAGCGCTGCCGGCGCCACCTTGTAGGCGGCGCCGTTGGCGCAATCGACCACGATGCGCAGGCCCGCCAGCGACATGGACCGCGGCAGAGTGCGCTTGGCGAATTCGATATAGCGGTCGTGCACGCCGTCCACGCGCTTGGCGCGCCCGAGCCCATCCGCGTCGGCCAGCGAAATGTCGACATCCTGGTCGAGCAGCGCCTCGATGCGCATCTCGATCTCGTCCGACAGCTTGTAGCCGTCGGGGCCGAACAGCTTGATGCCGTTATCGTAATAGGGGTTGTGCGAGGCCGAGATCATCACGCCGATATCGGCGCGCAGCGACCGCGCCAGCATGGCGACCGCCGGCGTCGGAATCGGCCCCAACAGGAACACATCCATGCCGGCGGCACAGAAGCCCGCGACCAGCGCGTTCTCGATCATATAGCCCGACAGCCGCGTATCCTTGCCGAGCACGACGCGATGGCGATGGTGGCCGCGCTGGAACGACAGGCCGGCAGCCATGCCGACCTTCATCGCAACCTCGGCGGTCATCGGAAATTTGTTGGCCCCTCCCCGGATCCCGTCCGTTCCGAAATATCGTCTCGTCATCTTACTCGACGTGCCCATATATGATTCACCCAAGTGTCGCCTCGTGGACATTCCCACAGGCAGCCAGTGTCCGAGCGACTGGCCGCTTGCCACTCCGCATCTTCTTTGCAGAATACCATGATTGTCAGGACGAAAGATGTCCTTAGCTCACAATCTGGGGTGAGGACAAGAGCTGTACAAAATCTTGCGCTAAGCCCGAACGGATCGTGAAACTCATGCGGCTCGCCGGGTTGGGGTCGGTAGCCTAAGGGTTCGAAAGCCTTCGGGCATCTGATGCTCGGTGTCCCAGGTGTAGATGCCTGTCAGGGTTGACATGTTCCCAACTCAGCGGCGAGATATGCTTCAACAGCGTATCTGGAATGTTTCGCCCTCCTCGTTTCAACTGTGTGGCCCGCGCGGTCGAGATAGACCGTGTTCCAGTGTACGATCGCGCTGACGACGAGGTTGAGCCCGGATGCGCGGAAGGCCTGGCTCTCGAACGAACGATCGCGAATTTCGCCTCGCTCATGGAAGAACACGGCGCGCTTGAGCTTGTGTGCTGCTTCGCCCTTGTTGGGGCCGGCTTGGCAGCGTGCCGGGCTTGAGTACCATTCAATCATGAATATGGATCGCTCGATCCTGCCCAGTTCCCGCAGCGCCCTTGCGAGTTGGCTTTCCTTCTGTCGCTTTGCAGTTAATGAGGGTCTTCCTCAATTTGTGTGGTTCATCCGCTGTTAGCGACGCCACTCTCTATCTTTCCCTGACATGCGGACCTTCCAACCTGCTTAGCGCTAGCGCGCTACGCCCGACAGCCTCTTACCGAGCTGTAGCATCTGCCTCTTGAAGCGCCTGCGAACCGTCGCCAGCGCATCTGTGTCCATTCCCCAGGATCTTCCTCAATTTGTGTGGTTCATCCGCTGTTAGCGACGCTATCGCTATGGGCGGGCATGCGAACGAAATCGAAATGGTCGCCCGGCCCAGGGGGCAGAATTCTGGGTGTCGCGCTCACTGATGATCACAGTTGGGTTGTTTCCGCTGCCGGACCAGCGATCGGCATTTGCCCCGATTGTGGCCGGCGAAGCCGAAGTCGGCATGGCTGGTCCAACCGCACCTTCAGGATCTGCCGGTCCAGGGCAAGCCCGTGACGGTGAAGCTCCTGCTGAGCCGCTGGCGATGTGCACATCAGAAATGTGAGCGACAAACGTTCACTGATCGACTCCCGACGGTTGCTTCCCCTTATGCGCGCAGGACGACGAGGGTCGTGGAGATTGTCGGCTTGCTCGGGCATAGCACGGGTGGACGTCCTGGCGAACGCCGCATGCAACGGCTCGGCATGCCGGTCAGTGACGACACCATCCTGCGGCAACTGAAGCGGGATGCCGCGGTTACTCACCGCGCCTCCGAGATTCGGGTGGTTGGCATCGATGACTGGAGCTGGCGGCGAGCGACGCGATACGGCACTATCATGGTTGATCTCGAGCGCCACTCGGTCGTCGACATTCTCGATGATCGGAGTGTCGATAGCGCAGCCAGGTGGCTGCGGAATCATCCCTGCGTCGAGGTATCGTCAGCCGACACCGCTGCGGCCTTTATGCGCAGGCCGTCCGTGAAGGCGCACCGCAGGCTCAGGTGGCCGACCGGTTTCATCTGGTCCAGAATCTTCGTACGGCAATCGAGGAACAGATGAGCCTTAGTGGACGTGCTTCAGGAAGATCCATCCTGTCCGAGGACGCTATTGTCGACGCTGCGACAAAGTCCAAGAGCTGCATATGGCGTTGGCAGAGCGCTTCGCCGCCGAAGGCTTCAAGGGCTGTTGCGACAAGACGCGGCCCTCGCGGTATTGCGGCTCTCGGGCCCCGAAGCCCTGCCGAGCGCGGTTCTGATACGCCGTGAGAGGAATTGGATGACGGGCCAGAATTGTGAAATATATTGCGGCATTATGTAATTTTAGAAATCCCAGTAACAAATAAAATTAACATTCTTTTCACTTGAATTTTCGGCCTTATTGTTAAATTAATTAGAGCGACCGAACCCGTCAGCTCAAGCTGGTTAGTCGAAATCCAATTTTACTGGTGCTTTTTGAGAGATTAGACTCTACGAATTTTGCGCGAAGCTGCAAATGATTTTGTAGCTTTACTACATTATGGTTCTTTATGGAGTTGTCTGCATGCGCGTAGAAAACGGTCATTGCGATGTGATCGGTGTGTCGGTCGCTCCCACGCAACTTAATAGTCTGTCTGCTGCGATTCTGCAGCAGGGGGGGATGGCGCAAGTGTCGCTGCCAGGCAATGTGGTGACCTGGGCGGCAGGCCGTCACCAGACGCTCAGGCGGATGTTTTCCGACCAGCGTTTCAACAGGGACTGGCGACAGTGGCGGGCGCTGCAGGATGGCGAGATTCCCGAGGATCATCCGCTGATCGGGATGTGCAAAGTGGACAACATGGTCACGGCGCATGGCGCCGATCACCGGCGCTTGCGCGGCCTGCTGTCCAGCAGCTTCGCGCCCAGTCGTATCGCCTTGCTGGCGCCACGGATCGAACAATGCGTCGATCGACTCCTGGCCGAGATGGCGCAGCGCGGCGGCAGTGCCGATCTGATGTGCGAGTTCGCCGTTCCGCTGCCCACCAACGTGATCGCCGAACTGTTCGGTTTGCCGGACGAACAGCGCGAGGAGATTGTCGCGCTCACCTACAGCCTGGCCAACACCTCCGCCACAGCCGCAGAGGTGCGACAGACGCGGCAGCGCATCCCGGAGTTCTTCCGTCGCCTGATCGCGCTCAAGCGGGGCAAGCTCGGCGACGATCTGGCTTCGGCCCTGATCGTCGCGCGCGACAACGGCGAGCTCGTTTCCGACACCGAGCTCATCGACATGCTATTTATGGTGCTCTCCGCAGGCTTCGTGACCACCACCGGCGTCATCGGCAATGGCGTGCTGGCATTGCTGACGCATCCGCAGCAACTGCACCTGGTGCGCAGCGGCCAAGTTCCGTGGTCACAGGCGATCGAGGAGATCCTGCGCTGGGGCAGCGCAGTGGCCAATCTACCGTTCCGCTATGCCACCCAGGACGTGGAGATCGACGGATGCATGGTCCGCCGCGGCGACGCCGTCCTGATGGCGTTCCATGCGGCGAACCGGGACGAAAAGGCCTTCGGTCCCGGCGCCGACAGGTTTGATGTCACCCGGCGGCACAACCCGCACCTGTCGTTCGGCGAGGGGCCGCATTCCTGCCTGGGCGCTGAGCTGGCGCGCCTGGAATTGCGCTGCGCCTTCCCCGCGCTGTTCGGGCGGCTGGAGGATCTGGCGCTGACCATCGCCGCGGAGGACGTCGTCTACATGCCGTCTTACGTCATTCGCTGCCCGCAGCGCCTGCCGGTCACCTTCCGCCCGTCCATCGCTTAAAGAGTGAGGTGCCACCATGTCCGAACAACCCTTGCCGACGCTGCCGATGTGGCGCGTCCATCACATCGAGCCCTCGCCCGAGATGTTGGCGCTATGCGCCAATGGTCCGATCCACCGCGTGCGGTTCCCGTCCGGGCACGAAGGCTGGTGGGTGACAGGCTACGACGAGGCCAAGGCGGTGCTGTCCGACGCGGCATTCCGGCCCGCGGGAATGCCGCCGGCGGCATTCACCCCGGATTCGGTGATTCTCGGTTCGCCGGGGTGGCTGGTCTCGCACGAGGGGGGCGAGCATGCCCGGTTACGCACGATCGTGGCGCCGGCCTTCAGCAACCGCAGGGTGAAGCTGCTCGCGCAGCAGGTCGAGGCGATCGCCGCGCAGTTGTTCGAGACGCTGGCGGCCCAGCCCCAGCCCGCCGACCTGCGGCGCCACCTCTCCTTTCCGCTTCCAGCCATGGTCATCAGCGCGCTGATGGGCGTGCTCTACGAGGATCACGCCTTTTTCGCCGGGCTATCCGACGAGGTGATGACGCACCAGCATGAAAGCGGCCCGCGCACCGCGTCGCGCCTGGCCTGGGAAGAACTGCGCGCCTACATTCGCGGCAAGATGCGGGACAAGCGCCAGGATCCGGGCGACAACCTGCTGACGGATCTGCTCGCAGCGGTCGACCAAGGCAAGGCAACCGAGGAAGAGGCGATCGGCCTGGCGGCGGGCATACTGGTGGCGGGGCACGAGAGCACTGTCGCGCAGATCGAATTCGGCCTGCTGGCTATGTTCCGCCATCCGCAACAGCGCGAACGCCTGGTCGGCGAACCGTCCCTGGTGGACAAGGCGGTGGAGGAAATCCTGCGCATGTACCCGCCGGGCGCGGGCTGGGACGGCATCATGCGCTATCCGAGGACGGACGTGACCATCGCGGGCGTGCATATTCCCGCGGAGAGCAAGGTGCTGGTCGGCCTGCCGGCGACGTCGTTCGATCCGCGCCATTTCGACGACCCGGAAATCTTCGACGTCGGACGCGACGAAAACCCGCACCTGGCGTTCTCCTACGGGCCGCACAACTGTACCGGAGCGGCGCTGGCCAGGCTGGAACTCAAGGTGGTGTTCGGTTCGATCTTCCAGCGCTTTCCCGCGCTACGCCTAGCCGTGTCGCCCGAAGAACTGAAGTTGCGCAAGGAGATCATCACTGGCGGGTTCGAGGAGTTGCCGGTGCTCTGGTGACGCGCGGACGCCGCCGGGATCGGGATCTTCTCCGCAATTTGCCGGCGCGCCTGGCGCGCACCGATCAGATCAGCCAGCCAACAGGTAACCAGGATGGACGTGCAAGAAACCACAGCAGCATGCCGGGACGCCTTCGCCGAACTGGCGTCGCCAGCGTGCATCCACGACCCGTATCCGTTCATGCGGTGGTTGCGCGAGCACGATCCGGTGCATCGCGCGGCGTCGGGCCTCTTTCTGTTGAGCCGCCACGTCGACATTTACTGGGCGCTCAAGGCCACGGGCGATGCGTTTCGGGGACCGGCGCCGGGCGAACTGGCGCGCTATTTCCCGCGTGCGGCGACCAGCCTGTCGCTCAACCTGCTGGCGTCCACGCTAGCGATGAAGGACCCCCCGACGCATACGCGTCTGCGCCGGCTGATCTCGCGCGATTTCACCATGCGCCAGATCGACAACCTGCGGCCGAGTATCGCGCGCATCGTCGCAGCGCGCCTGGACGGCATGGCGCCCGCGCTGGAGCGCGGGGAGGCGGTGGACCTGCATCGGGAATTCGCGCTGGCCTTGCCCATGCTGGTCTTCGCCGAACTGTTCGGCATGCCCCAGGACGACGTGTTCGGGCTCGCCGCCGGCATCGGCACCATTCTGGAAGGCCTGAGTCCGCACGCCAGCGATCCCCAGCTCGCCGCCTCGGACGAGGCCAGCGCCAAGGTGCAGGCCTATTTCGGCGACCTCATACAGCGCAGGCGCACCGATCCCCGCCACGACATCGTGTCGATGCTGGTCGGCGCACACGACGACGATACCGACACGCTGTCGGATGCGGAGTTGATCAGCATGCTGTGGGGCATGCTGCTGGGCGGCTTCGCCACCACTGCTGCGACCATCGACCATGCGGTCCTGGCGATACTGGCGCATCCCGAACAGCGGCACTGGCTGCAGGGAGACGCCGTGGGGGTGAAGGCATTCGTCGAAGAAGTCCTGCGCTGCGAGGCGCCCGCCATGTTCAGCTCCATTCCGCGTATCGCCGTGCGCGACATCGAACTGGGCGGCGTGGTGATCCCGAAGGACGCGGATGTGCGCGTGCTGATCGCGGCCGGCAATCGCGACCCGGACGCCTTCGCCGATCCCGACCGCTTCGATCCCGCGCGGTTCTACGGCACCAGTCCTGGCATGTCGACCGACGGGAAGATCATGCTGAGCTTCGGCCACGGCATCCACTTCTGCCTCGGTGCGCAACTGGCCCGGGTGCAGTTGGCCGAGAGCCTGCCGCGGATCCACGCGCGCTTCCCAACGCTGGCATTGGCCGAGCAGCCGACCCGGGAGCCCTCCGCGTTCCTTAGGACGTTCCGCGCGCTGCCGGTGCGGCTGCATGCGCAGGGGGGCTGAGATGCGCGTCGTGGTCGACCAGGATCTGTGCGGAACCACCGGGCAGTGCGTGCTGACGCTGCCGGGCACCTTTCGCCAGCGCGAACCGGACGGCGTGGCCGAAGTGTGTGTGGCGACGGTCCCGCAGGCGCTGCACGCCGCCGTGCGGCTCGCGGCCAGCCAGTGCCCGGTCGCCGCCATTCGGGTCATTGAAACCGACGCTGGCGATGACGAGCGCGCCAGCGCCGACCCTGCGCCTTCTCCGGCGGAGGCCGAGCGGCTTGCCGCGGAAGACCACCGCAATCCAGGAGGACACGATGGGACGGTTTGAAGGCAAGGTGGCCGTTGTGACCGGCGCCGGCGCCGGCATCGGCAAGGCATGCGCCCTCGCCATCGCGCGCGAGGGCGGCAGAGTGGTGGTGGCCGACATTGATGGCTCGGCGGCCATCGCCTGCACCGTGCAGATCGCGGCCGAAGCGCGCCACGCGCTGGCACTGGCCATGGACATCTCCGATGCGCAGGCGGTGGCAGCGCTGTTCGAGACGGCAGAGCGCCACTTCGGTGGGGTCGACCTGCTGGTGAACAACGCGAGCGCCATGCATCTGACCCCGCGCGACAGGGCGATCCTCGACCTGGACCTGGCGGTCTGGGATCAGACCATGGCGACCAATCTGCGCGGCACGCTGCTCTGCTGCCGGCAGGCCATCCCACGGATGATCGCCCGCGGTGGTGGCGCGATCGTCAACATGTCGTCGTGCCAGGGGCTCAGCGGTGACACCGCGCAGACGTCCTACGCCGCGTCGAAGGCGGCGATGAACATGCTGTCGGCCTCGCTCGCCACCCAGTACGGTCATGCGCAGATCCGCTGCAACGCGGTTGCGCCGGGTCTCATCATGACCGAGCGTCTACTCGCCAAGCTGGACGAGTGCATGCGACGGCATCTGCGCCGGCACCAGCTCCTGCCGCGCGCCGGGCGTCCCGAGGACGTGGCCGGGCTGGTGGCGTTCCTGCTCTCCGACGATGCTGCGTTCATCACCGGCCAGGTCGTGTGCATTGATGGCGGCATGCTCGCGCATGTGCCGACCTACGCCGACGGTGGCAACAGCCGCACCGCGCGGCCTGCCGGTGCCGAAGCGGCCGCGGCACCGCGCTGCTGATGGACATGCTGCTCAACCCGCTGAATCGTCGGCACCGGCTGCGGTACGACATCCCGGTCGTGCCTGGCGCTTTCCCTCTGGTCGGGCATCTTCCCGCCATCGTCTGCGACCTGCCGCGCCTGCTGCGGCGCGCGGAACGGACGCTGGGCAGCCACTTCTGGCTTGATTTCGGCCCTGCCGGACACCTGATGACCTGCGTGGATCCAGACGCGTTCGCACTACTCCGGCACAAGGACGTGTCCTCGGCGCTGATCGAAGAGATCGCGCCCGAATTGCTTGGCGGAACGTTGGTCGCCCAGGACGGCGTCGCGCACCGGCAGGCGCGCGATGCGATCAAGGCGGCGTTCCTGCCCAAGGGGCTGACCCAGGCCGGCATCGGCGACCTGTTCGCGCCCATCATCCTGGCGCGGGTTCAGGCGTGGCGCGACCGCGGCGACGTAACCATCCTGCGCGAAACCGGCGATCTGACGCTCAAGCTCATCTTCAGCCTCATGGGAATCCCCGCGAACGACCTACCGGGTTGGCATCGCAAGTACCGGCAACTGCTGCAGTTGATCGTCGCGCCTCCGATCGACCTGCCCGGACTGCCCTTGCGGCGCGGCCGCGCCGCCCGCGACTGGATCGACGCGCAGTTGCGCCAGTTCGTCCGCGACGCGCGCGCGCATGCCGCGCGAACCGGGTTGATCAACGACATGGTAAGCGCCTTCGATCGCAGCGATGATGCGCTCTCCGATGACGTCCTGGTCGCCAATATCCGCTTGCTGCTGCTTGGCGGTCACGACACCACCGCCTCGACGTTGGCCTGGATGGTGATCGAGCTGGCGCGGCAGCCTGTGCTGTGGGACGCCCTGGTCGAGGAGGCGCAACGCGTGGGCGCGGTGCCGACCCGACACGCGGACCTGGCGCAGTGTCCGGTCGCCGAGGCGCTGTTCCGCGAGACGCTGCGCGTGCATCCGGCGACTACGCTCCTGCCGCGTCGCGCGCTGCAGGAATTGCAACTCGGCCAACGGCGCATTCCCGCGGGCACCCATCTGTGCATCCCGCTGCTGCATTTCTCGACCTCGGCGCTGCTCCACGAGGCGCCTGATCAGTTCCGCCTGACGCGGTGGCTGCAACGCACGGAGCCGATCCGGCCGGTGGACATGCTGCAGTTCGGTACCGGGCCACACGTCTGCATAGGCTACCACCTGGTATGGCTGGAACTGGTGCAGTTCTCCATCGCCTTGGCGCTGACCATGCACAAGGCCGGGGTGCGGCCGCGGTTGCTGAGCGGCGTCGAAAAAGGCCGGCGCTATTACCCGACCGCACATCCGTCCATGACAATCCGCATCGGATTCTCATGAGCTGGCATCGCACGCCCCGTGTGGCGAGGAAGCGGCGCCGGCGACGCGCGGCATTGCTGCACTCGGCGCGCTCGCTCGGTGCGACGCCGTCAACACCGCGGCGGCTCGCCGCTCGCCGTTGCGGTCTCCTGGCAGGTACAAGGACATGAACAACATGCAGACCGGTTCCACGCTACACGACGACCGAACTGGCGTTTCCGCGTTCGGCGGATTGGGCGCGCAGGCGCGCGGCGCATCCGGCGTGCCGGAGATCTGGATGCAGGACGGCGCAAAGCGGGTCGAACAGGCGCTGGCGCGTCTCCTCTGCGCCGAAGACGACGGTGAGACCGAGCTGATGGCGGCGATGCGCTACGCCACCTTGCATGGCGGAAAGCGCACCCGCGCCTTGCTCTGTCTGGCTGCCGGCGCACTGGCCGACACGCCGGCGCACATGCTCGACGACGTCGGCGCCGCCATCGAAATGATGCACGCCTGTACCCTGGTCCACGACGACCTGCCCGCGATGGACGACGACGTGCTTCGCCGCGGCCTTCCGACCGTGCACGTCAAGTTCGGCGAAGCCACTGCGATCCTGGTCGGCGATGCGCTGCAGGCGCACGCCTTCCTGACCCTGGCGAGCCTGGATGCGCCGGGCCACAACCGTATCGCGCTCGTGCGCGAACTGGCGCAGGCGGTGTCCGCCGAGGGTGCCGCAGGCGGACAGGCCAGGGATCTATCGCTGGTCGGAAAGCACGTCGAGCTGGACAGGATCGTGGCGATGCACCGGATGAAGAGCGGAGCACTAGTGCGCGCGTCCGTTCGCATGGGCGCGCTAGGCGCCATCTCGGAGGATGCCGCGCACGCTGCGCTGTACTGTGCGCTCGATCGCTACAGCGCCTGTTTCGGCCTGGCGTTGCAGGTAGTCGACGACATTCTCGACGCGACAGCGGATACCGCGACGCTGGGCAAGACGCCCGGCAAGGACGCGGCGGCGCAGAAGCCGACCTGCGCGTCGATCATGGGGCTGCAGGCAGCGCGCCAGTTCGCGCTGGATCTGTTGCGCGACGCCGGGGAGGCCATCGCCCCGCTGGGTCCGCGTGCGGAACGATTGGCGCAGATGCTGCAGCGGGCCAATGCGTATCTGTTCAAGCACGCGCCCTGCGCATGAGCGCGCGCGTCCGCATGGAGCCGCCCCTGTGCCGCTGCGATCGGCTGGCGGCAGCGGTGCATTTCCGAGTCGGCGGCGCCGATCGCAGCGGTTGCCCAGCACGGCCGCGGCGCACGCGGCGCGCTGCGCGAGCAAGCCTATGCGGCGGACCGGCGCCGGCTTCGGGGCGCGTCGCCGCGCCGGAGCAGGGCGGCCGTCCGGCGCTGCCCGTGTGCCGGGCCGCGACGGGCCTGCGGCGACGTGCGCGGCGTCTGCCCTATCCTGGTTCTCGTCAACCGTGTGCAGAAGGAATATCCCGCGTGAACGCGCTGTCCGAACAGATCCTTTCCGAATTGCGCCACCTGCTGAGCGAGATGAGCGACGGCGGCAGCGTCGGTCCGTCCGTCTACGACACGGCGCGAGCTCTGCAGTTCCACGGCAACGTCACCGGTCGGCAGGACGCATACTCGTGGCTCCTCGCGCAGCAACAGGCCGATGGCGGATGGGGAAGCGCGGACTTCCCGCTGTTCCGCTATGCGCCCACGTGGGCGGCGTTGCTGGCATTGCAGCGTGCCGATCCTTTTCCCGGCGCTGCCGATGCAGTCCAGGCTGCAACCCGGTTCCTCGAGCGCCAGCCCGATCCCTACGCGCATGCGGTGCCGGAAGACGCGCCGATCGGCGCGGAGCTGATCCTGCCGCAGTTGTGCGGCGAGGCCGCATCCTTGCTGGGCGGCGTGGCGTTTCCGCGCCACCCGGCGCTGTTGCCGTTGCGGCAAGCGTGCCTAGTCAGGCTGGGGGCGGTGGCGACGTTGCCGAGCGGCCATCCGTTGCTGCACTCCTGGGAAGCCTGGGGGACGTCGCCGACCACCGCATGCCCCGATGACGACGGCAGCATCGGCATCAGTCCGGCGGCCACCGCCGCGTGGCGTGCGCACGCCGTGACACAGGGGAGCACGCCTCAGGTCGGGCGCGCCGACGCATATCTGCAGGCGGCATCGCGGGCGACGCGCAGCGGCATCGAAGGTGTCGTGCCCAACGTCTGGCCGATCAATGTGTTCGAGCCATGCTGGTCGCTGTACACCCTGCATCTGGCCGGGCTGTTCGCGCATCCCGCGCTCGCCGAGGCGGTGCGCGTGATCGTCGCGCAGCTCGACGCCCGCCTGGGCGTGCGCGGTCTGGGCCCGGCCTTGCACTTCGCGGCCGATGCGGACGACACCGCCGTTGCGTTGTGCGTCCTGCGCCTTGCGGGCCGCGACCCGGCGGTCGATGCGTTGCGCCATTTCGAAATCGGCGAGCTGTTCGTCACCTTCCCCGGCGAACGCAATGCCTCGGTGTCGACCAACATCCATGCCCTGCATGCGTTGCGACTGTTGGGAAAGCCCGCCGCCGGCACCAGCGCCTACGTCGAGGCCAATCGCAACCCGCACGGTCTATGGGACAACGAAAAATGGCACGTTTCGTGGCTGTATCCCACCGCGCATGCGGTCGCTGCGCTGGCGCAAGACAACCCCCAGTGGCGCGACGAGCGCGCGCTGGCGGCGCTGCTGCAGGCGCAGCGCGACGACGGCGGCTGGGGCGCCGGTCGCGTGTCCACATTCGAGGAAACGGCCTATGCGCTGTTCGCGTTGCACGTGATGGACGGGAGCGAAGAGCCGACAGGGCGCCGGCGCATCGCGCAGGCGGTGGCGCGTGCGCTGGAGTGGATGCTCGCCCGCCATGCGGCGCACGCACTGCCGCAGACGCCGCTGTGGATCGGCAAGGAACTGTATTGCCCCACCCGGGTCGTGCGCGTGGCCGAACTTGCCGGGTTGTTGCTGGCGCTTCGTTGGGGGCGGCGCGTCCTGGCCGAGGGACCAGGAGCGGCGCCATGATCCAGACCGAACTCGCGCTGCAGCAGGTGCTGGAGTGGGGGCGTTCCCTGACCGGGTTCGCCGACGAGCATGCCGTGGAAGCGGTCAGGGGCGGCCAGTACATCCTGCAGCGTATCGAACCGAGCCTGCGCGACACCAGCGCCCGCACCGGCCGCGATCCGCAGGACGAAACGCTGATCGTGGCGTTCTATCGCGAACTGGCGCTGCTGTTCTGGCTCGACGATTGCAACGACCTTGGCCTGATCGCGCCGGAGCAGCTCGCTGCGGTGGAGCAGGCGCTGGGGCAGGGCGTACCGTGCGCGCTCCCCGGATTCGAGGGCTGCGCTGTGCTGCGCGCTTCGCTGGCCGCGCTCGCCTACGATCGTCGCGACTATGCTCAGCTTCTCGACGATACACAGTGCTACTGCGCGGCGCTGCACGCCGGACACGCGCAGGCGGCAGGGGCGGAACGCTGGTCCTACGCCGAGTACCTGCACAACGGCATCGATTCGATCGCCTACGCTAACGTGTTCTGTTGCCTGTCGTTGCTGTGGGGGCTGGACATGGCGACCTTGCGCGTGCGTCCGGCGTTTCGCCAGGTCCTGCGGCTCATCTCCGCGATAGGGCGCTTGCAGAACGATCTGCATGGACGCGACAAGGACAGGTCGGCCGGCGAGGCCGACAATGCGGCGATCCTGCTGCTGCAGCGCTATCCGGCTATACCTGTGGTGGAGTTCCTCAACGACGAGCTGGCCGGCCATACGCGCATGCTGCACCGGGTGATGGCGCAAGAACGCCTTCCCGCGCCGTGGGGACGGTTGATCGAGGCCATGGCGGCCATCCGCGCGCAGTACTACCAGACCTCGACCAGACGTTACCACAGCGACGCTGCGGGGGGAGGCCAGCGTGCGCCGGCCTGAACGCGCGGGAGACGGCGGCGTGCGCGCGCTGCCGTCGGTCCGATCCGAAGCAACGCCGTCGCCCGATGCGACGGATGGAGCGAGCATGAGCGACACCGCCCTGAGCCGGCGCAAGGACGACCATCTGGACATCGTGCTAGATCGGCGAACGGCGCCGGCCACGGTCGCCGCCGGCTGGGAGTACATCCGTTTCGAACACTGCGCATTGCCCGAGTTGGACTGGACGCAGATCGACCTGCGCGCCTCGCTGCTGGGCAAGACTATGCCCGCGCCGCTGCTGATCAGCTCCATGACCGGCGGCATGCCACGCGCCGAGGCCATCAACCGGCATCTGAGCGAGGCAGCGCAAGCCTTGGGGATCGCCATGTGCGTCGGTTCGCAGCGCGTGAGCCTGCAATCCCGCAACTCACAGGGGCTGACGCGCGCGCTGCGCCGCCTGGCGCCAGACATTCCCTTGCTGGCCAATATCGGCGCCGCGCAACTGCGCGAGGCCGACGGCCTGGACCTGGCGCGCCGGGCGGTAGATGCGCTGGAGGCCGATGGACTCATCGTCCATCTCAATCCGCTGCAGGAAGCGGTACAGCCGGAGGGCGACCGCGACTGGGGCGGCGTCCTGGCGCAGATCGCTCGCGCCGCGCGCAGCGTGGGCGTGCCGATCGTGGCCAAGGAAGTGGGGTCGGGCCTGTCCGCCTCGGTGGCCTGTGCGCTCGTCGAGGCGGGCGTGGCGGTGATCGATGTCGCCGGCGCCGGCGGCACCAGTTGGGCCGCGGTGGAGGGCGAGCGCGCCCGCGATGCCGCCGACCGTGCAGTGGCAATGGCGTTCGCCGATTGGGGGATTCCGACCCCGGCCAGCGTGCAGGCGGTACGTCGGGCGCTGCCAACGGTGAAGCTGATAGCGTCGGGCGGGATCCGCGACGGCGTCGACGTGGCCAAGGCCATCCACCTGGGCGCGGACATCGCCGGGCAGGCGGCCGGCGTGCTGCGCGCGGCGACGGTGTCCACCGAGGCGGTTGTCGCGCATTTCGAGATCGTCATCCGCCAGTTGGCCGTCGCCTGCTTCTGCACCGGCTCGGCTGATCTGGCGGCGTTGCGTCAGGCGCGCTTGTTGCCCTCGGCGCATCTGCCCGCCGGTTGATGCCGGCGTGGCCGCACGTGGCGGCGGGCGCCTAGCCGGCTGCTGAAATGCCTACGCCAAACATAGACTACTGATCCACCTTGGCGAAGCGGTTCGATGCGCGGGAGCGATGCGTTCATGGAGCAGCTGTTCACGATGAAGCGGTTGGAGGATTTCGTTCCAGCCGATCATCCACTGCGCCCGATCCGGCTGATGGTCAATGAAGCGCTGGTGCGGCTAGACAGACGCGAGGAATGACAGAAACGCTCCGTAGGACTTCGACAGGTTCAAGCCATTGAAGCTCGTTGTTGAGTACCAACCAGGCGGTGCCAGAATTGGTTGCAGAAATGGTGGCCGGAGTTGATGTTCGAGCACCAGGCCATGGTATGGGGTGCCACCGGTCGCCGCGAGCAGCACGGTCTTGCCCGTCAGCGCACGATAGTCGACGAGATCGAACAGGTGTTTGAGGGCACCGGTGTAGGATGCTCGATAGACAGGCGTTCCGACCACGAGCAGATCGGCCTTCTCGACGCGCTGGATGATCCCTTCTCCGGATGCACCGAGTGCGTCGCGGGATAGCCCGGCGAAAAGCGAGGGTGTCGCCTCGGTAATCTCGATCAGACCGGTGTCCGCCGGCACGCGCAACGCGACCGCCTTGACAAGCGCGTTCACCACCGCGGTGGTGCAGGTTGGCGTGTTTACGCCGCCCGATATTCCGAGAACCAACGTCCCTGGGAAAGACGGGCTGTTAGCCGCGTGGCAAAGGGGCAAGCTTCGAAGCGCCACGCAGATTCGCGCGACGAGCTAGTTCGTACCGACCGGCTCGGTGACATAATCGTCGGCGCCGAGTTCGAGGCCCGAGACGATACCAGCCTCGTCGGTGCGGCAGGAGAGGATGAACATCGGAATATCGAAGCCCTCTGTGGCGCCATTTTCGGTTTGTGGGCTTGAACGTGCGTTCTGGGACCGCCGATCAGTTGACGATCGCCGCCTCCGTTGCGTTGCGCAGTTCGCTTTCGGTTACGCCATTGGCGACCTCCACCAGCCTCAGGCCTCCTTCAACGACATCTAAAACGCCAAGGTTCGTGATGATTCTGTTGACAACCGATTTGCCGGTCAGCGGCAGAGTGCACGCCTTCAACACTTTGGACTTCCCCGGCTTGTTGGTGTGGTCCATGACCACGACGACGCGCTTGACGCCGGCGACCAGATCCATTGCTCCACCCATGCCCTTCACCAGCTTTCCGGGGATCATCCAATTCGCTAAGTCACCGTTTTCGGCTACTTCCATGGCGCCGAGGATAGCCATGGCGATCTTGCCGCCGCGGATCATTGCAAAGCTCTGCGCCGAGTCGAAGAAGGCGGAATCTGGCAGTGCGGTCACCGTTTGTTTGCCGGCATTGATAAGATCGGCGTCGATCTCCTCCTCGGTCGGGAATGGACCAATACCAAGCAGGCCGTTCTCCGACTGCAGCGTTACATGGATGCCGTCCGGAATGTAATTGGCGACCAACGTGGGAATGCCGATGCCGAGATTGACGTAAGTGCCGTCTTCAAGTTCTCGTGCAGCCCGCGCCGCCATTTGGTTTCTGTCCCAGGCCATTTTTTCTCTCCCCTCAAGCCGCCGCACGCGTCGTGCGTTGTTCGATCCGTTTCTCATGCTCGCCCTGAACCAGGCGATGCACGTAGATCCCCGGCAGGTGGATCTGATCGGGATCGAGGCCGCCAACAGGAACGATCTCCTCGACCTCCGCGACGCAGATGTTGCCGCAGGTCGCCGCCGGAGGATTGAAGTTGCGAGTTGTCTTGCGGAATACGAGATTGCCGGACGTGTCAGCCTTCCAGGCCTTGACTATCGAGAGATCCGCGACGATGCCGGTCTCGAGCACATACGTTTCGCCTTTGAAGGTCTTATGCTCCTTGCCGTCGGCTACAACCGTGCCGACACCTGTCTTCGTGTAGAACCCTGCGATACCGGCACCACCGGCACGCATTCGTTCGGCGAGCGTTCCCTGCGGGTTGAACTCAAGCTCCAGCTCTTCGCTCAGATACTGGCGCATAAGCTCGGCGTTCTCGCCTACATAAGACGAGATCATCTTCTTGACTTGCCTCCTCCTCAACAGGACACCAAGCCCGAAGTCGTCGACGCCGCAGTTGTTCGAGGCTATCGTAAGGTCCTTGGTACCAGCTTGCATAACAGCGCTGATCAAAAGCTCGGGAATACCACAGAGGCCAAAGCCGCCAGCCGCTATGCACATTCCATCGAACAAAAGCCCTTCAAGTGCCGAAGCAGGGCTGCTAAATACTTTTTGCACGTCATCACTCCGATCCAGCTTTACCAGGTGGGCTCATCGTCATCGCAACAGTCGTCGCACGGCCAACCCGTCCGCGAACGGCACATGGAAAACTTTCCGCAACGGCTTGATGCTGCTTCGTGAGAGCCACTTTCTTTGTTGCCCGACCTACATGCTGGTCGTTTTCTGATCACCTTGACTTCGGGTTTCACGCCGCCTGCGGCTCCGCCAGATAGTCGTGAACAACTGTCCCGAGGCCGAGTGTCAGATCCGCGATGAAATGGGCGGCTGAAACAACCTCCAGAACCGGCAGTTCTGCAATCGGCGCGAGTGCATGCGACCGTAAGTCCAAGCCTGCGGGAGCACCCCATGCGCCCTTCAATGTCACGTCCTCCATCTTAAGGCGTACCAACTCGCAGACGCGCAGGCTGCCATCGACATGCGGAATAATCTTCAGGAGGAATGTCGGCTGACACAGCGAGGCCAGCACCTCGCTGTGGTCGAGCGCCCAATGTTTAAAGCCCATGGTGCCTGTTGCGATCCGGACCGGGCCGTAGTCGAGGGTGCCGACCAGTGTGTCTCCATAGACCTCTAACGCAGGATGTGCATATTTCTTCGGGAATCCCCACAACTCACGGCCACCCAAAATTGCCGGTCCGTCGTCCAAATACATGGCATGCGAATAGCCGCCGATCACGTCGTTAAACCTAACGGGAATGACTTGGCCGGACTCAATATAGCTCCCGAAACCCGCAGAGTCGGGCATTCGAATGAACTCAAACTTTACCAAGGGATCATCGAATTCGAGTGGCTGAGGGACTCGGGCGCGTAGCCGGTCGGGGTCCGTCCGGTAGGTGATGATAAGGTACTCGCGATCCACGAAGCGATATGGCCCCGTCGGGTAGGCGGGGCTTGTCAGCGGCATCGAATAGGCTTGGGCACGCACATCTTTGGATTTCAAGGCTTCTACCTCCCCGGTGAGCGCTGCATCCCGGATAAGGACGCTTCACTGCTAAGATCTGCATGAACCTCGCAAGGAGAATGCCAAGCCGGTAATACCTTGATTGATTGATATCTTTTCAGGTTTGCTACAACGGCCGCTCAGCTATTAGGTCTTGATATACCCTTTTTTGTAAGCATCCTGCCATTGCGCCATCGGCGACACAGGCATCGCCTAGGGCTTGTGTAAATGCGCGAGTTTACCGTACCGAGGCTTCGAAATAAGCACCGACCGGCTCGGGCACCTCTGGGCACCATTCCTGTCCCCCTGCAGATTTATCCCGTTCCACGGGGGCGCATCAATGCCAGTTGAGCGAATTACAACGGTTCGACGCAAACAAGCATTCACCGGTGGTGCGGATTCACCAGCTAGGGAGTCGCTGATCACCCCCAGCCCGCTGCAGGTAGAGCAAGTCGGGTGAAATGAAACGAAACGGCGCCCGATGTCGATCAGGGATGGGGGACGGAACGCACCACCTGCCGGGCCGGCTTGTCCTGCCGCTCACCCTGATACGAGACCTGACGCAGGAGATTGTCTTCCGTCCAGGTGAGATAGGCAACCTCGACCACCATTTCAGGCCTGACCCAATGTACGCGCGACAGCTCAAGCGGCGAGCCGAACCGGCTCTCGCGCGGCGGCGGAACGTCGAGGGGCATTCGAGCTGTCTGAAGTAGCCCAAGCCGGCGAGCCAATCGCTTGAGCTCTGCAACCGTGATGCCCGTGCCGGCGCGGCCCGCGTACAGCAGACGACCATCATCGGTGTAGTAGCCGAGAAGCAGCGAGCCGATATGCGGCCGGCTTCCAGTCGGATCGGTCCAGCCGACGACGATGAATTCCTCTCTGTTGAGACACTTTGACTTGACCCATAGGCCGCGATTGCCGGATGCATAGGCGCTGTCGATGCGCTTTGAGATGGCGCCCTCGAGTGCAAGCCTGCAGGCGTGCTTGCGGAACACAGGCCCGTCGCCCATCACGTGATCGCTGAAGCGCAGGCCGGGGATGTCGGTCGAAAACAGGCCTTCCAGTCGCGCTTTGCGGTCGATGAGCGGCAGCTTCGCAATGCTTTCTCCGTTCAGGAACAGAAGATCGAAAGCAAAGAAGGCAAGATCGCCCGTGCGGCCCTCGTCCATAGCTGCCTGCAGGCGGCTGAAGGAGGTGACGCCGTCTGCCCGAACGGCGCACAGCTCCCCGTCGACATATGCCTCTTTCACCGGCAGCGCGCGGAGGGCTGCTATCGTCGCTTGATAGCGATGCGACCAATCAAGGCCGGTGCGGGTGAGCAAGCGGATGTCGCTGCCGTCGATCCGCGCGTGCATGCGGTATCCGTCGTACTTGATCTCATGAAGCCAACCGGGGCCGTCGGGCGCTTCGTCGACCAGGCGCGTCAGCTGAGGCTCGATCCATTTCGGCGGATGCGTTCTATTCGGCTTTGTGGGATTCATCGTCTTCCGCGCCAATTCAGATGAAGCGTCGTCATGCGGGCCAGACTACCACATGATGACGGTATATCAGCTGCAGCTTCTATCGGATCGCGGGTCTTCACATTGATGCTGTCGATATGCTCGTAGGGATCTTATCCCGAGCCGGCAACTATGCAGATTAAGCTGCCTGAACCACGGGACTTTTGATAAGAACGGCCGCGCTCGCTCGGCATAGTATTCTGCCCTCCTTGCAACAAGGCAAAGGAGAGCAAAATGACCAATACCATTAATCTCTAAAGCCGCCAGCTCTTGCAACGATTTGGTGGGTGGATCTTTCGAGACAATGTCGATGCTTATACCCAGGAAACGCCTTCGCACGTGCGATATGAAATTTGTGCATTGCAATATCTGCGGCGATCGATATGATCATGTTGTCGGCCATCTACTCCTCCCAGATGCGATGCCGTCGCTGAATGCGGTGCACCTCCTCCCGCGCTGCATTTCAAATCGAGCCCACTGCCACCTCCTCCCGGCAGTGGGCTTTTTCTTTGTATGAGCGGCAATTTGGCCCTTGGCCAACGTATTGGCTTCTAGGCGAGGCGAATGCTCCGGACTTCCAGGCCTTTCTTGCCCTGCCCGCATTCGACAAAAACCTTCTGTCCCTCCACCAGCACGCTGAGCCCTGAGCGGGTCAGCGCGGTGGCATGAACGAAGACATCCTTCTCACCGTCATTGGGTGCAATGAAGCCGAAGCCTTTTTCGGGATTGTACCATTTGACCGTGCCCTGGCTCTTCAGCTGCGCACCACCCTTCCCGGCGATGGACCCCTCGGCAAGTCGGAACGCCGGGCGCGTCGCGGCCGTTTTTACCCCAGGATCGGGAAGGTGAGACGTGGATAGAGAGACCTCCAATGCCGAAAAGGCTGAGCAGCTCGAGCAATTTGATGGCGCGTCTGCGAAGCAGTGCGAACTTGCAACAGGAGAAGAAGCCGACACACCGCCAGCTGCCGCGGTAGCTGCGGCATTGATCAGCGCTATGGAAACCACTCGAAATGGGGACATGCTCCATATCGCGAGTTCCAAACGCAGTGCCGCTGACATCACACAGGCATTGCGCCACTTCCTCCCAGCAGCTGACATCCTGTGTTTGCCGCCGTGGGATTGCCTGCCATTCGACAGGGTGTGGCCCACTCGCGCCACTATGGGACGGCGGGTCAGCGTACTTCATGCTGTTGCGGCCCTACGAAAGGACCCCGCATCACGGTTACTTCGGTCGAATCTGCCCTGCAGAGGGTACCGCCCCCTCGGTAATCGGCCAGGGTTTCGCCACCCTGCAGATTGGGCAAAAGGTGAACCCGAGGGCGCTCGGGTATTGACTGAGAGAACTGGATATGTTGCCGATGATCGAGTCGATGAACCAGGCGAGATAGCCATCCGCGGCGATCTTATCGACGTTTTTCCTGCTGACCGTGACTGCCCTATTCGTGCTGTATTGGGGGTTGGCGGCGCCATCTCCGAACTTAAGGCATATGACCCAATCACTCAACGAAGCGAGCGATCTCTGCACAGAGTCGTAATTGGCCCGGCCTCCGAGCTCATGTTGGAAGCTGGCAACGAGTTCGACCCTGCAGCGATGCGAACGATCCCGATGGAGGAACGTCTAGTCTCGCTCTACTCAGACTTGCCGGCGCTCTTCGATGTGGCATCAACGGCTTCCATCTGCTTCCTGGATGGATTGGAAGAAATCTCGCTCACTCGCGTCTTGGACCTCATAGAGGAGGCGTGGCGCGGCAGGCGGCAAGTATCCGCGATGGCGCGGCCCACGGCGAAACAATTTTATTTGTCGCGTGAGGAATGGGACGACTCGCTACGGGATCGCCAGTGCTTGCGTCTTACGATCCCGGTTGGCCGAATTCCCAAATTCTTCCACCTGCCGCGAGCCGGGCACGAATTCGCCGAGTTCGCCCAGGCGCGCACAAGCTCGGGGTTTAGTGTGGTGGTCACTGGCGAAGCTTCGGAATTGCGCCGAGCAGAGCGGCTGCTCGACCGTAAGGTCGGTCGCAAGATGGACCCGGTCGCCGATTGGCCGCAAATCCTCTCTGTCGAAAGAGGCTCTCTTCTGAAGGCGGAATTCGATCTCACGGAGGGCTTTGTCGACGGGCCATCTCAAATTGCAGTCGTTGCGGCAGCGGACATATTCGGCCCGTCATCGACTGCAAACGCGGGCTCCGGCAACGGCATAGCCGAACCCGAACTCCGGCTCGGCGATTTGGTTGTCCATGAAGACCATGGCGTGGGCGTCCTTGCCGCGATCGAACAAATTGAAGTGGCTGGCCTGCAACAGGATATCGTGAAGCTTGAATATGATGGTGGAGCTTCCTTGCTGGTACCAGTGGAGGAGTTTGGCCGTATATGGCGCTATGGATCCGAACCAGAAGCGATAGCCTTGGACCGACTAGACAGTGAAGGCTGGAAGAAGCGGCGCCAGTCTGTAGTCCGCCAGATCCAGAAGGTAGCCAAGCGGATGGTCGCCGTGGCGAAGGCCAGGTCCTGCCAGTCCGCCGAAATGATCAAGCCGCCGCGTGCTGATCTTGCTCGCTTCGCGGCGCGATTCCCTTACCCCGCGACCCCCGACCAAGCCGCCGCAATCCGAGCCGTATTGGATGACCTGTCGTCGGGCAAAACGATGAACCGGCTGGTCTGCGGCGACGTCGGCTTTGGAAAGACCGAGGTGGCGCTTCGGGCGTGTGCTGCGGCCGCGTTTTGTGGCAAGCAGGTTGCTATGGTTGCGCCCACCACCGTGCTCGCGCGTCAGCACTACGAGACGTTCTGCCGGCGTTTCGCAGGGTTCAACATCCAAGTTGCTCACCTTTCCAGGGTGGTCGCATCGACAGAGACAAGGAAAGTGAAGGATGGTCTGAGAAGCGGCAACATCGCAGTCGTCGTCAGGACCCATGCTGTTGCGGCCAAAGGGGTGGCCTTCAGCGACCTCGGGCTGCTCGTAATCGACGAAGAGCATCGGTTCGGGGCCAAGCTGAAGCAATCACTGCGAGGGTTGGCGCCATGCCTCCACACTCTGACCATGAGCGCCACGCCGATACCCCGCACGCTTCAATTGGCGATGGCGGGCGTGCAGGAAGTCAGCGTCCTGAACACACCACCTGCCAAGCGGCGTCCGGTTCGCACCATCTTGGCTCCTTTCGATGCCGGCTCGGCCAAAGCTGCTCTATTGCGCGAATACCGCCGCGGAGGACAAAGCTTCTTTGTCGTACCACGCATAGATGACATCGAGACTGTCGTTGAACAACTGGGCAGGCTGGTTCCGCAGCTATCGGTGAAGATCGCGCATGGCGAAATGAAAGGGCGTGAACTGGACGAGATAGTTGTCCGGTTCGCAGCAGGCGAAGGCGACATTTTGTTGGCCACTGACATTATCGAAAGCGGACTTGATATACCGCGGGCCAACACCATTCTCGTTTGGCGGGCCGACCATTTCGGACTTGCACAACTCCACCAGCTTCGGGGTCGTGTAGGCAGAGGAAGGGTGCAAGGCATTGCACTTCTCTTGACCGAGCCCGGCAGGGAATTGGCTAAAGCCACAAGGTCCCGACTTTCGGCTCTTGTAGCTCTCGACCGGCTTGGCTCTGGCCTGGCCATCAGCCAAAGGGACCTCGACCTGCGCGGCGCCGGCGATCTTTTCGGCGAAGAACAAGCGGGTCACGTCAAGCTCATCGGCGTCGGGCTCGAGCGTGCCTCATCGATTGCGCGAGGCGACCCCGGCTCTGACATGCAACTTCCGGACATCAACTTGCAGGCCGGAGGGTCGTTCCCAGAAAGCTATGTGCGGGAGCCAACCATACTCCTCAGCCTGTATTCGCGATTGTTCCGCATGAGCACGCATTTAGACGGTCAATGCATTTGCCGACGAGGTGGAGGATCGCTTTGGAGCCATGCCGAGCGAAGCGGCCACGCTGCTGGAGGTAAGCCGACTGCGAATAGATGCAGCGGAGTTAGGGTTGAGCCAGGTCGACGTAGGACCCGAAGCGATTGCGATCACCTTCCGCACAAAGCCCTCCGCCTCGGTCCGGCAGGACATTTTAAGGCTGGACGGGTTCGAATTTCGACAAGGCCGCTTGATCTGCAGGCCGTCAAACAAACCAGGCATCGCAAAACTCGAGGTTTTGCGAAGCGTGATCGGTTCCATTCGCTCGACACATTCGGCACGTGAGCTGAACGCGAGACCGATTACCGGTCAAAGCACAACCGGCAATGTCCCCTAGCGGCCAAGGCTGCAAGAAGATCAGTTTGCCGGATTCGGTTGAAGTCCACGACGAGACCATCGCCGACCTCACGATCGGCGTCGACGTTTCAAGCCCCCGGTCTGAAGTTGAAGGCAAGGCATCCGAAACGACGTGCCCCAGCGCTCTAACGCGAGCCTGTCGATTCTTGCCGCAGCCTGTATGCTCGCACGTTGGTGCCAAATGGTGATGTCTCTATCAGCCGGTCAGCGGACCTCCTTGCAGCACGGTATTCAATTGCTTTGCAGCGGCTGTTAAAGCGTCGCGGTCATTCCCGTTGGCTTTTATTAGCTCACGGACCTGCTCTGGCGTGATGCCGTTCTCGCGTGCGAAATGTTCCACCTCATAATCCTCATCGGCGGATACGCGGTTGCGGTCGCGGAAATCACGCTTGGTCTTGTCATCGGCCATTTCGTCCTCCTGCGGCTTCGATCAACGGCAACGCTGGCAAGTGACTTTCGTTGCGCCGGCACTTCTGGGGAGGGCCGGTCATGACTACGTTGCCTTCTGGGGAGGGTATGACGGCTGACGCGTATAGACATCTGTCAAGGGCGGATCATAGCGGGCAGATGGAGCGGCTGACAGCGCGTTGCTCTAGGGACAGGATCGCACTTGTTACGTTTGCGAAAAATCATGGTTCAATTCCCCGATCGGTGGGGGCGAAACCCGGCCAGTAGTGGCCGTCAGGCGTCGGCCGCTTGCCGAAGATGGCCTGACCGACGCGCACGACAGTGGCGCCTTCCTCGATGGCTTCCTCGAAGTCTCCGGTCATACCCATGGAGAGCCCGGTCAGCGCGGCGTTGTGCTTCACGGCTTTGTCCCGAAGCCGGCGCAGCAGAATGAAGCAAGGCCGCACCTTGGCCATGTCGGAGGAAAACAGCGCAAGTGTCATCAACCCGCATGGCCGGAGACGGGGAACCTGATCGAGGGTCTCCACGAAGGGCAGCAGTGCGTTCGGATGGAGGCCGAACTTGCTGTCCTCGCCAGACGTGTTGACCTGCACATAGACGTCGAGGAAGCGATCTTCGCGCTCCAGCCTCGTGTTCAGAAGGTCGGCGAGCCGCAGGCTGTCGAGCGCATGAAACTCACGCGCGAAGCGGGTCAGATATTTGGCCTTGTTGGTCTGGAGATGTCCGACGATGCTCCAGTCGATGGCGAGATCGTGAAGCGCCTCGCACTTTGTCATTGCCTCCTGGATCTTGTTCTCGCCGAAAGTGCTGATGCCGACGTCGAAGGCATATCGCAGGATATGGGCCGGCACCGTCTTGGTGATCGGCAGCAACCGCACGGAGGCACGGTCGCGCCCGGCCCGTGCGCAAGCAAGCGTGATGCGCTCTTCAACCGACGCCAGATTGGTGCGGAAGCTGGTAAGGGGATCAGGCCCGAAGCGTTCGACGTCCTCGGGCGAAAGCGGCGGATTGTTCGTGCCCATTGTGATCTGCCCCTGTCGTAAACAAGCTCGTTGGCCTTGAGCCACGTGTAGCCGACGCCACTAAGAAACACGAGGCTCTTGTCGGGCGGCTGCATAGATGGTCCGATCCGCCGCGGTAGCGACGGCAGACAATGTGCAGGGGTGGCGAAAGCAAGAATTGCAACTGATGATGTGCAGCGATTCATGGGGCGGCCTCCTTGGCCCCCCAGGGATCGGGATAGCCCGTTTGTGATTTTCCGAACGTCGGCGGCTCTCAGCGCCTGTACGTTGGGAGTTGTTTGTCGCGTCGACCGTTCCTGGGCATTGGTGCAAAGACGTTGAACTCCGATGCGATGTCGAGGACGGCTTTATTGCCCTTTGTCTGGTGCGCACCGCGCTCGTTGCCCGTTCTACATTGGTAGCGGTGGGCTGCCTTGAGCTGGATCAGTTTTAGGGCGAACGGCTTGGTTGAACTCCGGCTCGCGACCCGTTGCGGGGCCAATTGGTGGCGTCGGCAAACGATGAGGATGTGGAACGGTCGGAGACGAAGTCGAGCGATCACCACTGCTTAAGACTCGGCGGTACCAGCATCGGCACGGCCGCGGGCGGTCAGCTTCTCGCGATAGAACCGAAGAGCTCTTGTGGCAATCTCGTCGCCCCTTCCCACACATTTGCGACGGAGGCGGCGAAAGCCGAGATTTGTCTAACGCGAAAATGCCCGCTCTCTACGACAACAGCCAAGCATTGCGAGCAGCGCGGAGCCGTGACGAACGACCTTCCAGTCGGCTTATCTCTCCTCGGAACTGTCGGCAATGTGGCCGCCGGTCTGCCGCCGCCACAGGCGGGCATACAGGCCGTCGCGTTTGAGTAGCTCCGAGGGGGAGCCCTCCTCAACGATGCGCCCTTTGTCGAGCACGACGATCCTGTCCATGCTGGCAATCGTCGACAGGCGGTGGGCAATGGCGATCACCGTCTTGCCCTCCATTATGAGCTCGAGTTTTTTTGGACCGCCGCCTCGGCTTCGCTGTCCAGGGCAGAAGTCGCCTCGTCTAGAAGGAGGATTGGCGCGTCCTTAAGCAGCACCCGAGCGATGGCGACCCGCTGACGCTGGCCGCCAGAAAGCTTCACCCCGCGGTCACCGACGAAAGCATCGTAGCCGGTGCGGTTTTCGCTGTCCTTGAGATCGGCCACGAAACAGTCCGCATCGGCCAGCATTGCGGCGCGTTCGACCTCCTCCGGCGAGGCATCCGGCCGGCCGTAACGGATATTGTCCCCGACAGAGCGATGGAGCAACGAGACATCCTGGGTCACGACCCCGATATTCTGACGCAGGCTTGCCTGCGTCACCGAACGAATATCCTGGCCGTCGACGACGATTGCGCCATCGTTTACGTCGAAGAACCGCAGAAGCAGGCTGACAAGCGTTGACTTGCCGGACCCCGACATGCCGACGAGCCCGACCTTCTCGCCGGCGCGGACCCTGAGCGATAGATTCTCGATTACCCCTTTTCCTTGCCGGTATTCGAACCGGATATCTCTGAACTCGACCGCGCCGGCGACAACGGCCAGCGGCCTGCCAGCGGGTGGGGCTCCGACACTCTTGTTCAGTTTCGGACACAAAAAAGTCGCTATAGACATGCTCGGGAAGACCGGATGGAACATCGAGCATGTAATCGTCGCACCCGAGCCGAATTTCATCCTCACCGGCTCCCGACCAGGGCGCTTGCTGAAAAGAGCGCTTGCTGCGCCAGCCATGAGTTCGCGGTAACCGCCGCAACCTTTTTCTGATATCGACCTGCGGGTTCACGGAAGAAGCCGATCCCGCGCGTCGCGCGATCGAGCGACTGCCGATCATCTGCGGGGAGGGCATTCCCTCACGACCTGATCTTTGAATCGGACATTTCGGTCGAACGAGTGCAGGAGCTACTCCATGACGGCGTTTAGAAGCCGGGGTCGCTAGGCTGTCGCTGAAGATCGACCACGTTGCGAAAGAGCGGCAGTTTCGCCAGATCGAACTCGTCGAAGGTCGGGCCGTCGTGCTTGCTCACCGCGCGACGCACCGGTCCGATATTCTCCTCCAGCACGAAGATGCCGGTCGCCTCGCCAGGGAGTTCAGCACCACTGCACTGATGCGACTGCAGTTAAAATGAAGAATCCGAGCTACGCCATTCTCGCAATAAACTGCTAAACCTGACTGAACGACTGCGTTCTCACTATTAACTGCCAAGCGACACTTCGTGGATTTCGCGCCGGAAGGCTTCCGAGCCGAGATAGCGGTGAGAAAAATGGTCTTGATTGCCTTGCCGAGTTGGGCCAGCGCCCTGTAGCTTGGGCGCTGCACGCTCGCCCGCGCAAAGCGGCGCAGGATCGATTCCGCATCGGCCGTGCGGTGCTGCAGGGCCGCCGCATATTTGATCAACTCGTCATACTGCTGCTCGATGAGGTTCCAGTCGATCGCCTGTGTCAGGATCGGCAGAAGTTTCGGGAGCTCGCGCGCCATTTCGGTATCGGGCACCCCGCACTTCATCGGCAAGAGAACGGGCGACGATTCCGGCCACGGTCGCCAACCATCTGGTGGCGCACCGCGACGGTCCGGCTCTTATGCCAGGGCGAACTGGGGAGCACATGCGCCCCCTGCCATGACGCGCGCATCCAGAAGGAAGAGGTGAGAGGTTACGCGAAAGGGTGTGATGGAGTGGGAGGCGCATCGCGTTCGACCATCCGTGGATTCGGCAGCCTTGATTAAGGTCTGCGACGTCTGACCAAGGCCATCCATGGCGGAGTGCTCTCGCTGAGGTTAAAGGCAGCCTCTTCGGCTTCGTACCGGGTCAGCCCGGTGAGCGGCCGACCGTATCTCTCGGCGGGAAGCCCTGTCAGGCTATCGATCACAGACCACAGCCCTGGTTCCGACGGCAGAATCTTGTAGCGCCTCATCGAGCCCTCGCTTGCTAGAAGCACAGAGAACTCCCGCTTTACCGCAAAGTTCCGCAGTGCAGCATCAAAATGTTGCGACGCACTATGAGGGATGCAGTTCATATGACGGGCGGGGTCCTTTTGGCGCGCTGCCCGGCTGCCGGGTGCTGGTCGCCGGCCCGGCCGGCCTTGATAGGGCAGCTCTTGGGCTTCGACGTGTCACGCAACTCGCCGTTCCGGCTCGAGCGGCACGGCCAGCTCGTATGCGCGCATTGCCGGGCGATATCGCAAAGATGCTGGTGATGCGTCAGATAGATCTGACTGACCCCTTGTTTTTGCTCCATCTTTCTTAAGCCCGCTGCAGTTGTCGGGCCGGCTCTGGTCCTGCCGGCTGAGGCCGTGAATGCGCCTCAGACGCCACCGCCATGAAAGCCTGAAGTGCCGCGGAGAGATACTCGTCGCTCCGCGTCACAAAAACAGTCGGCGCCGACCGCAGATTGTCAGGTAGCTGGTGTATGATGACCTGTCCGTCGGCTGCCGCATCCTGAACGACCCCCCGAGGTAGCATGGCCATCCCTACCCCGGCGGCGACGCAGCCGATGATCCCGTCCATTGTTCCGAGTTCCATCCAGCGGACATGCGTTACCCCACACGCCGCCAGGAACATGTCCATGCGCCGGCGATAGGAACAGCCCGATCGAAAAGCGAGGACCTTCAGAGCCGGCGATGCGGCCAAGGCCTTCAGATCCGAAAGCTCGCGAAACCGCGGCGAGGAGATCACAACGAGCTCCTCTTCGACGATCGATAGGCTCTTCAGTTCGGGATGAGCGATGGGGCCGGAGACGAACGCGCCATCCAGTTTGCGTCCGACGACCTCGCTGACGAGCTGTTCCGTCGGGGCAGCCTCCACCAGTACGTCGACCTCTGGATATTCTGCAGCATAGCGGATCAGGATCGGTGGAAGGCGAAGCGCTGCAGTGGTCTCCATGGAGCCGATCCTGAGTAAACCGCACGGCGTACCGCGGTCTGTGACGACGCGCTTGGCTTCGTCCAGAAGCTCTCCGACGCGCTCAGCATAGGGAACGAGCTGAATGCCGGTGGCTGTCAGTGTAACCCCTCGCCTGGAGCGATGAAAAAGCGGAGCACCGATTTCCTCCTCAAGCGATTTTATTCTCGCGGTGACGTTGGATTGCACCGTGTTGAGCACACCGGCAGCCCCTCCGATACTGTTTGCTCTCACCACCGCCTGGAAAAACCTGAGGTCGGCGCTGTTCATCGGCCATCTCCTTTTCAGATGAAAAACATCTGATCTAATCGTTTGTCTTAAGTCAAGTGTCGCAATAGCGTCAAAGAAAAATTTCCGGGAACATTCCTCAAACTGGGAGAAGTATTGATGACGATACGAACGCGTCTGACAGAATTTTTCGAAATCAAGCATCCCATCATCCTTGCCCCGATGACACCGGCCGCGGGTGGCGCGCTTGCGTCCGCCGTCGCCGACGCCGGCGGTCTGGGCCTGTTGGGTGGGGGATATGCTGATCGTCAATGGTACGAAACAGAGTCGTCGCTGATTACCAATGAACGCGTTGGCTGCGGGTTCATCGCCTGGGCAGTCGAAGCCGACCTTGATCTGTTTGACCGCGCACTTGCGGAGCGTCCGTCCGCGATGATGCTTTCGTTTTCGGATCCGGCGAGGCTCGCGGCACGGGTCAAGCAGTCGGGTGTTCCGCTGATTTGCATGATCCACACACTCGAACATGCCCGGCGCGCAATCGACGTTGGCGCCGACATTCTTATTGTTCAGGGGACCGAGGCCGGCGGCCATGGCCTGGTCGCGCGGTCAACGATGCCCTTCGTTCCCGCAGTCGTGGATCTGGTGGCAAAGATTTCGCCTTCTGTCATTGTCGTGGCGGCAGGCGGCATTGCCGACGGTCGTGGCCTGGCCGCTTCGCTGATGCTCGGAGCAGACGGGGTCCTGATGGGAACCAGGTTCTGGGCTACGCGCGAGTCGCTCATCCATCCGGCAGCCAAGGACAAGGTAGTCGCTGCCTCTGGCGACGAGACAATCCGGACTTCCGTCTACGATATCGTCCGTCAGAAGGCTTGGCCCGCTGGCTATACCGGCCGACTGCTCAAAAACGGCTTCATCGACAAGTGGCACGGGCGGGAAGAAGAGCTGCGCACGCTGCATTCCGAAGAATTGTCGAAGGTCGAGGCGGCATGGGCCTCTGGCGACTATGACACGGCCAACGTGACTGTCGGTGAGGCGGTGGGCCTCATCAACGATCTGCCGTCGGCGAAGGACATCGTCCGCCGAACGGTGCGCGAGGCAAGCGAAAGACTTGGCGTCTACGCATTCGATCAGCGCATCGCGAGCTGACTTATTACGGCCCTGAAGAGAGGGCCGACTACTTTCAAAACATAAAGGGGAACTGCAGCACGCAACAGCTACAGGAAAGGGGCGACTCGGTCCGCAAACCAGGTATCTGTACCGTCGTCCTTACATCAAGCGCCGGCACGGTCATCGAATGGTACGACTTCTATCTTTACGGAATATCTTTACGGAAATCTGGCGATTTTCTTCTCAACGCTCTTCTACCCTGCCAATGAACCGACGGCAGCTGTTCTGATCAGCGTCGCAACCTTTACCACAGGCTTCCTCGTGCGCCCATTGGGAGCCCTGCTGTTCGGCAGCATCGGCGACCGCGTCGGACGCAAGAGCACGTTCTTGATGACGCTCATTCTGATGGGCATTGCGACCGCGCTCGTCGGCGTCTTGCCAACCTTTGAGACCGCGGGATATTTCGCGCCGATCGCTCTTGTGGTCCTTCGGCTCATCCAGGTATTGGCGATCGGCGGCGAATACGGCGGCGCCCCGTTTACGTCGCAGAACACGCACCGGCGAACCGGCGCGGGTTCTTCACGAGCTTTATCCAGACAACGGCAACCGTCGGCTTTTTTCTGGCGATTGTCGTCGTGCTTACGTGCCGGCTGTCGCTCGGCGAAGAACTCTTCAAGCAATGGGGTTGGAGAATTCCGTTCCTGCTATCATCGGTTTTGATCGTGCTGTCTCTTTATCTGCGCCTCAAGCTGAGCGAATCCCCGGTCTTCGAGGAGCTTCGCAAAGGCGGGAAGACCGCAAAGAGCCCAATCCGTCAGAGTTTCGCCACCGGTCATGGCGTGCGTGATGCAGCCTTTGCACTGTTCGGGGCGACCGCCAGCCTAGGGTGCGTTTGGTATATTCGCACCGGCGACGTCCCAAGAAATGTCTCGGCCATGCTGGCTGGCGTGCTGGCCGATGCGACCAACCTCGGTCCGAAGCGAATGGCGAGCGCGTCCAAGGGCATCAGCGCGCACCAGATCGGCTGGATGCGCACCTTCCACGCGCGGTCCGAGACCTATCGCGCGGCGCAAGCATGTATCACCGATGCACACAACCGACATCCGCATTCTCGACTGTGGAGCAACGGAGCCGCGGTCGTGACCGGTCTCTCAGCGCGAGCAAGCGAACGCGTCATTGAAGCGCAGATCGAGTCGAGAGCTCATTTGATGAGCGATGAGTGGAAAGCATTCATGGCCATTGGTGAGAGCTTTGCCAAGCACGAGCCCGTGAAGCATTCCAGTGGTGAGTATGTTCGCGATGCCGTCCACGTCAATTCGGTAGAGGGCTTCAACTCCCGCGTCCGCCGGACCATCGCCGGCGTCTTTCATCATATCAGCCCGCAGCATGCCGACGTGTATTTCCACGAGGTTGGCTTCCGATGGTCACAGCGCGTGGTATCCGGGAGCGCCGTTCGGAAAACCCGGCATGGCCTAGAAGTCTTGAGGACCATCTGGTCGCGTGTGCCGCCGGCGCTGCAGCTACTGAGAGTTTTTCGCGTCGCCACGGGGCGCCAGATGCGCCGAAGCCTGGGTGAAGGAATCATCATCAAATCAACCGTAGCTGCCTTTGGTTGATAAATGCCTCGTACGATTTTGAGCAGTTCTTGTTCCGACCCCATCATGCGAAGATCGTGTGACTGTCCAAGTTTTGGCAAAACGAGAGGCATCCCACAGATGGGGCACTCGGCTGCTGCGGGTCACCTTCGACGACAGTCACACTTACTGATCTCGATTTGATTGTTGAACCTCGGTCTTAAGAGCAGCAGTGCTGACCTCAAGCTCCTTAACCGATGTCGAAATGAGTTTGGCCGCATGGCACGCGCAAGCGGAGCACCCTGGCCAGCCATTGTGCTTCAATCCGTGCTGTTTGCTCTCACAACCGCCTGGAAAAACCTGAGGTCGGCGCTGTTCATCAGCCATCTCCTTTTCAGATGAAAAACATCTGATCTAATCGTTTGTCTTAAGTCAAGTGTCGCAATAGCGTCAAAATTTCCGGGAACATTGAAGGAAAACCAAGCCATGCGCCAAGCAGCGCCCCGCTTTGCACTCGACCACATGGCGACGCCCGGACTCGACGTCAGGGCACTTTTCGCTTTTGCCCGTGACCAGGGCCTGACCGATGTCCAGATCCGCAGCCAACAGCGCAGCAATGCTATTGCACGCGGCATGCCGGCGGCGGACGTCCGCTCTGCCGCCGCCGAAACAGGCGTTGGGATTATTTCCATCAATGCCTTGCAGCGCTTCAATGAGTGGACCCCCGCCCGCAAGACCGAGGCGAGCAAGCTCGCCGATTATGCGGCGGCCTGCGGAGCCAAGACGCTCATGCTAATGCCTGTCAACGACGGCTCCTGGCCCGCCAATGGCGAGCGCCGGGGCGATCTCCGCGTCGCCTTGAAGGCGCTCAAGCCGATCCTCCAGTCGCGCGGCCTGATCGGTCTCATCGAGCCGCTGGGCTTCCAGACCTGCTCGCTTCGATCGAAGAACGAAGCGGCTAAGGCCATTGCCGCCATTGATGGCCAGTCCGTCTTCCGCCTCGTGCACGACACGTTTCATCACACGCTCGCCGGGGAGCCATTCTTCTCCTGCGACCTGACCGGTCTCGTGCACATTTCAAGAGTGAACGATCCAATCCACTGGATTTACCCGGATCGCGTCCTATTCGGTTCCGACAATGGCAGCCAGATCCGGGCGCTGCTTGAAGGCGGTTATGCGGGCCCCTTCTCATTCGCACCGTTTGTCGACGCAGCCCACCCGCTGGACGATCTCGCCGGCGCACTTGCCGCGAGCATCGATCTAGTCCAACAAGGGCTATTGACGCGAATGGCGGCGTGAGACGCGGGAGTAAATTAGGGGTGCCTGAGACGGCTTTTGGCGTCCCGCGGAGGAGTCATTCGAGACGCCTTTAACAATATCTCTCGCATCCAGATGCTTGCCGCATCACTGTTGTGAAGGACGGGCCATTGGAGGGCCTCGGTGAATGCGGGAAGCGGCAGCGGAAGTTCGACGATCCGCAGGGGCAAGGTTGTCTTGAAATGCTCAACCAGCCGGAAGGGCATGGTCGCTATACGATCTGTGCCTGAGACCATCGGCGGGATCATGCTGAAGGCCTGCACGATAATCTCGACACGTCTCTTCAGGCCATGCTCAAGAAAAACCGCTCCTCGATTGAGGGCTTCAGCTCGGACCCTGAGTAGTGCGATTAACGAACGTCACTTCGCTGGTCGAACGGCTGAACCGCTTCTATCGAGTCGTCGCCCGTGGCGCTTCCATTCCCTATGCTGCCTTCATTCGCGGTCCTCGCCAAACTGTTCAGACAAATCAAGCCAGCTCTCCCGAGGAGAGACGCCGGCAAGCTGTGCGTGGACTTAGCGAAACAGCCATCCGCAATTTAGCCCTGTCCAGAGTTTGCGAAACACGCAAAAAAGATGAAAGTGCGATGTTCAGGCGCATCGGTGCGACTACACAGAGTTACGTCATTTGAAGTTATGCCAAGGGAGAAACGGTATTGGGCAACGGCTCAGGCGCTGGCGAACCTTTGAATGTTGCGCATGCATTGGAGCGCCGGCCGATTCGAGCACGATCAACGATCGCTGTGGCAAGCTCACGTCAATGTCCCCGAATTGCATTTCGCTACCACCAGACTACCCCGCTCAGGAGCGCGACGCCGGGAGCACTCCCGTCTCCTTGAGCAACCGGCCAGCGCCGTCAATCTTGTCCATGGTCCAGAGCATGAAGCGACTGTCGACATGGATGCTGCGATTGCGGTCTGCGGCATATGCCCAATCGGAGATCACTCCATCAAGCGTGCCATCGAAGGCGAGACCGACGAACTCGCCGCGCCCATTCAGCGTCGCCGAGCCGCTGTTGCCGTTGGTAATGTCGGCGGTGGACAGAAAGGTGACCGGTAACGTGCCCAGCGTCGGCGCGACATAGGGGCCATAATCCTGGCTCGGATCGCTGCGATAGCCGGATCTGGAGCGTCCAACTCACCCTTGCCCGTTTCTTTGGCTAGAAGTCCCTCGGCCGTGGTAAAGGGCATCCAGATCTGCCCGTCGCGTGTTCGCCCCGCCACCTTGCCCCAGTTGATGCGCAGCGAGCCATTCGCGTCGGGATACATCGGCCGGCCGATTGCCTGGCGGTAGGCACGCTGGCCGTGCATATAGATGGCGCGAGCCGCCTGGCTGCGTCCAGCGCGGTCCTTCGCAGCGTGCTTCGCAGCTATGTCGCCGGGATAGAGCGCGACCGCCAGCTTGATGAAAGGATCGTCCGACGCCTCGAAGGCAGCAGCGGGCTTGTCGGGCCAGCCGAGCCGCGTTGCCGTGTCTGCGAGTTGGTGTCTGCATAAAGTCGGTCAAGGCCAATTTGGTCCAAAGCGCTTTCGAAAGCAGTATCGCGGTCCTTTGCATCCAGCCGGCGATATTCGTCGAGTGCGGCCTCGAACAGCTTTCGATCGATGTCTGGCAAATAGCCGCGCTCGATCTGCGTCAGCTGATCCGAGAGTTCTTTACGGTCACGATCCTGAAAGCCGCTTTCACGGTCTTCATCGGCCTTCTCGTGCTCCTTTGTCCAGCGATAGAGAGTGCGTGCCGATGACAGTAGTTGCGCGCGATTGAGCAACGCCTGGCGCAGCCTCGCCAGCAAAGCCCGGCTATTTTCGCCCACCATCCCGTCCAGTTCGCGGTTTGCTGCGTCAAAAGCGCGTCTGCCGCACGGGTACTCGGCGACCCAGGCGCGAAAAGCTTTCTCCTCGATGGCCTTGCGCGCGTCGAGGCCGATCGCGTCGGCGCCGGCTAGATCGCCCCCAGCTTCTTCTTGTAGTTTTCCACGCCTTGCAGGATGGAGGCGTAGCGGATCTGCGCTTCGCGATTGCTTGCCGTGGCTCGGTTGATCTGATCGGCATAATCCGAGAGCAAACGCTGGGACAGTGGTTCGTAGTCGGCGAAGTTGAACCGGACTTCATCGGCGGTGAGGAATCGGTGGGTTGCGCCGGGAAAGCCGGCGACCATCACAAAATCGCCTTCTTGACGCCTTCACGGGCTATGGGCAGCCAAATCTTTGGCCGGTAAGGCACATTGTCGCGCGCATAAAGCCGGGAGGAACCGTCAGGAGCGACATAGGCGCGATAGAAGCCGAAGTCGCCCGTGTTGCGCGGCCACATCCAATTGTCCGTTTGAACGCCGAAGTTGCCGATGCCGAGCGCGGGCGCGTAGACGAGGCGCACGTCCTCAATTTCAAGCTTCTGCTGGAGGTAGTAGAAGGCGCCGCCATAATAGGGCCTCACGTCGCAGCGGCGATCGGGCTGTTCTTCACATGCAGCTATTAGCGCCTTGCGGTTCGTGTCGAGCTGCTCATGGCGGGCAAAGCCGCTCAGCATGTCAGAGACGCCCCTAAGCATCTCGGTGGTCACATCCCGCGGCCAACCCGGACAACAACCGGCCTCTCAAATCTCCGCAAGGCGGTCATCTCTCCGCCCCCCAAAGGCGATCATGTGTCAAGAGGCCCAGTTCGCTTCTCTGCCGAGCCGAGCGTTCCGCTGCCCTGTATGTCGACAATGCCCTCTTGACCAGCCCCGCGCCAGCCTCGCATGCGTCGCCGCCTAGGCTCGCTCTGCAGACACGTCACGGACTATTGAGAAATCGGTCCATGATCTCGCCGAAAGCTGCCGCCGCCGCGGGTCTCCCGGCTGCATCCTCGGGTGATGCTCGAGTGAGGCCCGGCAACATGAGGACGATCGCTCATTCGGCTCGGCGTTTCGTGCCCATCCACCTTCTCCCACAGGGGAGGCTGGGATGCAGCGCCTTCAAAGTGAGGAACAAATCACCTTCGCCGCGAACCTTTCACATTGTCTCGCCACCACCACCGTCGATGAAGTTTCGGACTCGCGCGGGCCGAATCGGGGATCGGCATCGCAGACCATGCGATCGATCTCGTCCCGACGGTTGCCAAAATTGAAAACGAGGCATAATTGCCCAGACATCCAGATGCTTCGGAGGCTTGCTATGACTTTTGCTCAATCGGTCGGTGCGTTCTTTCGTCGGCTGAAGCCATTCATCCTGCTTTTCCTGTTGACTCAGTTCCTGGTCAGGCTGGCGCTGTCGCTGGTTTCGGCCAAAGACCTGTCTTTCCATCCGGCCGACTGGCTGGCTCCTTTCTTCACTGGCATCTGGTTCGATATCGTCACGCTGCTTCCAATCCTCGTGGTCTTTCTCCTCTTCCCGCTGCTCCTGCCAGTTTCGTGGGCCGGAAAGCGGTTTGACCGCGCAGTTGGGCTCTCGGGCTTCGCAATCTTCCTGTTTCTGATGGTCGTGCAGGGGGTCAGCGAGTATTTCTTCTGGGACGAATTCACGACGCGCTTCAATTTCATCGCGGTCGACTACCTCGTGTACACGCAGGAAGTGATCCAGAACATCATGGAGAGCTATCCGGTCGTGCCGCTGCTTGCCGGCATCGGCCTGTTGGCGGTCGGCGGGACCTATCTGCTCCGCCGCCAGGTGAAGGCAGGCTTCGCGCCGCATCCGCCGTTCGTGAAGCGGCTGGCGGTCTTTGCGACGATAACGGGAATGGCCGCCGCCGGCGTGTTGGTGACGCCCGATTCGATCACACGGCCGATGCCGAGCGCGATCGCCCGCGAACTCGGGGGCAACGGACTCTATGGTTTGGTTAGCGCCTTCTTCTCGAATGAGATCGATTTCGCGAATTTCTATCGGACCATACCCGAGAAACAGGCGGCCGAACGGACACGCGACCTTTTAGCGGAAGATCACGAGCCGTTCGAAAGCACCGATTTAAACGACATCACGCGTGACATTCGAGCCGAGGGGCCGATGCTGCGCAAGAACGTCATCCTGGTCGGCATGGAAAGCATGAGTGCGGAGTTCATGGGCACATTCGGCAATCCGAAAAGACTGACACCGAACCTTGACCGGCTGGCGTCTGAAGGCCTGCTTTTCACGGAAATGCGGGCGACCGGCACGCGCACCGTGCGCGGGCTTGAAGCGATCGCGCTTTCAGTCCCGCCGACCCCGGGGCAATCGATCCTGCGTCGCCCCGGCAACGACAATCTCTTCACCATTGGCTCTGTGTTCCAGGATTCGGGCTACGATACGCGCTTCCTCTATGGCGGCTACGGCTATTTCGACAACATGAACGCGTTCTTTTCCGGTAATGGCTTCGGTATCGTCGACCGCGCTACGATGGCGGCAGGCAATGTGCATTTCGCCAATGCGTGGGGCGTTAGCGATGAGGATCTCTATGACGAGGTGATCCGCCAAGCCGACGCCTCGGCGAAAGCCGGCAAGAACTTCTTCAGCTTCGTCATGAACACGTCAAACCACCGGCCCTTTACCTATCCAGCTGGCGCCATAGACATCCCATCGCCGGGCGGGCGCGACGGGGCGGTCAAATATTCCGACTACGCGATCGGGGAACTGGTCAAGAAGGCATCGGCGAAACCGTGGTTCAGGGATACCGTTTTTGTCTTTGTCGCCGATCATACGGCGAGCGTCGCAGGCAAGGTGGAGCTCGACATGAACAAATACCACATACCGTGCATCATCTGGTCGCAGGGCTTTGTCGAGCCCCGCCGGATCAACCGGCTGGCGAGCCAGGTGGATATTGCGCCGTCGCTGCTTGCCCTGCTGCAGGCTAGCTATCGCAGCCGCTTTTTCGGCGACGACCTGATCGAAGCGGACGAACCGGAGCGGCCGGTCTACATCTCCAACTACCAGAAGGTGGCCATGATCCTGCATGGCCGCACGACGATCCTCGAGCCCAAGAAGCAAATCGTCCAGATGAAGGGTGAGGAGGTGCAACCTGAAAGGGCCGTCGACCACAACGCGGTCGAAGATACCGTAGCCGTCTATCAATATGCCTCGCACTGGCGCGATATTTCACGCCGCATTCCAAGTGTTCTTGACAACGGCACGCGGGCACTCGGCCGGTCCGGTGTGCATCGCCTGCCAAACCCGAAGCGACGCGCGCCTCCGTCCAGGACCACACCCACCATACCGGTGCCCTAACAAAGCCACCGTGCCACAACGTCTTAGGAATGCCAGGTCTGCTCCGGTGACCGCCAAGAGGTGTGAGGAACTTAACAATCCCTTGCAAGACCCTTCGTGGTGGCAACGGCAATGGCCGGAACGGGTCCAGCCTGTCGTGGAAATACGTTGATTTGATAACGTGATTCCCGATCAGCGAGGTGAGTCGGGCTGAAGCGGTTTGTCGGGGGCGAGGATCGCCGGCAAGAGGCACTGCTTCCCGAGTGCCTGGACGATTACGTGACGCAGGACAATCCGGGGTGGCGACGGGTGCATCGTGGATCTGCTACTTTCGCGCGCTCCAGTTTGGGAGACGCAGCACGCGTTGCCCCTGTCGACAAACTGAGCCTCGTGCTGGTGGCGGTGTTCGGAGTGACATTCCTCAAGGAAATCGTTGTCGAACTGGGCAGGGGTTGCCTTGATCGCAACAGGCGCGGTTCTGGTGCGCTACAAAGCTTATTGCTCCGTCTTTAAGATCAGAACAGCCAAAAAAAGGTGGGCAGGTAGCCAGCTACCTGGAAATATTCGATGCCTTCGATGGCTGGAAAGATCGCCAGAAAATAGAGGGCATCGAAGAATGTGCTTCTTAATGCGTTCGTGGAGAACGTGTGCTGATGCTTGTCCTGATGCAGCCACGGCTTGGGCCAGAACCGCGGCGTTCTTGCCACATATGCTTCGAACTCCGAACCAAATTTGTCACGAAGAAACGTCTCTTCCTTTCGGGCAGTCATCCCGAAAACCGCATAGGTGCACCCCCCCAGAGCGGATGCAACGATGAGCGATCCGAACATGAGGCCGATGCCGAATGCTCCGATCGTCGAAAACAGATATAGGGGATTGCGAGTGATCGAGTACGGCCCGCTGACTGCCAACTCGCTGTTCTTCCGCCCCCCGACATAGAGGATGCTCCACAACCTCCCGAGTATGCAGACGAGGATCAGAACAAAACCGATCATCTCGATGACCTCGTGAAGGCTAGACGCTTCATCCCAACCGGGGCGAGAGAATAGCAGCGAGCCAATCGCCGCTATGCTCAAGGCCTGGACGACCAAAAGTCTCTTCCGCTGATTAAATGGTTGCGGGGCAATGGAAGCGGACATCATGGTTCCTTCGACAAAGGCTTTTTCGGGGGCTCGCGCCAGGCAGTGCATCCAATGTCGACCGATCTGTCAGAAATGTGACGCGCTGTCCCTTTTCCTGGCGGCGACTGCTCGGTTTCAATGGCAAGCTCGATAGCCGATTGCGGTAGGCCTGACCCTTGGCAGATCCCTATGTCGGCAGCCCTTTGGAACTTGCCGGAAATTAAGGTCTCGGTGGATAAACCCGCATGGCTTTTGCTGGCAGGAAGACCGATGCGCGGGCGTGGATGGATCAAGGCGTTGCGTCAGGACGAGGCTCGGCAGGTGCGTGCGCGCATTGCGGAACTGGAGCGCGACCTCATAGCGCCCACACCTCAAGGACGCCATCGACGTTTCGAAGCCGGACATGAACTTCGCAATGCGAAGTCCCGCCTGGCGCGTCTCGAGGAATGCATCTCCGGAAATACCGGAGAAACATCGGCGTTAGCGGGAAGCTTCGCCGCTCTCAATGCTTGTAGCCGAACATCATCTCTCTGCTGCGGTCAAATCGATCCTCAGAAAATGCGGAAGGGAAGGCGGTCCAGCCAGGGCCGCGAATGGCTGGCCACAGCACCAAGTTCAATCGGCTGTGCAGTCCTGTACAAGGATTCCGAAAGCCACCTGTCGCTCGCGTCCCCTGTGGTTTCACACTGCCCGTCGATAAGTCCAGAGTTGTGCGGGGGGAACATTGCGAACGACGAAATCATAGTGAGAAACGATGTAACGGTCGGGCATTTTGAGCACCGGTGACAGAAGACCGTAGGTGATTTGGATCACAGGTCGCCCGGCGGTGACTCGTGCAAGCAAATCCTCGAGCAGTGTGAGGCGCTGTTGCATCGGAAAGCTCAACATCGGCACTGCGCTTATGACACAATCGAACTTTTCCCGGCGCTCCCCCAGAATTTCTTCCAAGGCAAACGCATTGCCCAAGCGGAAATCCACTCCCGGAAAGCGTCGCACCAGGCCATCATAAAAATCCTTGGAATATTCGACCGAAGTCACCCGATGCGGTTGGATGCCTCTTTCCAGGATGGCCCTGGTGATGACACCCGTCCCGGCACCAAGCTCCAAAACCGGCAATTCAGAATGCGGGTTGACCACACTAGCCATGCGGCGCGCCGCGTGGATCGACGTGGGCATGAGTGCGCCCACGCCTTTCTTATCCTTCTGCCAACATTTGAAGAATTGCACTTCTTCCTCAAGTTTCTTGCCAAGTCGCTCTTTCAATCGAAAGACCATATCCGCTCCCTTCTCCCGATCCGCGTCGGAGCGACTTTTTGTCGAAGTTTCGCTATATAAACAAGCCTGATTCACAGGGATGATTGCCGCGCCGGAGGCGCGAAACGCCCGCGCCGGCTGGCACGCCCTTGTCCACCAGGATCACGTTTTTCTCGCTCAGATGCGCGCCAGTTCTTCCTGTATGGAAATCTCGGTCATGGCTCGCGAGCCCCTCTCGGCTCATCGAGCAGCCGTATCTCCGGCTGCACCATCAGCGCCCGCGGGACGCACACAGGTTCTCATCTGCTGCGCGTTTCGCCAGGCGCACAGCAGACAGCGAGGCCGCTACGGCCGCAAAAAACCCGCGACGGCGGCTCGATTCCGGGACCGGTCCGCCATTTTTGGCAGGTGATCCGTGCAAGTGCGTCGCTTGGATCACCCCAGCTATCTCGTGGCCGCCCCATTGCCAAACGTCCTCTTTTCAACCGGCCGAGCCTCCCAGTCGCCGGATCAATGATGACGATCCCCTCTGAATAGTTTTTTGGAGAGCCTGACGGTCTTCGCCGTCTTACCGTGGTTTCGGCTTGCCATGGCCTTACCTTCTCTGCCGCGCAGGCGGCACAGTGCTATGACTCTACCGTGCATTGGCCTTGGAAAATACGACGGCTGGACCACAATAATGAGGTTTAGGCTGAAGACTTTTCAGGGAAACCCTCAAAAAGGAAACAGCAGCTCTTCCGGTCTTTACGAGCCCGGCCGTTCCTATCGGCCGGTAATCATCGCAGGCCATAGTGCCTGTCCTTCGACGACCGGAGCCGAAGCCATTTTTCTGCTAGCAGCTTCACGCTGGGTCCTGTTCCAAGCCGAAGCTCGCTGGCATGGCGCATAGGGCATCAGGAACCGCTTTTGGCGACGACGTGAGTTGGCGCCGGCCAGAAACGCGACCTGCTCTGCAGAAAGCCGCCTGTTGTTGAGCGGCGCGTACTCCGAATGAGCATTCGAGGCGAACAGCGTTTCCTTTGAGTGGCAAAGAACAGCACCTGATACTTTATAGTCTCCCAAATCGCTGGACATACTAGCGCGAAATTCGGAGCCTTCCCAAAACTGGAGCAAGACGATGGTGTTAGCTGTGGAGAGATTTTCAAGAAGGAGATTTGGTGGGTTCGTGACCGCGTTCGCGGTAGGCTTGGTCGCTTCTTTCTCCCCCTCATTGCGCAGGCGGGTAGCCCGGACGCTGGCAAACTGCCGACCAACATCCCGGCGGGCACTGTCCTTCGTATCGGCGATCCCGAGACGCAAAGGGCGCTGGAATTATCGGGGCTGATCGATCAACTGCCGTTCGAGGTCGAATGGGCCAATATCAGCGGCGGCCCACAGACAATCGAAGCCTTTCGCGCCAACGCATTGGACGTCGGATCGGTTGCCGACATTCCGCCCATCCACGCGACCTGGACTGGGCTCAAGGTCAAGATCATTGCCGCGAAGTTCCGTAAGGAACCGGTTGCGCACCCGATCTATCAACTCGGCATTGCACCGGGAGTCGAGGTCAAGACGCTCGCGGATCTGCGCGAAAAACGGATTGCTTTCAGCCCCGGTCAGGCACAGGGCGCGCTGGTGTTGAGGGTCCTGCAGGCCGCCAGCCTGGAAAACGAGGATGTAGATCTCATCGAATTGCCCAGCAAAGGCGATGCCTATCCGGTGGCACTTTCCGGCAAGCAAGTCGACGTCGCGCCGATCTCGGGCGTCCTCATCAAGCGCTATCTGCGCCAGTATGGCGCCGACGGCGCTACCACCATCCCGCACGGCTTGCGCGATGATCCAGCCCATCTCTATGCCCCACAAGCCGTGCTTGAGGACCCGGCCAAAGCAGCCGCTCTCGGCGAATATGTGCGCTACTGGGCGCTAGCCGCCCGTTGGGTGGAAGAGCATCCCAAGGAGTGGATCGAGGGGTACTACGTCGCCACGCAGGGCCTCAACACAGAAGATGGCCAGTATCTGGTCGACGCTGATGGTCAGTTCGACATCCCCTCCGACTGGAACGACATGATCGTGCGCCAGCAGGCGACGATCGATCTCCTGGCCAAGGAGTTGAACAAGCCCGCGATCAAGGCCGAGGACCTGTTCGACAGGCGCTTCGAGGCGATCGCCACAAACGCGCTGAACGCCTCCTGACGCCTGCTTTCCGAGACCGGAGACGACACCGATGAACGCATTCTCCAACACCGCCGCAGTTGCCCCAAAATTCTGTAGAGATAAGGTACTTTGTTCTGATGTTTTCACGTCAGTGGGAAAAACGGCGCTGTTAGCCGCATGGCAAAGGGGGTGACGGTTTAGGAGCGGGATGCGGCGCCAAACGCACGCCGGATCAGCGGCGGCGCGCTTGCAGTTGGGAATTTAGCCGAGAAGGGGAGGGAAATCGGCGAAGCACAGCTGCAATCAACCAAGCGGCGACAGCCTCGCCAAGGTATCCCCCGCCTGTCGATTCGAAGCAGCTGTATGAAACGTTGCTTCAAACGCAAGAACTCGCGGGACGCGATGAAGTCCCTGGTCCTCGGCCTCTCGAAGGCCACAGTGATTTCTTCGTGGATGCGACCTGGCTGTGCCTGCATGACAATGATTCGATCCGAAAGCAGCAAGGCTTCGTCGATATCATGCGTAACGAAGACGATCGTCGTTCTGAACTGCTCCCAACCTCGAGCAGCAGTTCCGGATCCTGGGGTCGTTTGCGGGAGGGCGAAACGACAAGCACAGGTCCCTGACCCGCATGATCGTTTGCCTGCTAGTTTGGATTCCCGGGCAAGGGGCTTTGCATTGAGGCGGACGGGGCGGCCCGAGTGTCTTTTCTTCAGCCTTGGCGCGATCGAGGCCGGTCTGGGTGCGTTCGACGAGAAGATCCCGCTCGAACTGGGCGACAGCGTTGAGGACGTTCATCGTCATCTTACCGGCTGAGCTTGCCAGATCGACGCGGCCAAGTGCGAGACTGTGAACCTTCACGCCCATCTCCTCGAGCTGAGCGACGGTGGTGCTGACATCAATCGCGTTGCGACCGAGACGATCAAGCTTGGTGACGACCAGGACATCGCCATGCTCCAAACGATCGATCAGGCGGCGGAAGCCTGTCCGCTGGGCAATGGCAGTGCTGCCGGAGATGGTTTCGGAGACGATGCGACGGGATTCGACATGGAAGCCCGCCGACTGGATTTCCAAGATCTGGTTGTCAAACCGTCTGGCCGATGGTCGAGACGCGGGCATAGGCTTTGCAATCTGCAAAGTGAGATTGCTTCTGATAAGGAAACGGAATTCGTAGGCGGGCGCCACTCCGCTGCTACAACCCCCGTGGTTACCTTGCTTCGTGATGCCGAAATACATTCGAGTGGCCATGATGTTTGCGCCAGACCATTATTAATCACTGCAGAGTGCTTCCAGCCCGGAATAGAGCTCCAGCGCTTCCGGGTTGGCCAGCGCCTCCTTGGTCTTCACCGACCGTCCGTGGACGACTTCGCGCACGGCGAGCTCGACGATCTTGCCGGACTTGGTGCGCGGAATGTCGGCGACCTGGATCACTTTGGCCGGTACATGACGCGGTGACGCACCGATGCGGATCTTGGTCTTGATCTTCTTTTCGAGATCGGCGTCGAGCGTCAGGCCCGGTACCAAACGGACGAAGAGGATAACCCGGACGTCGTCGTCCCAGTCCTGGCCGATGCAGATGGCCTCGGCGACTTCATCGAGCTGTTCGACCTGGTTGTAGATCTCGGCGGTACCGATGCGCACGCCGCCGGGATTGAGGGTGGCATCCGAGCGGCCGTGGATGATCAGGCCGCCGTGTTCGGTCCATTCGGCGAAATCGCCCTGGCACCAGATATTATCAAAGCGCTCGAAATAAGCCGCGCGGTATTTGGCGCCATCAGGGTCGTTCCAGAAACCCACCGGCATGGAGGGGAAGGCTTTGGTGCAGACCAGTTCGCCCTTCTCGCCATGGACCGGTTTGCCTTCATCGTCCCAGATGTCGACTGCGAGGCCGAGGCCCGGCCCCTGGATCTCGCCCTTCCAGACCGGCTTGACCGGATTGCCGAGCACGAAGCAGGAGACGATGTCGGTGCCGCCGGAGATGGAGGCGAGCTGGACGTCCGGCTTGATGCCTTCATAGACGAATGAAAAACCTTCCGGCGAAAGCGGCGAGCCGGTGGAGGTGATCAGGCGCAAGTCGGAGAGATCGTGTGTCTTGAGCGGCTCGATGCCGCCCTTGCGCACCGCATCAATATACTTGGCCGAGGCGCCGAAGACGGCGAAGCGTTCCTCGGCTGCATAGTCCCACAGGATATTGCCCGAGGGCGCGAAGGGCGAGCCGTCGAACAGGCAGAGCGTGGCGCCGCTCGCCAGACCTGAGGCCAGCCAATTCCACATCATCCAGCCGCAGGTCGTGAAGTAGAAGAGGCGATCACCATCGCCGACGCCGGAATGGAAGCGGTGTTCCTTGAGGTGTTGAAGCAGCGTGCCGCCGGCCGAATGAATGATGCATTTCGGCACGCCGGTCGTGCCCGAGGAGAACAGGATATAGAGCGGGTGGGCGAACGGCAGCGGCTCGTATTCCACGGGCCTCGCGGTGAAGGGGATGATCGCGGCATCCATGGTGCGGCCATCGGCGAGCGATGCGGCCAGCGCTTCGGCGTCGCCGGCGTAACCCACAACCATGACGGGGCAGCCAAGCTTAGGCGCGACGTTCCGGGCCTTGCCGGAGACGTCCTGCAGCTTGCCGTTGTACCAATAGGCATCGCAGGTGATGAACAGCACCGGCTCGATCTGGCCGAAGCGGTCGAGCACGCCCTGCTCGCCGAAATCGGGCGAGCAAGACGACCAGATGGCACCGATCGAGGCGGTGGCCAGCATGCAGGCGATTGTCTCCGGCATGTTCGGCATCATGGCCGAGATACGGTCGCCCTTGCCTATGCCCATCGTGCGGAAGGCTTGCTGTAGCTTGGATACGGTGGAATGGAGCTGATCCCAGCTCCAGCGATAGCTCACCTTGTCCTCACCACGGAAGATCAGCGCGTCTTCCGGACCGTACTTGATCAGGAGGTTTTCGGCGAAGTTCAGGCTGGCGTCGGGGAAGAAGCGAGCGTGGAGCATAACATCGCCGTTGATGAGATCGCGTGGCCCGGGCTGTCCAATCACGCCGCAGTAATCCCAGACGGCAGACCAGAAAGTGCCGCATTCATCGATTGACCATTGATGAAACGCATCATGGTCGAGTAGATCAGCCTTGTAGGTACAGCTGCAGAATTCGCGAAACCTCGTGATTGCGCTCGTGCGGATCTGGTCTGCGCTGGGCTGGAATAAGGGTGAGTCGATCATCAACGAGTTCCTTTGAACCAAATATTATTGCGGCCGCGGTGTAGAGATCAGACCGATGCGTCGCAGGCGCCAAACACCACCAGACGTCGCTTAATGCCACCAGGTGCCTTCTCGGCGTTTACCCGAACAGATTAACGCCCGCGTCCCGACAACACGCGAGCGCCTTGATCACCAACCCGCCAGGATGAACAGAGGTTAGTCGCGCCGCGATAAGCGCGCAGCGCGGCCTCGACACACGTCCTGCATCTCGGGACAACTAGCCTAGGTAGGACGCGATAACGGCGGGATCGTCCCTTATCTCTGCTGCTGGCCCGGACAGTGCGACGCGCCCCTGCTCAACGACGTAGGCATGTTGTGCATACTCAAGCGCAAGCATGGCGTTCTGTTCGACGATCAGCACACCGATCCCGCATTCGCGCGAATAGTCGCTAATGGCCGAGATGAGCTGCTCTTCGACCATAGGGGCGAGGCCAATGGACGGCTCGTCAAGCAAAAGCATCTTCGGTTGCGCCATCAGGGCCCGGCCAAAGGCAAGCATCTGCTGTTCGCCGCCGCTCATTCGACCTGCTTGTTGTTTTTGACGGTTGGCGAGCACCGGAAAGAGCTCGAAAATCCGCTCCAGCGTGTTGCGCCGCCTTGTGGGATCAGGCCGAACGGTTGCGCCGAGCAAAAGGTTCTCTAGGACCGACAGTTTCGGAAAAAGCTCACGTCCCTCTGGCACAAGAGAGATGCCCTTGCGCACGATGTCATCTGGTGCAAGCCCATTGAGCTTTGCACCGTCCAATCGGATTTCGCCGGAGGCGAGTTTGACGAGACCGCAGATAGCATTCATCAGGGTCGTCTTTCCCGCGCCGTTGCTGCCGACGACCGCGGTCACTTGCTCAGTGCTGGCCGTAAAGCTCATCCCATTGAGCGCGCGGACGCCACCATATTCAAGTACGAGATCTTTCGCCTCAAGCATCACTATTCCTCTTCCGACCAAGATACGCCTTGATCACTTCAGGATGACGTCCGATTTCCTCAGGCGTTCCTTCCGCAATGACGCGGCCAAAATTCAAAACGGTGATCCTGTCACACAGACGCATCACCGATTTCATGTCGTGCTCGACGAGCAAAATCGAGATTCCATCTGCTCGCAGTTGTTCAACCCGTGTCGAGACTTCTGCCTTTTCGGTTGCATGCAGCCCTGCCAACGGTTCGTCCAGGAGCAGTATTCGAGGGCGGGTCGCCAGCGCGGTTGCGATGCTTAGTACGCGCCTCAAACCACCTGGAAGGTTCCCAGCAGGCTCATTGGCGCGTGATGCAAGCCCCATCCGCTCCAGTGCCTCGAACGCAGCAATATTGATCTTCGCGGTCTCTCCGGTCGGTATCCATCTCTTAGGGTTCCACGCTGACCCCTGTGCAGCTCGGACGCCGAGCGCCACGGCTTCAAGCAGGGTTCCTGAAGTGTAGACCCTCGTAAGCTGAAATGTTCGAACCAGGCCCAGCCTGGCAATACGATGCGAGGGGAACCCTTCGACGCGAACACCATCCAGGCTGACGTCACCGGCAGAAGGTTTCAAGCTTCCGCTTATTAAATTCATCGTCGTCGACTTGCCCGAGCCATTCGGCCCGATAAGGCCGCGGATTTCGCTCCGTCCGAGCTTGAGCGACACTCCATCTACCGCTTTCAAGCTGCCGAAGATCTTGCTTAAATTATTGATCTCAAGCATTTTTAGTCCTCCAGACCATGAGGCGGCCACGCGCCCATTGTCCGAAGAGTATTGCGATGATGACAAATACGCCCCAGATCATCGGGACGAATTCAGGGACAAATCTGAAGATTTCTTCGATCAGCGTAAGAAACAGCAGTCCGAGAATTGGACCGGAAAAACGGGTCGTGCCACCGATCACACAGGCCGCGACGACCTTGAACATCAGCATCGCATTTATATCCGATGGCGAGACGATGCCGTTGTAAGTGGCGAACAAACCGCCCGATATTCCGGCGCCGAATGAGCCAAGTATGAACGCCAAGGCGCGCAACGCCCAGGCATCGATCCCGATCGACGACGATAGTGCCTCGTCCTCGCCGACAGCCTTGATCTTCAAGCCGGCATCGGAGGCATCCAGTGACGCGTAGAAGATGCCCAACAAGACCAGCACAGCGGCCACCAGGCATAGGAACTCCAGCGTCGACGACGGATTAGGCAGGATTTCAGGCCGCTCGATAAAGGCGATGCCCGATGTGCCGCCAGTGATTTCCCGGAACTGAATGAAGCATTGGCGCAGTGCCTCTCCCGCCGCAAAGGTAGACAGGAAGAAGTAATATTGGCGGGTCCGAAGCACGGGGTAGGACAGCAGCCCTGCAAATAGCGCCGCGAACAATCCTCCTGCGACTATTGCCACCAGCACCGGCAGGTCGAATGGCGGCTTCGAAAGGATTGCAACGGAGTAGCCGCCGATCCCCATGATGGCGATATGAGCGAACGACCAACCTCCCATTGTCGTGATGGTGCGATACGACAGAACCAGGATGGAAGTCATGCCGAAAAGCACGAGGACACCAAGCATATAGTTACTGCCGACGAAGCCCCCGACGACAAGCGCGGCGCCCAGTGCGCACACGGTCATAAAATCGCGTCGGAACGCACTCATTATTCCTTCTCCCCGAACAGGCCAGATGGCTTAACACTCAGGACGAACAGCATGACGGCCGCACTCGTGAGAGCGAGAAAACGTCCGGCACCGAACTGAGACATGAGGGTATCGAGGACACCGAAAATAGCAGCGGCAGCAACCGCGCCCCAGATGTTGCCAATACCGCCAACGATGATGATGATGAACGCCTTCCATAGCGCACCCGCCCCCATGAAGGGAGAGATCTGGCTGATGGGACCCATGGCCGCACCGCATATGCCCGCGATCGATGATCCGAGGATGAGGGTAAGTCGGCCCACCTTCTCGGTTCGTATACCTTGCAAGAGGGCGCCACGCGGATTTTGAGCCACAGCGCGAATGCGCCGGCCTGCCTCGGACCTCATGAGGAATACCCACAGACCGGCTGCTAGCACGGCGGCCGCCCCAATGACGACGAGTCTCGATGCCGGAAGAATGGCGCCGCCGAAGTTCACGACGCCTCGCATCGGCGGGGCGATCGAAAGACCAACGGGCCCAAAGATTTGAACGACAATCGTCTGAATGACATACGACAACGCAAGCGTTGATATGAAAATCGCCAAAGGCTTGTCGCCGAGCGGCACGACCATGGTTCTGTGTAGCACCAGGCCGAGCAGCCCGGTCACCGCCGCCGCAACGATTGCACCGACGGCCCATGCGACTGGACCACCCACCTGGGGTGAGAGAGTCGAAATACAGAGATATGTTGCGTATGCGCCGATCATGAAGAATTCGCCATGGGCGAAATTAATGATTCGCATCACGCCGAAAACCAATGCCAGACCGAGGGCGAAGCAAAGGTAAAAGGACGTGAGCGATAGGCAATTCAGTAAGATTTGCATCGGGTCAATCACCTGAGAGAGGTCGGAGTGGCCGCGGCACGTCCGCGGCCACCTATGCCGATAAGCCTCACTTTGCCGAGACTTGACCGCCTTCAGAGAGTGCTGGCAGCGCTGCGTCTTTGTGAGCGTTCCACCAGGCAGCAACATCAACGACGGCGGTAACCTTTACACCACCCTTGTCGTCCGTCACGTAGACCGGGAGTGGAGTCATCAGCCAGTTGTTGGCACCGAAGATTTCCGATCCACCCCAGCGCGAAGGTCCGAAAAGCGGCTGATCCACGGTATCGCTTGCGAAAAGCGCGTCGCGCACGCCTGCGCCGGTGGGATCAGAGGACTTCTGAATCCCCGCCTCGATGGTTGTCATCGCTGCGTAGGCGACCGACGCGAGCGCCGACCATTCCTTCTCGCCGAACCTCTCGACGTAGGTCTTATAGAACGCCGACACGCGCGGGCTGAAGTTCGGCTCGGAAGCATCGACGACATAAGCGCTGAAGATCCGGCCAGCTACTTCTGCAGCCGGGACACGTTCCGTTACCAGGCCCATGGTCCAGCCTTCGCTGCCGTAGAGACCCTTGTAGCCCAACTGCTCCATCGCCTCGACGAACAGGGCCTGCTGTCCAGGTGTGAAGCCCAGCTCGACGATAAGGTCGGGATTGGATGCCATTACCGGCGTGGCCAGGCCGAGCATATCCGACGTTGATGCCGGATCGTAGGGCTGCGAGTAAACGATCTCGACGCGATCCAGGTAGGGAGCCAGGCCTGCCTTGTAATAAGCAAGCGCCGCCTGGCCGAAAGAGTGGTCTGCCGTTACGATTGCGACACGCTTGATCTCCGGCCGGCTCTCCAGGAGATGGCTGACAAGAAACATGTATGACGCCGGTGAGCCGGTGACCGAACCGATGAGGAACGGGTACTTCGGGCCGAGATAGCCGGCACCATAGCTTGTTGTCAGAACCTTGTTTTCGGTAGTGATCTCGGCGACCGCCTGGCGTGAAGCAGGTGTAAAGGTCTGGAGAATGAAGCTCACCTTGTCATCAAGAATTGCACGGCGGAAAGCGTTCAGCTCATCACCGGCTGTGTAGCAATTGTTGTCGTAGCCAGTTACCTCGATCTTATGCTTCTTGCCCGTTGCGTCGGCGATACCGCCGTTCGCGTTGAATTCTTCGGCCCAAAGCTGAACACCGCGAGTAATCGGAACGCCCCATTGAGCGCACTCGCCTGCCTGTGGTTGGACCACTCCAACTTTGATCGTATCTTCGGCGGCCGCTGAAGTTCCTAGAGCACCGGCAAGTGCGCCGGCGATCAGCAGTCTTGTAAGCACGTTCATTTCACTTCTCCCTGTGTTGAAGTTCCCCTATGTTTCTACCGGAGTATTTCGGTGTTACCGCACACACCCAATGACTGCCCCGAGATTGATCTGCCTGCATCGGACGCGACGAAAACCGCCAGATCCGCAATTTCCTCAGGTTCGATCATTCGACCCAGTGATATTGTCGCGACTTCCTCGGCCTCGATTTCAGCGAGCGGGCGTCCTGTAAGTTCTGCCCGGGCGGACATCACTCGCTCCATGCGCGGCCCACGGACGGACCCGGGAAGGATTGCGTTCACGCGGATGCCGAACTGGCCGACCTCCATCGCGAGCGATTGGGTAAGGCCGATCACGGCCCATTTGGCCGCCGCGTATGGCGTCCTCATCGGCATGCCGAGTCGTCCGGCCGCTGAGGACATGTTGAGGATAACCCCCGACCGCTGCGTCTTCATCCCGGCCATCACACCGCGAATGAACAAGAACTGGGCGGTGAGATTGACATCGACCGTTCGCGCCCACTCCTCGGGCGAGACGTCCTCGATCGCAAGCGTCGGACCGGCAATGCCGGCATTGTTGAAGAGGATGTCCACTCCGCCACCCAATCCCGCGAGCATCGACTGGAGAGCGGCTGGAACGCTGGCGGGGTCAGCCACATCGCATACGACTGCAGTGGCTTCGGGATATTCCGAGGAGAACGAGCTTACCGAAGCGGGATCAATGTCACAGACTGCGACCCGCGCACCGGCTTCAATCATTTTCTTCGCGACGACCCTACCGATACCGCTGGCACCGGCAGTGATGATTGCGCGCTTGCCAGAAAGAGGGCTCATGCTGCTGCTCCCAATCCAAGGCGATCGCGGGTCGCGGCGGATGACATAATCCGCACACCCATGCGTTCGACGATTTCGTGCGCGCGCTGCACAAGCGCGACGTTCGTCGCCGGAACAGCCCGTTCGAGCCAGATATTGTCTTCGAGACCGACACGCACGTTCCCACCAAGCAGAACAGCCTGGGCGACCATCGGCATCTGCATGCGGCCAACGCCGAATGCGGACCACACAACGTCGGCGCCGCGGGCTGCATCCGCCATGGCCTTCATTGCCGTCGTGGTGGCCGGAGCGCCCCAATTCACGCCTAGGCAAAATTGGATCATTGCAGGGCCGGCGAACACGCCTTCGCCGATGAGCTTCATGACAAAGTCAAGGTGGCCGAGATCGAATACCTCGAGCTCGGGCTTTACACCGTAACCCCGGATCAAAGCCGCACCTTCGCGAATTTGCTCGGGCGTGGAAATGTAGACCAGATTGCCTTCACCGACGTTGTATGAGCCGCAGTCAAGCGTGCAGACGTCGGGTCGCAGCGCCTCGACGTGGAGGAGCCGGGTCTTCTGGTTGACGAGATCTGTGCCAGCGACGGCCTTGGTCGGATACTCGGCGTCGAGAACGAGGTCGCCGCCCATGCCCGCCGTCATGTTGACGATGATGTCCTTGTTGCGGTTACGAACGCGCTCAAGCACTTCTGCATAAAGTTTGACATCGCGACTTCCGTCCGTCGTCTCCGGATCGCGAACATGGACATGGGCGATCGCGGCACCGGCTTCGGCGACGGCCAGAACGTCGGCGGCGATCTGTTCAGGCGTCACGGGGACATGCGGGTTCTTCTTGGGGCCTGCTCCGGCGCCGGTCACGGCACAGGTGATAAAGATTTCGTTGTTCATGCTTGTTGTCTCAGCTTGGAGGTTTCGTCTGAAAGAATTTCAAGAGTTTTGGGGTCGATCGCCACGCCGTAATCCCGGCGTGCGGCTTCCGCCGAAATGTAGCCGTCGATCACGTCTTCGCGGACACGCTCAGGATTACGGGAGCGCGCAACGCCCCAGCCGCCGCCACCTGTGGACAGGAATTCGAATGCTTCGTTCGGCCCGAATTTGTGGGATGACAGAAGCGGAGAGCGCCAGGTGCCATCCGGCCTCGGGCCACCGATGATCTCGCGGCGTCCATCGCCATATTCCTGCACCAGCACCTGAACGGGACTCATGCTGCCGCCGTTTACGCCGGGGCTTCCCTCGATGGTTCTGGATGTCTCGATCGAAAGCTCGCCGCCATTGAGAAAGCGGAACTTGAACCGCGCGCCCAGACCGCCCCGGTTTTCGCCCGGGCCGCCTGAATCCTGGCGAAGGTCGAAGGCTTCGACGACGACCGGGTAGAGCAGTTCGGCCGCTTCCGCTGGCATGTTGGTGCAGTTGCCCAACGGATCCAGCGTCACGTTCAGCCCATCATTGTATGGCGTTCCGCCCCAGCCGCCCGCCGGGATGTCCGAGAAGACATCAATGCGCCCGCCGGCACCGCGAACCGCAGCAACGAACCAGTTTGCATCGGCGCATGTAGGAGCGATCGCAAGATCGGGGATGGCCTTTGCCACGGCCTGCCAGATCGCGCTCTGTACTTTTCCGGACGTTACGGTGGTGCAGCCGACGACAGGAGCGGGCCAGCGCGCATTAAGCCAGCAGTCATCCGGAAGGCTCAATGTGATTGGCGCAAACATGCCTGCATTCGGCGGCGCGTCGGGCGCCAGGAAGAACTGCAGAGCGGTGTATACGGCGGCGGTCGTGTTCGCGAAGGGCGAATTGATCGCGCCGGCAACCTGGGGATCGCTTCCCGCGAAATCCACGTGCAGGTTTGAGCCCGAGACGGTCAGCTTGACCCGCGCCCAGACCTTGGCATCGGTGATGCCATCGGAATCCGCGTAGTCGGCGCCTTCGTAGACACCATCCGGTATCTTTTCGATTTCTGCGCGAACGATCCGTTCGGTGTAGCGGATCATGTCGTCCATTCCCTGGAGCAGGGTCGCGCGGCCGTATTTGCGCGCGGTAGCCTGGAGTTCATCCTCGGCAGCCAGCAGAGCGCCCATATGGGCTTGCAGGTCGCCGCGGATGTAATGCGGCGTGCGCGTGTTTCGCAGCAGGATTTCGAGAAGGTCCGGATCGACCTCATAGTTGCGATAGAGCTTCAGTGGGGGAAGCCGAAGCCCTTCACCGGCGACGTGCGTTCCAAAGCCCTGGCCACCGGGGCCGCCACCCCCAAGATCCATCCAGTGACCGCGGCTTACCGCGAAACCGATAAGCTTGTCTTCATGGAAGACAGGCATGGTCAGCGTCACATCGTTGATGTGGGTGCCGCCGTCATAGGGGTCATTCAGCACCACCACATCACCCGGCCGAAGCGTCTCGATGCCGAACTTCCGCGCCACGGCCTGGACGCTGAAATGCATCGCCGCCAGATGAACGGGGCAGTTTGCAGTCTGACCGACCAGACGCAGCGCGGGGTCATAGATCGCGTTCGAAAAGTCGAGATTTTCCGAAAGGATCGGCGAGAAGGATGACTTCTGCAGAATCACCGTCATGCGGCGGCAAACATGCTCGAACGTGTTGCGAAGCACTTCGAACGTGATTGGGTCGATTGAGGTAACCATTATGACCTCTCCAAGATGCAGTTGCGGGCGGAGTCAAAGCGTGCCACCCAACCCGGTGGAATGACGATGCTGGTGTGCGGATCTTCAATGAGAGCGGGGCCGCTGACCTCGACCGCGCCGGCGGCGTCGTGAACCGGGCTGTCGGTCCAGCCGCCAAACCAGACCTTGCGTTCAGCCTGACGTGGCGAGCCGATCGCGGAACTCGTACTAGATTGCAGAATGCCAGCGGGTGATGGCGCTTCCGCCGTGACTGCCAGTGCGACAATCTCCACGGGGAAATCGTCCGACCGGACACCGAACTCTCTCTTGTGCGCACCGTGGAAGGCCTCAGCCAGGCGATCGAGGTCGCGTCGCTCGATAGCACCCCGGTCCTGCACGACGTCCACTTCGAAAGTCTGACCCGCATACCGCATGCGCATAACGAAGCTAACCTGCACGCCGTCTGCGCTGGCGCCCTGCCCAAGAAGGGCTTCGACGGCTGCATCACCCAGGTTCTTCAAGCGGAGGCCGATTTCGTCGAGCTCCTTGGCGACGAGCGGGGCGTAGTAGAAAACTTCTTCGTCGTGCTTGATTGCCAGTCGCAGCGCTCCATAAGCAGAGGCAACACCGGAGTATCTGGGGACGATGACCGTCGGCGTGCCGAGCGCCTCGGCGACTGCGCACGCGTGCAGCGGTCCTGCTCCGCCAAAACTCGCAAGCGCGAAATCGCGAGGGTCTCGGCCGCGAGATGCAAGGACAAGCTTGACGGCTTGTGCCATAGCCTCGGTCGCGATCCGCAGCATGCCTTCGGCACATTCCTCGATGCTAAGTTTCAACTGAGACGAAACGGTCTCTACGGCTGCGCGAGCCGCTGCGACGTCCAGTTTAAATTTACCCGAAAGATCCGGGCTAATCCTGCCGAGCACCAGATTTGCATCCGTGATCGTCGGCCGCGTTCCACCTCGCCCATAGCAGGCAGGCCCGGGAACCGAACTTGCGGACATGGGGCCGACGCGGAGTGAGCCACCGCTGTCGATCCAGCCGATCGAACCCCCGCCGGCGCCGATTGAACGGATGTCGAGCATCGGCACTGCGACCGGAATGTCGAACTCAATTTCATATTCGCGGGTGATGAGGCCCTCACCATCCTCGACGATGGATGCGTCGAAGCTTGTTCCGCCCATATCGGTGTGAATGATGTTTACCGAGCTGGCCGTACGTGCGATTTCGGACGCATATCCGACGCCGCCTGCAGGCCCCGACTCCACCAGTTCCTCGACACGGAGACGCGCCTGGTTGACGGACATCATCCCGCCATTGCTTTTCAGGATCATGAGATTGCCGGTAAACTCCGCTTCACGGAGCCGGGCCTCAAGACGCTCAAAATAGTCGGCCATCACCGGCAGGATCGTGGCTCTCACTGAAGCCAACGTGAAGCGCGTGTGCTCTCGGAACACCGGCTTGACATCCGCCGAAGGAATTGCCCGCACGCCGGGCAATGCGGCTGTGATGATTTCGGCGACCTTGCGCTCGTTTGCCGGGTTCGCGTAGGAGTTGATCAGGCAGATAGCCACGGATTTGATGCCGGCTGCAGCGATGGCCTCGATAATGGGCTGAAGCTCTGCAGCATCAATCTCCTTCTCAACCTTCCCGAACGCAGTGGTTCTTTCGTTGATCGTGTAGCGATGCCGACGACGGATCAGGGGCTTAGGCTTGGTTTGATAGGGCCGATAAAGATGTTCGCGGTGCATTCGGCCGATTTCGAGCACGTCGCGAAAGCCCTCCGTGGTGATCATCGCAGCATCCGGGAAGGTGCGCTCGATCAGTGCGTTGGTCGCCGTCGTGGTGCCGTGGACAAGCAGCTCAATCTGGTTCGGTGCGATGCTGGCGTTTGCAATGACGTTCAAGACGCCACGCGACCTTTCCTCAGGGGTCGTCAGAACTTTACCGGTTCGCTCTTCGCCGGTCGCACTGTTGACCGCGAAGAGGTCCGTGAAAGTTCCTCCCACATCGATACCAACGTTCCACATACCAGTTACCCTTTTATTGATCGTTGATCAAAGAATTGCCGGCAAAACAGATTTGTGTCAACCCCCATGTCGACGCGATATCCACCACACAGAGCCTAACCATTTTTGATCGTTGATCAAATAAATTATTTTCGCTATGCTCACATCCGTGTCAGGCAGATCAGGAGTGAAAATGCCAGCGACCAAATTTCCCGTGCTTCGGCCGCGGCCAAGAAACTCAGATTTGGAACATGTTTATGCGGAGCTAACTCGTTCAATCATGATGGCCGAGTTTGCACCTGGTCAGAAGTTGAAGCTCGACGACTTGGCCACCGCATTCGGCACAAGTCATATGCCGGTTCGAGAGGCCCTCAATAGACTTGTCATGGCTCGCGCGCTGCAGTCCGAAACGAGGCGAACTCCCTTCATTCCCGAAGCCAGCGTTGGGCGCCTTCGCAATCTACTTACCCTTCGAACAGATCTTGAAGGCAAGGCGGTGGCGATGACGGTCGAACGCGGCGAGAACGGGCTTGCCGATCAGCTGGCCCAAATAAATTCCCGGATGGATATTGAAGCGAAGCGTGGCGCATTAGGAACGCGGACGTATTTACAACTAAATCACAAGTTTCATTTTTCGCTGTATGAACGATGCGGAAATCCTGAACTTGTGAATCTTATTGAATTACTTTGGATGCGTTATGGGCCGTTGTTGAGCCTGTTGAAGGCGACTCCAATGTCGTTTTCAGGGCATCGGCATCACGCAGACATAATTGCCGCCGTGAGATCGGGCGACAGCACTACAGCTGTTCAGAGCCTGGTCGCCGACCTGCAGGAAGCTGGAGACGCTATCGCGACAGCTTTGTCTACAAAAATACACAAAGCGCACAGCTCTAGCTCGAGCGCACCATGACACTGGAACCGCAATTCCTGGGCTGCGCATTGATTCCAAATGGACGAAACGAAGATGGCAGAATTGGAAAACGACCCGCGCGTTGCGAGGGCGGTGCTTGGTGGTGAATGATATGGATCGAAGCTGGTAGCGAGCGACCCGCGACCTCCGCGTCGGGCGACTCTAAGTGCGGGGCCCAGGCATTCCGATGCGCGCCGTCGCTCATTTGGCCTCGCGAGGTTCCGTTCACGCTGCCTGCTGCCGCTGTTTCGGTTGGGCATTGCTTCTCGGGTAACTCGGAGCAGTAGCTCCAGAAGGGAGAGTGGGCGCGATTCAAACTGAAACTAGCGTCTTCGCGGCCCATAGCCAATACAGCTGTGCCGAAGTGAATACCCAAGCATGGGTTATCCCGACGATGCGACACTTTCCGCCAACTCTTAGTGAGGTATATTTTGGCTGACGAGATCGATAGTTTTATTGGCGTCGCGCAGCCATGGATGTGCGACGAGTTTGGTCATATGAACCGCCGATTTTACGCGGCCATGTTTGACGACGCTACATTGGTCGTGCTGCGGTTCTTGGATGTTGATGACCGCCAAGACTCCCTTGGATGGGCGGATGTCAGGACCGAGACCGATTTTCGCGCAGAGGTAAGTGCGGGGACCATTCTTAAAATCCGATCCTCCGTCACAAAGATCGGCAAAAGTTCGCTTACCATCCGGCATGTCATGGTGAATTCGTCCAACGGTGAGACCGCTGCCGTGGAGAGCTGCGTATCAGTTCGATTCGACCTTCAACAGCGCAGGTCAAGCGAGCTCGGTAGGGCAGTTATCGCGCGAGCAGAGTCGGTATTTGCCGCTTAGTCGGCTACGCTGCGCAAAAAAATAACGGTCTGGCCCCGACGTCCAGCGTCTCTACTGCAAATTGGTTGGTTCAAACTATCCTCAATGTCATAAAATTTGCATTTCATGACATTACTCGATCAAGCGTGGCGCGCCAGTCCTCGACCGGGTTCGCTCGTCCCAATCCGGGTCGTAGATCAGCGGATCCCGCTCGGGCACCGCTTCCGATCGAGGTAGCCGTTCGACTACCACACCTTCGAGGACCGCATTCGAGCGCGGATGCAAGGCGTCGATCGCCGCGAACTCTTCGGGCAGCGGATCCGGCTCGTCGCCTCGATTGGCTCATCGGGGTCCAACTCCGGCGCGGATGTCCCCACGCCGGCACCATCGACGCCGCCTGCGAGGCTTGGCAGAAGCTGATCGCCCAACCCGAAACAATCACATCAATCGGAATGCGAAAGTGGGCTCACGTCGGTCGAGCTTCATGACCGTTGGTATAAATCCCCAACAGGACGCGCAACTTATCCAGCATCATCCGTCCGTTCATCCGATTGTTCGCCCCCTTGCAAACCCTACCCAGCCAACTCGGTGCTTGGAAGACCCACCACACTCCCGTCCTGGCCGGGGCGCATCCTGCGAATGGCGCAAGCCCTCAGCTTCGCCACCTAAACGTATAACTCTAGCTTAATGAATTCGTAGTATAAATTAACAAACTCAAACTCGTTCCCCAGAAAATATCATGATAGAAATGCGACCTAGGTTAGGGGAGGCGACGGGATATGACCGCTTTTGCCGATCTCGAACTTATCGCTCTATCTTCTCGTTCACGTGGATTTTTCACCGATGTTGAGTTACATATTCCCGGGCTCCCCAATGCGATCTTGGTGCGCGGCAGGTTTGATCTCGAGAGCTATACGGATGACCTGTTCAACCTGCTGGCGTTGCACTGCCCTGCCAGTCTGTCCGCAGCGGTGGCCATACGCCGTGCTGAGTTTTTAGCCGGGCGAGCGATGGCACACGCGGCATTGCGGGCGCTGGGTCAAGCCGCTACTGAGATTCCAATCGGCCTAGGCGGGGCTCCACTCTGGCCTTCCTCTTCCGCTGGGTCGATAAGCCATACGCGTGGGCATTGCGCTTGTTTCGCCATCGCCAATGCGAACTGGCGAGCAGGTGTCGACGTTGAGGCGCTGGCCAGCGGTCATGCTCTGGATGCGATCCTAAACATGACCACCAATGAGGATGAGCGCGCCTTGATCGCTCGACAAGTGGTCCTCTCTCCAGACTGGCTGGCGAGCCTAGTTTTTTCGGCCAAAGAGACACTTTTCAAAGCGCTCTATCCTGTGGCAAGGCGCTTTTTCGGATTCGACTGTGCAGAGTTACGAACGACGCCTCGAAACGGGCAACTACGACTGCATCTGACAAAAACTATCTGTCCAGAATTGCTCGAGGGCCAGCACTATGACATTCGCTTTAGCATCGCTGCTGGCCATGTGTTGACCTGGTTGGCAGTAACACCCCAGCATATGTCAATGTAGCGGCTCCTGGCGGATACATCGTTAAGGCTGCCGAAGCTTCGGAACCAGGGCGCTGGAGATGGCGGCTGGCCCTGGGTCGTCGTGGCCGGAAATCTCGGCGGCAGGTGCCCTGCCAAGTGGTTTGCGATGCGCGCACTTCGGGCGTGGACCAGCGGATCAGGGCTCGGGTGGGCTGGTGCCCCGCCGTTTTCATGCAGCGCGTGAGACGTGTTCACAGGGCGTTCGAGGCACCGGTTTTGGAGATCATGCCAAATGGCGACAAAAGGCTCGAAGTACGAAATACCACCATTGAAGGCTTCCCCAAGTTCGACGATTGAGCATGTCTATGCCGAACTGAAGGACGCACTGATGTCCGGGGAATTTTCGCCCGGGCAGCCGATGCGTCTCAAGGAACTGGCTGTCGCATTCGGCACCAGCCATATGCCAATCCGCGAGTCGCTCAACCGGCTTAGCGGCATCGACATACTCGAACGGGCGCCGCGTCAGTCCGCACGCGTTCCAATGATCACTGCTGAAGGCCTCCGCGATCTTCTGGAAGTGCGCCTTCTGAATGAACGGCAGGCCATAGTCTGGGGTGTGAAGAAATCTGCCGGGAAGAGCCTAAACTATCTCAGAGAAATCAATGAGAAGATGGAACTGCTCAATATGGAGAAGAACGCTGACGTAAAAAAGTATCTGAAGCTCAATCAACTGTTTCATTTCGCAGTTTACAATCTCTCTGAAAACAAGGTCTTGATGAACACAATCGAGGCGCATTGGCTACAGGCGGGCCGAGTCCTCGGCCTCAGGCGAAATGAAACGAGCGTTGTTCCGGGCCACCATAATCATCGCGAAATCATTGACCAGTTGGAGAAGGGCAATGGCTTGGCAGCCGCCGACGCCCTCGAACGCAACATCATGGAAGCGCATGAGCAGATTTTTGCGATTCTTGAAAAGTCCGACCTGACAGATCGTGCGGGAAATCGGGTCCCTGCCTAGGAACGCGGAATTGTGCCCCAGGATGGCAACAAGCTTGTATCCTTTGCCCATATGTAGCGCCAGGAGACCCGTGCGCGGGTGACTGGATCGGTGAGAATATCTGGGATTCTATCAATCCGAACGTTGGATGAGGGGGGACGCGGTGGGCGGCAGCGCATTGGAAAGGAGCGGTCGGTTTTGCAGTTGATGGCGCTAACAGTCATCACTGGATGAGATTACGAAGCTGATCGACCAGATGGCGTTGCTCGCTCTCTCGAGCGATTCTGCCTGGCCGCTGTTGTCGTTATTCGAGGCCAGCCGCGCAGCCGCACGACGCACAGCAGGGTGTCGTTGCTCACTGGCAGCATCAGCCTTGGGGTGAAGCCCGCTGCCGGCGCCCTCAAGGAGGCGATTGCTGCTACAGGCCCAACATCTTCAAAACCGATCAGGGAAGCAATTTCCGGAGCCTCGCCTCCAGGGCCACGCAGAAGGACACCGGCATCCATGGACACGTCTTCCTCATGCCTTCGAAACCGGCAGCGAGATGCCTAGGGGATCGGCACTGTATCTGGCGATGCCCGCACACCTCGGTCAAAATATTAAGAACATGTGAAGTTTTATTGAATGGATTGACTGTGAACTTACCACGGATACAGTAAAAATGTATTTAGCATATCTGGCATTCTGAGGGAAACCATGCAGAGTTTAAACAACGCCTCAGGCCCTTCAGAGCGGACCATTGCAGCGTCCGTGCTTTGGTATGCATCCGAATTTCCTCGTCGTCTGGCTGTCGTTTTCGGAACAGAAACGATCAACTACATGGATTTGTGGCTGCGAGCCTGTGAGATAGCTCGCGCCCTAAAAACTGGACGTGAAGCGGGTTTGGACCGCGTCGCAATTCATTTTCCCATAGGTGTTGACCGGATCGCGGCGATCCTGGGCTGTCAAATCCTGGGTGTTTCCTACGTTCCCGTGGAACCAAGTCTTCCAGAGAGTCGCATTCGCGAGATGCTTGCGCAAGTGGACCCGAGCGTGCTCCTCAGTTCATCGGCAGTCTGTTCGGCGATCCTCAAGGATGTTTCGTCGGGCTCGGCGGTGATGGTCGAGGAAATTGGAGTGGGCGCAGCCGGTGCTGGATCGTCCGACCGAGATGCGGCGCTGTCGCCGAATTCCAGTGGCTACGTTATCTTTACCTCGGGTTCGACTGGCAAGCCGAAGGCAGTCGACATGGGAGGAGCAGCGCTTCAAAACCTTGTGGACTGGCAGATCGAACTTTCGACGCTGTCAGACAATGCGGCAACGGCTCAGTTCGCCACCATTTCGTTTGATGTATCGTTTCAGGAGATATTCTCTACGCTCTGTTCTGGTGGCCGTATCGTCATCCTAACGAGTGAACAGCGGATCGACCCCGATTTGCTTTCGGACGAGATACAGCGTGCCCGGGTGGAACGATTGTTCCTGCCATTTATCGCTCTCCAACAATTGGCGTCGAATTGTGTGGAGCGCAATCTGTTTCCCAACAGTCTACGGGAGATCCACACCGCCGGCGAACAACTCGTGGTCTCTTCCGGTTTGCGCGAGTTTTTCAGCAACCTACCCGAGTGTCGGCTCTTCAATCAGTACGGTCCCTCCGAGACACACGTCGTCACCTGTCACGAGCTTGATAGCAATCCAGCCGAATGGCCTAGGTTACCGCCTATCGGTCGGCCTCTGCCGAATGTCGAACTCTTTATTTTAGATGAAGATGCGCGACCGGTGAGGTCACGAGAGGTGGGAGAGCTCTATGTCGGTGGCGTTTGTCTCGCGCAGGGTTATTTCCAGGATAAGGAGCGAACAGAGGAACGGTTCCTGACTATCGATATTAATGGCACGCCAACGAGATTGTATCGGACCGGCGATTTTGCGACGTCAGATGAAAGTGGTTGTTTTTTCTTCTGTGGTCGCCGTGACCACCAAATCAAGATTGACGGCTATAGGGTTGAACCTGGGGAAATTGAGAGCGTTATAGCTGATCACCCAGACGTGGCCGAAGTCGCCGTGGTTTTCGAGCGTGATGCAAATGGAACGGGACGGCTGATCGCCTGCCTAACGAGCAAAGATCAGGCGCCAACCGACGGTCTCGAAACAGTAGTTCGCGCCCATGTCCTTAAGATGCTCCCTGGCTACATGGCGCCGGACCGTGTCCAGATCATGAGCGCGATGCCTAAAACGGCAAGTGGCAAGGTCGATCGCAAATCAATCGCCGAAAGGCTATGTGCCGAAAAGGTCAAGACCTCGGCGCCGCCTGTCGAGAAGGCTGCCAGTGCCACTACAAGCGGATCGACGAAGGGAGGTGACCTGTGCAGCGCGATTACCTCCCACTGGCGGGAGCTTCTGGACCATCCCTCGCGCCGATTCGGATAACGTGTTCGATTTCGGCGCGCGTTCGATCATGGTCCCGGAGCTTCAACGCCGCCTTCGCCGCCAATTCGGGATCAACATGTCAGCGATCTTGGTCTTCCGGCATCCTTCGCCGAGGGGGCTTGCAGACTTTTTATCGCGAAACTCGGCGAAGGGCGATGCATCGAACACGACGTTGGCTGGACTCGCAACCCGGCGTATGTCGACCAAAGGACGCGCTTCTCCGCGCTGATCCTGCGCACCGATGACCCGCTCCAGCAGACAACACGCTCCGGAAACCAAAGATCAGAAGGCCGGAGCAGCGACGAGGTAATAATGAACGGCCCCATTCACAGAGCTACACCCATTGCGATTATTGGCATGGCCTGCCGGTTCCCCGATGCTGATACGCCCAAGGCGTTCTGGGAAAACATTATTGCCGGACGCGAGAGCGTTCGTCAGTTGTCGGATGTTGAACTCGCCGGCGCGGGCGTCGACCCCGAGCAGTGGGAAGCGGAGGACTATATCCGCCACGGCGCGCCGCTTACAGGCCTCAGCTACTTCGACGCTGACTTCTTCAGCATCATGCCTCGTGAGGCGGCTCTCCTCGATCCGCAGCACCGACTATTCCTGGAAAACATTTGGCACGCCATCGAAGATGCTGGCTACGCCGTCCGTTCGACCGAGATGACAACGGGCATCTATGCCGGCTCCGGCCCGAACACTTATTTCGCCAGGAGCGTAGCCGGCTCGCACGATTTCAGCAAGGAAGGCATGCTCGACACCATAACCGGCTTCCAGGCCATGCTGGGAAACGATAAGGATTACCTAGCGACTCGGGCGGCCCATCGCCTCAACCTCATCGGCCCCGCCATCAGCGTCCAGACAGCTTGTTCGACCTCACTCGTAAGTCTCCATCTGGCTTGCAGCGGTCTGCAGAACGGCGAATGCGACATGGCGCTGGCGGGCGGTGTCACTGCAATCATTCCCGACCGTGCGGGCTATCGCTATCAAGAGGGCATGATCTTGTCCCGCGACGGCCACTGCCGTCCGTTCGATTCCGAGGCCAGCGGCACGGTGTTTTCGAGTGGCGTCGGCGTGGTTGCGCTTCGACGTCTCGATGACGCGCTCGCCGAGGGTGACACCATCCACGCTGTTATTCGCGGATCAGCGATCAACAATGACGGAAACGACAAGATCAGCTTCTCGGCGCCGAGCATCGAGGGCCAATCGAGCGTCGTCGCAAGAGCACTCATGAACAGCTCGCTCGCGCCGGAAACGATCTCCTACTTGGAAACGCACGGAACGGGCACGAAACTGGGTGATCCGATCGAAATCGAAGCCCTCAGCGAAGTCTTCGCCAGTTTGCCGGCGGATGTCGCGCCGATTACCCTTGGTTCGGTGAAGGCGAATATCGGCCATACGATCGCCGCTTCCGGCATCGCGGGTGTAATCAAGACGGTCATGGCACTGAAGTCGCGAACCTTGCCGCCGGCGGTCAATTTCAAGACGCCCAATCCGGAGATCAACTTCGATCGCCTTCCCTTCGCCGTGCCGACTAGCGCTGTGCCCTGGACGTCCAAGGGTCCACGACGCGCGGGCATCAGTTCGTTCGGCGTGGGCGGAACGAATGCCCATGTCATTTTGGAGGAAGCACCGAGCGAGACGAACGATTCATTTCAGCCGAATGATGCGCCGCACCACCCGGACGTTCCTCGTACGCTGAACATTTCGGCACGCACGCCACAGGCCCTGGGCGCCATGTCCAAGAGTTTTGCTTTGCGACTTGATACGGCAGAGCCCAACGAGCGCGACGCCATCTGCTTCACTGCGAACACCGCCCGCCGCGCTTTTGAGTATCGGAGTTTCGCGACCGGTCGGACAACCAGGGGGCTGGCAGAGAGTCTTCGCGCAAACGATTATGCCCGTGTCGATGTCTCCAAACACGTGGTTCCCGCCGCTCTGTTCACCGGACAGGGCGGCCAGGGCGAAGGTATGGGGCGCGGACTCTACGAGAGTGATCCGATCTTCCGCGAAGCCTTCGACGCCTGTGACGCGGTGGTCGCACGGATTCGCAAGCACGGATTGAGCGACATCCTATACGGTGACGGGACGCTCGCCCATTTCGTTCACGATACCGAATATACCCAGCCCGCCCTGTTCGCGATCGAACTTGCACTCGCCCGAGTTCTCGAGGCTAGGGGCTTCGTCCCAGAGATCGTCATGGGCCACAGCATCGGAGAATACGTGGCGGCCCATCTTGCCGGCGTGTTCTCACTCGAGGACGGGCTGCAGCTGATCACCAAGCGCGGCGAACTGATGGGTCGGCTTCCACGTAATGGCGGCATGGTCGTCCTGACAGCTGATCCCGACACAGCCCATCAGATGATCCGGGACTCCGAAGTTGAGCTCGCCATCGCGGCCGAGAACGGACCAGCCAGTACGGTGGTCGCGGGCGAGACGGACGCACTTGAAACGCTGATCAAGGTCGCCAAGGAAAAAGGCATCCGCACGACGCAGTTGAAGGTCTCCCACGCCTTTCATTCGCATCTCATGGATCCGATCCTCGAACAGTTTGAGGCGTTCGCGAGCACCCTCGATTTTTCCGAGCCCGACGGCCGACTGATCAGTGCGAAGACTGGTAAGGTCGCCGGCGAGGAAGTCGCTGATGCGCGCTACTGGACCGACCACGTTCGCCAGCCCGTCCTGTTCCATCAGGGCATAATGACGGCGCAAGAAATTGGGGCGAATCTCTTCCTCGAAATCGGTCCGCACCCGGTCCTCACTCCGATGGCGCAGGCGGCCCTAGATGGCATTGCCTCGCCCTCGCAATTCGTCTCGAGCCTCAATCGCACCCGCAATGACGAAGAGGTTCTCGCCGAGACCGCGGGCCGCCTTTTCGTCGCCGGCCTTGCGATCGATACGCTCACCGATCTGCCGGATAATGAACGCCGGCTCGTCGATCTTCCGCTCTATCCCTTCGAGCGTCAGCATCACTGGATCGACACGAAAGCGAGCGACCGGCTGGCATGGCACTGCCGCCGCGAATGGCACGTGGAAAAGCAGTCGGCGCCGCAACTGCCGAAAGACAAGGCCCTCTGGATTATCCTGGGCAATGCCCTCGGTCTCGCCGGACGTTTGGCTCAAGCGATCGAGGCGAAGCGGGAAGGACCCAGGCAGACAGCGGTCGTTCTTTCGAATGTCGAAACAGGTCTATCTGGCGGTGTGCTCGACGCGTATGTCGCGGGGATCATCGTCACTCCTGAGAGCGCGGAAGGCGCGTCAAGTGGACAGATCGTCGAGGCGGCGCACAGCCACGCCGCCACCCTCATGCAGTTCGTCCAGACGGTTCAGGCAGCCACCAAGCATGGCAATCTGACGAAGGCGAAGATATGGGTCGTCGGCCAGTCCGGCCGTGCCGTGCCGCAAACAGACAAACCAATTCCGGACGCCGCTCGTCCAGCCTCACTGGTCAGCGCCTCACTGCATGGCATGGCGATGGTGCTCGCGAGCGAACATCCCGATCTGTGGGGGGGTGACATCGATCTCGGCGCGGAGCCGAGCGACGCAGAAATCGCGGTCGCGATCGGCATTCTTTTCGGTGGCTCTGGGTCGGAGACCGCCTACGCCGTGCGCGGCGAGGAACGCTATGTCCTGCGCCTCAGCGAAACCCGCGATGTTGGTATGGATTGCGCGGTCCATCCGCAGAAGACCTATCTCGTCACCGGCGGGCTTGGCGCTCTCGGATCGCTAATGGGCGAATGGCTGATAAATCGCGGTGCGCGCCGCCTCGTGCTTCTCAACAGGGACGTCGCGGACGGCGCCAAACAGGAACGGCTCGAAGCCCTGCGACGTTCGGGCGCTGAGATCGCGGCGCATGCGGTTGACATCGCCGACCAAGTCGGAGTCGACCGAATCCTGGGCGATCTCTCGGAGGCGGGCCATCAACTCGGCGGGATCATCCACACCGCCGGCATCGTTCAGGACGCCACGCTCGGATCGATCGAGGAGGCGAGCGAACTGGAACGCGCACTCCGGGCCAAACTCCAGGGTACGCTCGTTCTCGACAACGCGAGCCGTCGCTTCTCACCCGACTTCTTCGTCTGCTTCTCCTCGGTTAGCGCGCTTCTCGGTATGAAGGGCCAAGCGGCTTACGTGGCGGCCAATGCCGCCATGAACCGCATTGTCGAGGGCCGCAACGCCGAGGGTCTGCCAGGTGTCAGCATCGAATGGGGTCCGTGGGCGGAAACCGGCATGGCGTCCGGACTCGACGAGCGCCTGCGCAAGCGCCTGACCGATTTCGGCCTGCTCGCGATCCGCAACCGGGAGGCGCTCGAGCGGCTGGAGGGCCTGTTCGCCTCAACTGGCACGCTCACCGCAGCGCCGATCCTGTGGCGACGTTTCGTCAAGAAGCAGTACGGGGAGACGCCGGCTTGGCTCACGCCTCTGTCGAATGTGCACAAGAATCCGCAGGCGGCCAATGACGACGAGGCGACAGATCCACTTGCGCGGCTCTTCGGCTCGGTCGCGCCGAGCGAACGCGGTCAGGCGATCGAAAGCTTCCTGCGCGGAGAAGTCGCCCGTGTGCTCGGCATCGCCGATCCGGACAGCCTGCCGATGGACGAAGCGCTCAACCAAATGGGATTCGACTCCTTGGCTACAATTGAGTTCCGCAACAAACTCGCCAAGAGCGGCATCAAGGTTTCGCTCCAGAAGCTCGTGATGGGTGCTTCAATCGCGGAGCTCGCGGCCGATACTGAGACGCAGGTGACCGCCACTCTCGGGGGCATTGCGGATGGCGAGGCGGTACTGACAGCGCCGGTCGTGGCCGACAGCGCCCAGAGCTACGACAAGAGCGCGGTGATCATTCCGCGTCCGAAGCCCGACGCGCCGATCCGCCTGATCGGCTTTCCCTATGCCGGCGGCGGCCCGCTCGTATTCCAGCACTGGATCGACAAGATGCCGGATCACATCGAGCTCGGCATCCTGCAGATGCCAGGCCGCAGCGCGCGCCTGGAAGAGGGCTTCTGGCTGCGGATGGAGGGCATGGTCGACGGCATCGTGCCGGAGATGCTGCCCTTCCTTAAGGACAAACCGTTCGCGTTCTTCGGGTTTTGCTATGGCGGTATCCAGGCCTTCGAGGTTGCCCATCGGGTGCGCCGCGATCACGGGCTGCAGCCGGAATACTTCTTTGTGGCCGGTGGTCGCTCGCCACAGACCTACAATGACGACCAGTTAGCCATTGACGTCCAGCAGTTCAATCACGGGACCGGCAAGGCCGAACACGAACTCGACGAGAGCGAGTTCGTCGAGATGCTAAAGGAGGTAAATTTCGCCAACAACAAGGCCCTGTTCGAAGACCCCGAAATGCACGCGATGATGCTTCCGATTATCCAAGCGGACTACGCGATGAACAACGCCTATCGCTACGGTTCCCATCCTCCGCTCGACGCTCCAATCACTGCGATAGGCGGCCGCGTCGACCCATATGTTACGGGCAACCACATTATCGGCTGGAAAGAGCATACCACGAAGCAGTTCAAGGCCCATTTTTGCGCCGGCGACCATTTTTTCATGGAACATCAGATCGAACTCCTTACGCGAATCGCGATCGAAGACCTTGAGCCCGTCGTCCAGCGGTTGGCCGCAGACGGCAAACGCCACAGCTGGCGGTGATGACCTGACCACCGGCTTCAGTCAGACCAACAGTCGACCCGTCCTGCCGCCTTTGACCGCGAGCCCTGCGGTGGCATGCGAAACATCGAATTGCGGCAGCGGTTCCGTCGTAAAGTTTTGTCTGGTCAGAGAATTTGCCAGAGTGTTGGCAACCTCATGCGGCAGCGAGGATTTCGAACCGAGAGACGGAGATTGAAGGCGTACCGCGCCTGTCATTTGCGCATCATGTGGACCATCTCGATGCAGGACCGGGTGACCGCGGCGGCGTGCGTCGATTTGAACTCTAGAATCGGCCGCACGCGGCGCTTGATGCGCCGATAATCCTGCTCGATGCGGTTAATGAAGTATTGGCTTTGGCGGATGCGGATTGACCTCGACCGGCGCCGGGGAAACTTCGTGGAAGCCCGCTATGCCGACGTGACGTTGCCTTCGATTAACCACCACGTCCAAGATCAGCCGCTGCGCACTGCTGTTCCACTCCGGCAGCGCTGTTGTTTCGTCAACGGTTGTTGCACGGCGCTCGCCTCAGAGCGCACGCGACGAGACTTGGAGCCGTCCAGCGAATTGCGTGAGCTGATTCAGGCGCACGAGATGGCATACGCGATGTTTGGCAAGGCCGTTCACGAAATGGGGAGAAGCATCTCCGACCGCAACAAAGCGAGCCAAGCAAAGAAAAAGGCCCTGCTGGCCGTCTGCGCTTATGCGCACCAGCAGGACCACCAGCGCCAGCGCATAGCGAACCAGCCTTCGATGCCGCCACCGACGAAGGGGCCGAGATAGACCTCGGCCAGCTTTTCGCTGGCGCCGCCGACGATGGCGCCGAGGATGAAATCGAAGCCGCCAAGCACCAGCACCGGCAGCGCTTTCAAAACGATCAGCGACAGAGAGAACTGGACACCGAGACGCGCGCCCCATAGCAGCCCCGCGACCAGCGCCACGAACCCCGCGGCCGTCCACACCGTTCCCCATATCCGGGGCAGCCTCAGCCCGACGGCGAGCGCTGCGAACTGGTCGTCGGCGACGGCGCGAAACGCCAGCCCGATCCGGGTCCGGTAGAAGAATGCTCTCAAGCCCGCCACCATCGCCGCGGCTATACCTGCCGCGAGAAGGTCGAACGACGAGATCAGGATGCCGCCGACCTCGAAGGGCGTGCCGTCGATGCCGAGGTCGAGCCCGTGCACCTGGGTGCCCCACATCAACTGGGCCGCGTGTCACTTGGCAGTTAATTATGAGAATGGCTTGCCAATGATTCCAGTTGCTTAGCCCAGCACTTAATTTGAGAATGAGCACTTAATTTGATAATCGGCCTTGGGAGCGGGAAAAAGCTGGGGGTAAGAATTTTGGCGTAACCGGAGCTTTTTGTGAGAAGGGGCATTCGGTGGTAGCGCAATTGAGGATGAAGGTCTGGGTCGAATTGGTTGGCGCCGATGGCCTGCCGCTACGTCGAGAGATCGCAATTGTCGCACGCAACGTCGAAGGAGCGCGGCTCGGCGACTTCGGCCTCTCTCTGGATGAAAGCAAAGGCATACAGCGCCGCCTGCAGGGGGAATTCACGCAGTTCCAGGCAGATCAGGCGGCACAGCTGGATAGGAATTGTTTGGAATGCGGTCGCGTTCGGAGCATCCATGACTACCGATCTCGCACGGTCGACTCGCTCTTTGGCGTTTGCCGTATGCGCGTACCTCGCTTTCGCGGCTGCGCGTGCGACGGATCGGCAAATCCTGGCGAAGGAAGAACAGAAGCCCTGTTGAACGGCAGAGCCACGCCGGAGTTGCAGCGTATTCAGGCTGAACTCGGCTCCCGATTGTCATTTCGTGAAGCGGCGCGTGTTCTCGACCTTTTTGTGCCGGCCATGCGGCCGCACAATCGGCACTGTAAGCAACCGGCTGGCAAAGGTCGCCGATCAAATCGAGAGATGGGACCTTGCAAGTACCTATAGACTGAGCCGTGCCGACGGGTCGCCCATTTCCGTGTTCATTGATGGCGCCTACATTCGCGCGGTCCCCGGATACCAGAGCCGCCATTTCGAAATTGCCATGGGGCGGGTTGTGACCAAAGGCCGACCACCGCGTCAGTTCGCGGCCTCACCGCATGCTACCACCGGCAAGCACGACGTTGTTCGTGCGGCGCTGCGGGCGCAAGGGTGGGTGCCAGGCAGCGACGTCACCGTTTTCAGCGACGGAGACGTCGGGCTGCAGGGTATCGTCATCGGCGCAACACGCCAGCCCATCACCCACATTCTCGATTGGTTCCATCTGTCGATGCGGCTCCGTCATATCGAACAGGCGTGGGAAGGGCTCAAGAGCGTCGACAATCTGAGTATTTACCTTCGAGACACTGCGCTTCATGTGCCGCGGCTTCGTCATCTCCTCTGGAGCGGCTACGTCAGGGAGGCGACGAGAACGGTGAGGGATATGCTTTGCCAGTTGGAGCAATATGCTCGGCTGCCGGATGCCAGCAACAAGCTCAAGCGCTTCTTCGAACTGGTCAGCAATCTTCAGACCTATCTGATCCAGAACAAAACCTCCCTGGTCGACTACTGCCAACGATATTGGTCGGATCACCCGATCTCGAGTGCCCCGGCCGAATCCGCCGCCAACAGCCTCGTCAATGCCCGCATGAACAAAAAACGTCAGATGCGGTGGTCTCCCGCAGGGGCTCACAGGGTACTTCAGGTCCGCGCGGCGGTTGCCGATTGGTCGATTCAAGCAAGCCAAGTTTGCCCTTGCGGCTTGACCCCCAGCTTTTTCCCGCTCCCCGCGGCTGATCGATTTCGGACGACTGCGGAGCGGAACTATCAATTTGCGGCGGCCCGGGCCGTCTTCCTTGCCGAAGCCTTGGCTATCGCTATCGCCGACCACGCCAAAGGCATGGCGCGGGCAACGGCCAATATGTAAGAATTTACTCCAAACATTGTCATTGCATTTGGATTATTACTCCATTATTCGGAGCTGTCGGCGGCAACGAATCAGTGGCGTTCCTTGCGCGACCCCTGCAGGCCCTAAGTGATGCTGCAAGAGCATAGACGCATGCAAGGTCCCAGTGATCGTCCGGATCGGCGTAGGGACGAAACGGGTCGGTCCGTTGAAGCAGTCTTATGGTCATGCCATCCGCGACGAGAACCGCGAATAAGGAATAACAACGGATGACGAGCCTTAGTTACGCTGAACGCCTACAAATGCTGCCCCCCCCTCAGGACGGGTACGGTGCGTTCTTGATACCGACACCTACAATGAAATCGATGATCAGTTCGCCATCGTGCAGATGTTACTGTCATCTGACCGTCTGGACCTGCAGGCGATTTATGCGGCACCGTTCTTTCTCGCGCCGTTTTTTCCCAGCGACCGCTCGGAAAGCCCTGGCCATGGTATGGAATTGAGCCATGAGGAGATCGTTCGGGTGCTGGAACGTATGCAAGTTCGGCCAGAGGGGTTGGTTTTCAGAGGCGTTACGGACTACGTAGGTCCGCAGAAGACGGTTCGTGAAGCGCCAGCCGTCGATGATTTGATCAAGCGGGCGCGAGCAAGTTCGCCGGAAGATCCGCTTTACGTTGTGGCAATCGCAGCGATCAGCAACGTCGCGTCTGCCCTTATCAAGGCACCAGACATCAGCGATAAAATCGTCGTTGTGTGGCTGGCTGGTAATGCTTTGGAATGGCCAGACACCAACGAATTTAATCTGTGCCAGGATTTAGGCGGATCTCAGGTCCTCCTTGATAGCGGTGTTCCGCTCGTGCTCCTTCCTTGCCTGGGCGTTGTTTCCCATCTTTTGAGTACCGTCCCGGAGATCGAGCGGCATGTAGAGCCGTATGGCGATATTGGCCAATTCCTCGCCCAGAGGTTTAAGGAGTTGTCCGATGATCACGTCGGCTGGTCGAAGCAACTTTGGGACATGGCGCCTGTTGCTTGGCTGCTCAATCCCGATTGGTGCGAAACCGTAGTAACGCATACGCCGGTGCTCACCGATCAGTTGACATGGAGCGTCGACCGAACGCGGCATCCCATCCGCTACGTCTACCGGATTCATCGCGATCCAATTCTTAAAGACTTTTTCTCAAAGCTGAAAGAGAAACACAGCTAACGGAGGTTTCTCGACGAGTGGTGTCCCTTGTTTCAAGGAAACACCTGAATACGTGATGGGGATAGCATCTCTGATCCTCAAGGAGCCTCCCAGAGGATTCGGCGAGGGACCAAGCGGCACAGTGGTCCCTCGCCCCCGACATCATCTGAAGTGTCGCGCAAAATCGCTTGCACATTAATCCGCTAGAGCACGTCCTGTGATCGGTGAATCAATTGTGAGGTGACGACGGCGTTCGCAAGTGATTCAACATCCATTTCATGAGGTGGATGATGGGAAGAGCACTGAGCGAAGATCTTCGACCCGAATCCTGAAGGCTTCGGACGGCGGCATGTCGGCGCGGCAGGCTGCGGCGCGGTGTATCGAGCGCATCCGTTGAATCGCCAGGGCAAAGATCGGCGAACTGGCGCTGAGGCAGCAAAGCCGCCGCGCGCGTCCAGCCTCGATGCGCATGAAGTCTTCATTGTCGGGCTGATCGATGAACGCAAAGACATCACGCTGAACGAGATGGTGGCGCGGTTGGTGGTCGAGCAATCGGCTCGGATCAGTCGCAGCGCCTTAGAGTTAAGCGCCTGGCTTGGCCGGCACGGCTGGTCGTTCAAAAAAAGTCCGCACATGCACTGGAGCAGGATCGTCCCGACATCCTGAAGCGCCGTCGCGCGTGGTGTATGCATCCGGTGAAGACCGCAGACGTGCATATCCGGTGGCCATGAGCACCTGAGCACCGCGGTGCCGGGGTCAAGCTTTCGATGGGGAGACGCGATATATTGTTCGAGGAGGAGTTTGACCTCCTCGATGCCTTCATCGGTGAAGGCCAAGATCCCGTCGTCATCGTTGGCGGCAGCCCGACCAATCATGAGGCGATCCTTTCCTGCGACGCCGAACACCGTCTGCGGAATCGATCGCGGCGATCGCTGAAGCCGATCCGCACCCGCCAAAGCCAGTACCTCACGGATGTATTTGGCAAGGGCGGTCTTGTTCGGATGTCCAGGAAGTTGCCTCTTGGGCGTTCGTTCAGGGCGTTCTGCTCGACAGACGGGCGAGAAAGCGTCGCGCGCAGCGAGGTCAGGGCTGGCCGGCAGACCACCGCGCGATATGCGCGGCTTGGCCTTGACGGAGCGAGCACGTCGCTATCATTCGCCGTCATCGGGAGGATCGGCGAAGCTGATTTTGCTATTCTGTCGCGGCTCGGGTGACCCCGTGGCGAAGCACAGGTCCGAGGTTGCAACCCTGTCGCGCAGCCTAAGTTTGTCGCACCTCATTGGCGGCACCCGGGCGCCCACTCGGTGATTTCTGTTTCCAGGTAGCGACGAAGCGACGGTAGGCTTCCTCGGCGTTGCCGATCATCTCACGCTCGCTGTCGCGCACCGACTTGTTGCTGTAGGCGGCGGCAGATCCCTTTGCCCTGCCGCCGCGACGAGACGGATAGCCGGCGGTCAATTCCAGCCTTCGAAGCTTCCAATCCAGGAGCGCCGAGCGGCTCCAGATGTAGTCCTCGTCCTTGGTCAGCATGTGCCAGACGATGACCGCCAGCTTGCGGGCCGTCGCGACCGCGGCAACGTGTTTGCCGCGCTTGTCCCGGATGCGCATGAAGAAGGCGCGCAGCGGACCAGGCACACCGGAAATGACCCACGCCGCCTCGACCAGCATCGATCGTGCATGGGCCCGGCCTTGTTTGGTGATCCGACCGTGGTAGGCCGGCTTGTCACCGGACTGCCGGACCCGCGGGTTGAGCCCGAAGTAGCTGACGAGCTTTTCCGGCGATGAGAACCGTTCGATGTCGCCAACGGCCGCCACGACGCTCAGCGCGACCGTGACATTCACGCCGGTGATCGTCATCAGCCGCTTGACGCGGGGCTCCTGGAGCGCCATTTGCGCGAGGCTCTTGTCGACTTGTGCAAGCTCGCCACCAAGGCGGTCGAGTTCGCCGGCATGGCGAAGGACGACACGCCGCTGATCCTCGGCAAGCGGCTGGGCCTCCAGCCAAGCCCTGCCGCGCTTCGAGAACAGCGTGCCTTTGTAAGGCGGGATCAGGTTGGCGTGCAGAACCGAATGGATCCGGTTCTTGAGGCGGGTCATCTGGGAGACGAGTTGTGTTCGTTCGGCCACCACGCGACGGCGCGTCTCGGTTTCCTCGTCCGGCATCTACACTTCAGGCAGAAAGCCGCTCGCATGGAGCTTGGCCAGCACCGCCGCATCAATCTTGTCGGTCTTGACCTTGGCCCAGGCGATGGCTCGGACCAGGATCGGATTGGCTATGACCACCCGCGCCGCAAAAGGTGAGAGCAAGCGGACGATCGCACTCGTATTGCCCGTCGCCTCAAGGACAATCTCGTCGTCCGGCTTGAGCTCCCCGGCAAATTGCAACGGGCGGCTGCGTTCGAGATCGACCCGCCCGGCGTCCCCGATCTTGCCGTTCTCCAAAGATAGCCACTTGAGCGAACGATCGATGGACATCGAGGGCAATGCTTCTCATTCCCGGCTCCTTTCCAGGTCTGCAACCATGGGAGCCGGCGGGCTACTCGCAGCTCATGAGATACTTCGGCCTGCCCGCCATGCGTGCTCCCGACACCCCAATCCGGTAGGTGGACGGTAGTCGATCCATCCTTGCAGGCAAATACGGATTGGCGCGTCGCGCCTATTCATGCCTGATAACAATCGCATTGAGCAGGATCCTCGACGGATCAAGTGCCGCATCAGTCTGGCATCGAGATGATCCACATGATGCGCAAACGGCAGGCGAGGTCTGCCTACAATCCCAGCCCCTCAATCGCAGAGCAATTCGCCATCCTCACGGCATAGAACGCCGACGCGATTCCTGCCATCCTTTGTCCCGTTTCGATCTTTGCGACAGAACCCTCGCTCGATGCCCTCAGCGAGTGTGTAGTTCTTTCGGCCAGCCAGTCGGGCCGGTTTAGCACCTGCGCAGCAGCCAGCTTCTCGCCGGTAGACATACTCCAAACCCGCCGTGCTTGGCGTCCTGAGTCCTTGGTAATGATGTGCCGTGGCGGACGACCACATCATCAGGTGATTTCTTCATAAACTTAACGCACGCAACTCGCTGCTGCGATTTGCGGATGTGCCACGGCGGTCGAACCCGGGCCCCGACTCTGTCATGTTTGTCGGATTCGGCACAAAAGGCCTATTTAGCCATTCTCTTGTGTCGTTTTAGCCTAAACAACTGAAAAGCAACCAAAAAAAACTTCTTTCACTCGATCAGCCGGCTGGCATGCATTTTGAAACGTTCATGATGTGTTAAGCGACGCCAGTGCTTGCACATCAGGTGAGAAGTTCTCCCCAGAAGGATTACGCTCGCGCGAAGGAGACAATATATGCAGCATATATTGGAGAAATTAACCGCCAAGATAAGGCAAACCGATGGTGACCAACAGTCTTCCGACAAGTTCCATTTGGAAAATCTGTTGTCTCATGACCTATTTGGCGAGATCTTGCCGCGTCTTCCCGGAGACGACCTCTATCGCCCGCTCCCGAGCAACATGCGTGATACTCACCATAGGACGAACATAAAAGTTCACGATATCCCGACAATCCTAGACGACTTTGGGGATTCCGTAAAGGTACTCTCGCTTGACTGTTTCGATACGTTGCTATGGCGCAAGACATCGACACCTAGGGACGTTTTTGCCGTGCTCGCCGATACGCCCGTCGCGCGAAGGTTAGGGATAGCTCCTCACCAACGCGTTAGCGCTGCTGCGCGTGCCTATCGAGCGAAGCTATTAGAGAACGGATCGAGGGAGGCGGATCTCGGTGATATTTATCGGCTTTTTACATCGCTTTCAGGTGAGGAACGGGCGCTATTGGCCGAGGCGGAAATCCGAACCGAAATGGATGTTTGCTTTGCATTCTCACCGTACGTAGAACTGATCAGGCTGGCGCACGCCCGTGGTATCAAAATTATCATCGTGAGCGATACGTATTTGCGCGAAGAGGAGTTGAGGCGCCTCTTGGCTCGGCATTTGCCTGAGGACGTTATGCGATCAGTTAACAAGATTTACTGCTCTGTCGATTATGGGACGTCGAAGAGCGATGCCATTTTTCAGATTGTAATCAAGGAGTGTGGCGTGCCTGCATCGCAACTACTTCACATCGGAGATAATGATGTAGCCGATGCTCAAGCGCCGCGGAAATTCGGCGTACGTGCGCTGCATTTTCTGCCGTTTGATCATGAGGTCGCAGACTTCTTGCGCCTGCAGCACGCGGCATCGTCGTTGATTGTACTCGATCAGGCAGCGCCGGGAGCAGTTGTTCTGCCATGCTATAGTCCGTTTCGACCAATTTTTGCTGTAGCAAACCTGCAGCCGTACGCGCCTGAGACGATGATCGGCTACATGTCGTTTGGCCCGGTGCTATACGCCTATGCCCGTTTTCTTATGGACGAGGTGGAGGCACTACAACAGCAGGGCAAGCGAGTAAAAATCTTCTTTCTGTTGCGTGACGCTTATCTTCTTTCAGCCGCGTGTGAGGCCTATGCGCGCAAGCCCGTCGGCAAACCGGTACGAATCCGCAAATTTCTTGCTATTGCGGCCTCTTTCAAAACCCGCGCCGATGTCGATTATACATCAGCGGGATTGACCCCGAAGTAGTTGATGATTTGCATGCCACTGCAAAACAGCTTTTGCTTCCGCCTGAAGTAACTGAATTGTTAATACGAATCGCCCATCAATCTGCCGATCCGCAAACCGCATTCCATCAGTTGCTGCGCGACGACGATGTGTTGGAGAGGAAGGCGATACCATTATTTTAGCGGACATAGCCTATTACGGCAGAACGCAGGAATATCTGAGTCGGGCGCTCAAGGAAGAATTGAAAGTCGAAATACTTGGACGCTATTTGGTGGCTTCCGACGAACCTTACCGCCCGGCGAACGGAAAAGCACTTATTACAACGTCTTGTTGGGGTTATGATTTATTTGAGCAATGTTGCACCCTCAAGGAAGGAATGGTTGTAGACTATGATTTGGACGGCGAGCCAGTTCTCGATGAGATCAAACTTAGCGAGAGGCAGTACGAGAAGGTTGCCAAAGTTCAAGATGAATGCTTGCGGTTCATCGATGATGCGAGATCGTTTTTTACGAAGTCTGGTGTGACGCACGAGTTTTCTATTTTGCAGCGGGCCGCCCACGCAGCTCTATTTCGTCATGGCTACATGCCTATCGAAGCGGAGTTGGAATATTTCAAGGGCTTCCAGAACGACAAGTTTATGGGGCCAGATCGCACGAAGACGTTCTATCATCTAAACAGTGCTTGGAAGAATGTAATGTGCCTGCCCTCACTTTATCGGCTGGGTGCATATGAAACGCGCGGCTTGGGGCTTGACTTCGCATTCAGCGGACTGTTGCAAAAAAGATTTCAACTTGATCTAAGACCAGAAGATATGAATGTGCGGTTTTCACCTCTGAAAGTCTCGATAGGGAGCATACGAGAGTCCAAGGTCTTCTTGCTTAGAGCACACTATCTGCATGACGGATATTTCTCCATTCTGCTGCCATATGAAAGCGGCACCAGCGTGAAAATGCTCCTGGGAGAGCACTACGAATGGTTGCAAATCGAAGGTATACAACTTTTAAATAACGCAAGAAGGGTGTGTAGTGATGTGTCAATCTCTCTCGATCTGGAACAAATCAACCGGGAGGGAGAGATTTGCCAGTGCCTGTCACAGGCAAGCGTCGCGACAATACGTCCCGTTGTTTTGCAACAGTTCAAAACGCCTCATTACTATCATGTGATTTTTCGCCCATTGGTTTTGAGGGCATCTGATCCGCCACGGAGGCCAGGCGCCTCGCAATAAAGGAGGAAGATGGCTCTGTCGCAAACCTTTCGGTAAGCGGACTATTGCATGGAACGCCCCTGAGAGTACCAAGAAGTGTGGGGTCCTGGTAGCTTGAGATCCGCGATCTGGATAGGCTTGGCTCGCCGAACATGCCGGGGTCGGATATGTCGTTCGCATCATCACCAACGCCGACGGGCCGTTCTCCAGCTCAAGATCCGGCTTCTCGGCGTGAGCCCGATGGTCTGGCGGCGGATCCAGGTGGCCATGGGCTGGGAGAGCTTGCACCTCTTCGAATTCATCATTCGCGCGGTTCGTTACGGTTCGCCGGATATTTGCCCCGAACCGCCTGACAAGACACTCGAGAGCTTTGCGTTCCGCACGATCGCCAAGTTCGCCTACGTCTATGACATGGGCGACTGGTGGGAGCACGAGATCCGTGTCGAAGACCGGTGTGCGCCTGGGAAATGCAAGCGCTACCCGGTCTGCACCGGTGGTGCAGGTGCCTGTCCGCCTGAGGATTGTGGCGGGCCGAACGACATCTCGCGCGTCGCGACGAGGCGCTGGGCCTGGATGCCATGGAAGACCTTTGGACGATGGCGGATTTTGTCGAGCAGGTTGTTCTCAATGACGATCGCGCCATGCTCGATGACGAGGGCACGCGCCGGAAGGTCGAATGCGCCATTGAGCGGTGCCGCTCCCGCGCGCCTGTTCTTGCCAACGGATTTTCACGGCGGAATGTCAACAAACTTTCGCCAGGGCGAGCATCGGCGGCTGATGCAGCAATGGTTCGTATGAGATGCCGCCGATCGCCGCCCAACAGGTTGGCCGCAAAGGCTCCAACGACTTCGCCCTTCCGTGTCGTGACGGCGGCGCTGAGCAGTTCCCGACCGGCCTTGTCAGTGACCTGGTCGAACATTCTGGAAAATCGGATTTGAGGCAGGGAATGAAGATTGAGATCAAGCTGTGGATCACCGCCAAGGACGGCAGCACTTCCGAGGAAGAGGTTTTGAGCCTCGACAAGCCCCATGACCAAGCTTGAGGCGATCGGATTGTCGCTCACCGAGGCCAAGGATCTGCTTGGCCACCTGCAGGAGCACATCGTTGCGGCGCAAGCGGCAAGCTTTGCCGCCGCGCGGCGCTGTTGCCAGCAATGCGGTCGAGCACAGACGAGCAAGGGCAGCACATCGATCCGCTTTCGAACGCCATTCGGCGACGTGCCGGTTTCCAGTCCGCGGCTTCACCGCTGCGCTTGCAATGCCGGCGAGACCCGGACCTTCAGCCCGTTGACGGCGCTCTTTTCCGAACACGTCGCGCTCGAACTGCTCTATCTCGAAACCAAATGGGCCTCGCTGGTCTCCTTCGGCGTCACCGTCGACCTTTTGAAGGATGTCTTGCCAATCGGTTCTACTTTGAACGCTGAGACGGTCCGCAATCATCTTCACCGCATAGCCGCGCGCGTCGAGGCGGAGCTCGGCGAGGAGTGCCCCTCCTTCATCGAGGGCTTTCCGCGGATGTGGGCGCATTTGCCCGATCGTCGTCGGGGTGGATGGCGGCTATGTGCGCGCCCGAGACAGCACCCAGAGCCATTTCGAGGTCATGGTCGGCAAATCGATCCCGGAAGATCGGGAAGACCGGTATTTCGGTCTGGTCCAGAGCCACGACGACAAGCCCGCCGCCGCTTGCGAGAGGTCCTGCGCGAGCAGGGGTTTCAGATGAACCAGGACATCACCTTCCTCACCGATGGTGGCGACACGGTGCGCAACATGGCGGTTGCCATGTCTCCCTGCGCAGAGCATGTGCTCGACTGGTTTCATATCACCATTATGCTGACCGTTCTCGGCCAATACGCCAAAGGGCTGGCGCATCACAATCCAAGAGAAGCCGAAGACGCTGCGCGCGAGCTGAGGCGCATCAAAGGCTATCTGTGGAACGGAAATCACCGTCAGGCGCTGCCCTGTATCGAGTGGCTTGTCGACGATCTCGATGCGGTCGAAACCGACTATCCCGGGATGAAAGCCTTCCGGAAGGCACAACTGTGAATGTCGTCGTCGGCAAGCGCTTCTCAAAGCGCCAACAGATGCGATGGTCGAAGGAAGGCGCACATCTCATGCTGCAGACCCGAACCCGCGCGCTCGACGGGACGCTGCGAAAAAAGTTCGAACAATGGTATCCCGGCCTCGCCGTCTACAAAAACGCCGATCGACCGGAGACCGCCATGGCAGCATAAACACCCCACACTTTTGGTACTCTCATTCGGCTTTGTTCTCCTGCCCTTGGAGCCGAAAGTCGGTGCTGCCGTTTCTTAGGAATCGTTGGCCAGCGTCAGTTCGCCGATCTTGGCATGCAGCGCCTTCAAATCGACCGGCGCTTCGGTCGCCCCCGCCTTGTCCGGCCCGAACACCCCGGCCGCGCTTTCCAGCAGATGGTTCTTCCAGGTCGTGATCTGGTTCGGGTGAACGTCGAACTGTAGCGCCAGCTCGGCCAGCGTTTTCTCCCCCTTCACGGCGGCCAAAGCCACCTTCGCCTTGAAAGCCGGTGAATGCGTCCGGCGACTTCTCTTCGTCATGTCTGCTCCTGATTCGCAGCGAGAAACCTCGCCGCCGTCAGGCAGGAAATCCACTTATGCCACCGTCCGAATTTGCGGAGCCAGCTCTCTGCGAGGCGTTCGACGTCAATGCTCAGTGGCTTCTCTTTGGTTAGGGCGGTCGCAACACTGTCAACATGCGCCGCGTGCTCGAGCAAGCAGTGATGCGGGTGAAGGACTTCATTGGAGAGCACGGCGGTAAAATCATCATCACGCGCAAGAGCGAAGCGCGTATGATCCGAGTGCTTTTCGAATACCTCGTCGAGCACGAGGACATATCGCCAGCTTTTCAGGACGTGCTGCTGGATGCGATCGCCCGAGGATGATTTCAAGCCGTTCTACGTAGGAGGAGAGCTACACGATGTTACCGGAAAACACGATGTTCTTGGGGTCTGAGTAGCAACGGAACAGAAACCCCACAGAAGCAGTGCGACAGCGCCAATCAGGTCAAGGATCGTTACGATCCTAATATGGAGCCGAGTTGACGACCGCCTGGCTCGGCCGCGATCAACGGGAACGCAGCGATTGCAGGTTCTCGAGTGCTTCAGCTCGGCGCAGACAGTGTCAGGCCAGGAACCGCTTTTCGTCAGCCTTGACCTGGTCCATCTTCTGAAGCCGGAAGATTTCTTCGACGGGCACGATGTCTTTGTGGACGTTCTTTACGCCGCCATCGGCGATGATCCGCCGGAAAGCATCCTGCATCGCAGTCGTTGCGGCGCGGATACCATAGTTGCCGTAGATCGTCATCTTGATGTTCCCTAGTGCGCGGATGCGCGTGGCGTCGAGTTCCGGATAAGCGTTGGGAACTATGACTAGCGGGACAGACCCTTTCCAAGCACGGGAGAAGCTCTCGATTTCGGCCGGATCCTTCTTCTTGGAGTGAATCAAGATCATGTCGGCGCCGGCCTCGGCATAGGCCATGCCGCGCTTCAGCGCCTCGTCTTCGCCCAGCCCCGCGATCAAGGCTTCCGTGCGGGCGATGACAAGGAAGTCCGGATCGCTGCGCGTCGAGACCGCAGCTTCGATCTTGCCCCGGAATTCCTCGATCCGAAGCAGCTCCTGACGGCCGTCGGCCGCAAGGCTGGTGACCTTCGGAAAGGTCTTGTCCTCGATCACGACGGCAGCCGTCCCCGCCTTTTCGTATTCGCGGATGGCGTGGATGACATTCAGGCGTTGCCGTAGCCGGTGTCGATATCAGCGACGATCGGCAGAGACGACTGACTGGCGTTCGCCCGCAGCATATCGAGATGCTGGGTCATCGCGATCAGGCTTATATCGGCAAGACCGTAAAGCGCCGAAAGCTCGAAGCCAGACGCCCACAGACCGTCAAAGCCGGCCTCCTCGGCCAGGATGGCCGATAGCGGGCTATGGGCCGCCATGATGTGGACGAGGCCGCGATCGGCCATGCGCTCACGCAGTTGCTTTGCTTTGCTCATAGGTCTTCTCACTTTCCGAAAGGGCTTCGCAGGCGGCGAGAATGCGGCCGCAGGCATGCTGCAGATTTTCGATCGACGATTTTCCCGGTGTTCTCCTCCTCCGTCCTTTTTCCGGCAGAGCCGGGTAAGCCAACGGCAGAAGGCTCGGGCGAGAGCCGGATTGCCGCTGCGGTCGACCGCATAGGCCAGCATGCCGCTCGGCGCACGCGAGCCGGGAATCACTTCCAGGAGGCCTTGTCTGATCAGATCCGCAACGACGATATGGGGCGTCACCAGCAAGGTCTGGCCGGTCGTGACCGCCGGCAAGGCCAGATAATCGGCAGCTCCTGCCGCCTTCCCAGGAGGAAGGATCAAAAATCGTGCCAACTGCGCATGAAAGCCTCAGAATAAGTGTTCTCGATACTATTAATGACTTGAATGATGGTGGGAGCAGGAACCAAGCCGAACAACCCGTGTCGCTCACTCGACAAACCCGGCAGTAGTGTCGGTTGCCCACCGTCTTCCCAGGAATGGCGGGTAGAATTCTCTGCGAGAAGCGGGATTCACGCGTCATTCGACTGCTAAGCGCGCTGTCCGATGTCCGACGATTTCGTGGCTTCTTCTAAATTCGCTGTGATCAGTCCGGTTCCAGAGACTGGGTCCGCAATCGGGCAGGTGCCTGTCGTCTTTGTCGACAGGGTGTTTGACACGATGGAGGGGGGCGACCTGGCACACCTTCCAGGCATATGTGGCTCGGAACATCCGGCGACGATGTCGGAAGCAATGCTCGAAGCCGCCTTCAGAAAGTAGAGGCTTGAGCCAAAGCGACCGCCAGCAGCGGAAATCTACCTAAAGCCATATTTGCAACAGAGCCTACCGAGAAGTCAGGAGCTGTTGCACACCTGTCCCTTTGTCGGGTCCGCTACACGGACTTGCTTGGCCATTTTTTGAATCCCTTCGGTCAACCGCTTGAAAAGATTGCAATTATCCCAGACCGCCGAACTGGCACGGGTTTTGAATTGCCTGGGTAGGAAGCGGCGAAAGCTGCCGAACGGCTTACTGTCGCGCGAGCCGAAATGGATGAAATGAAGAAAGGTAACCACACGACAGATCTGCGGCGCGGCGCCTTCCGCAACGTTTTCGGTTAGGGTTCATTATGACCATGGTTCTCGCCTCAACGATGGCTGGCGGGCTGAGTACCACCAATGCTCGCATATCATATCATGACGAGCCGCCCCTGACCGTCTTCCGTCGCATATTCCCGGGCGATTACATCGCTATCCGCAACCGGCGCAGTATGATGCACAAGAACACCTGAACTTGAGATGAGCATCACGTCGAAGGTCGGCTCCGATTGGATGAACTCGGCGACGCTGTCTTCGAGGCTCAAAGCAATGCGATGCGCGACGCCACGGTTGCAGCTGTAGGGAACGCCGTTCCAGGAGCCCGCCGTCGTGAGATGCAGGTGGCCGAAGGCAAGGTGCATCAGCGACTTATCGGCAATGATCCGGTTCAGAAAAGGCTCCGGGTTTTCGATCAGCATTTCTTCGAACAATTTCACGCCGACAGAGAAAGGGGGGTGGTGCACAAAGACGACCGACCTGCGTCCGGCAGCTGCAGTCTCCTTCAGGGCTGCCTCCAACCATTGCAGACGTTCGTTGCATAGACGCCCCAGTCCCGGATGATCGTCGTGAAGGCTGTCGAGGAAGATCAACCTGATGTCGCCGAAGTCGGCGGTAGTCTGAACGAAGCCGTGGGTATCGACAGGCGCATCTGCGAAGACCCGCCGAAAATTGGCGCGGTTGTCATGGTTGCCCAGCAGAAGACGATATGGGATCTTGAGCTCACTGACGATGTCGCGAAACACCCGATAGGAGGCTTCATCGCCACGATCAGTCAGATCACCTGTGATGACGCAAAGTGCGGCGTCACCATGATTCGTGTTGATGGCATGCACAACCTGCCTAAGGCGCTCGTGTGGATCAAGACCAACCACCAACTGGCCGGCGGGTGCAATATGTGTGTCACTGACGTGGATAATTTTCAACATTTGTACTGACCTTCGAAGGAGGCGAAACTGCGAAACGGGAAGGAGCAGAGCCCCTCCCCGTTCTTGACCTGGCTTAATTCTTGATGATGGCTTCTGTCGACTGCACCATTTCCTTCAGGCCGTCTGCCGGCGATACATCGCCGTTCCCGATCCGGAACAGGATCTCGGACTGGGCCTTCCAGACTTTAATGCTCTTGCCATTCGGATAGCCAAACGAGGCCACAGCAATCGGCCACTGCGTCAAGCTGGTCTTCCATTCGGGATGCGAAGCGTAAAACTCCCCGAGATTTTCATTCTTGAGAGCCTGCTTGTTTGTCGGCATATAGCCAGACCCGAGGACAGTCACCTTCTGACCGCCGGGGCTGGTCAGGAATTTCACAAACTCCCATGCCGCCTTCTGCTTTTCCGGATCCTGCGTCAGGATCGTTGCGAAGTTGCCGCCGGTCGGCACATGGCCGTCTTTGGCTCCCATCGGGAATGTCCCGGTGACCAACTTGAACTTGCCGCCGATGGCATCGTCCATGCTACGGATGTCGGCAGTCGAACCGATGAAAATGCCCAGCTTGCCGGCCGCGAACTGCGCCATGCCAGCATCTTCATCAATCCAGGGCATAGCCACTTCTTCAACAAGGCGACGAACAGTCATTGCTGCCTTCAGGCCGGCCTCATCACCATAGGTGACCTTGGTCCTGTCGGGGCTCATCATCGTGCCGCCATAGCTGTAGACCATGCCCTGCCAGAACCAGTCGCCGAGGGCCAGGTTGATCTGCATACCGTCGACGTCACTGTTGGCCTGCTTGATCTTCTTTGCAGCTTCGATGAACTCGTCCCAGGTCTTGGGGAGGTGCTGGGAATCGAGGCCCGCCTTCTGAATGAGATCGGCGTTGAAGTAGGCAATTGGAGTCGATGCGTTGAACGGAAGGCCCCATTGGTGGCCGTCAATGCGTCCAAGCTCAAGCACGTTCGCGTCATAGTTCTCTTCGACCCACGTCTGGCCCTCCTTTTCGAGAAAAGGCTTCATGTCGGTGATCTGATTACGTGGGGCCAGTGTCGACACGAGATCAGGTAGCAGGCTCATCCCGGCGAAGAAAATGTCTGGCGTCTGTCCGGTCATGGCCTCGCGGGCAACGGCCAGATGCCCCTCATAATAATCCGTCGCCGGGGCGCGGAACTTGATCTTGATGTCGGGATGATCGTTCATGAACGCGTCGGCAAGCGGCTGGTAGAAGCGTTCGCGGAACGCTCCGTAGGCATGTACGACCTCGAGAGTGGTCTCGGCACGCGCCGGAGCGGTGCTAAGTCCGGCGACAGCCGTGAGGCCGGCAGCCAACAGCAAAGTCAAAGTTTGTCTCATCGCGATATTCCTTTCGCTGAGTTGATAAATAAACAGTTATGTTTGTTGGGTGCGGCGGTGCCGCCTTGGGTCTGGAGGCAGACGTCCCGCCTGGCCCGGAATTGGAAGTTACTTCACTCCGGTCATCGTCACCCCTTCGACAAAATACCGCCTCGCCAGAAGGAAAACGCAAACTAGCGGCGAGGTGATGATGGTGGCGGCCGCCATGAGAGGTTCGTAGCTGACGCCTTCTGCCGATTGGAAGTTCAATAAGCCCAAAGGCGCGGTCATCTTCTCGGTCACGTTGACGACGATCAGAGGCCAATATAGATCGTTCCAATGTGCGGTCACCGAGAAGACCGAGAACGCGGCTATCGCTGGCAGAGCGCTTGGAACGATGAGTCGGAGCACGATCTCAATTTCCGTGAAACCGTCGATCCTCGCGGCATTTATGATTTCCTGGGGATACGTGCGGAAGTGCTGGCGGAAGAGGAAGATCGCAAAAGCCGAAAAGAACCAGGGGAACATCAGCGCAAAATAGCTGTTGAGAAGCCCGAGTTTCGCAAGCGCGATATACATGGGCAGGGCTGGGACCTGAACCGGAATGCACAGCGCAAATAACACAAGCCCGAATAGCAGTGTTTGTCCGCGGAACTTCAATTGCGCGAGAGCATAGGCTGCGGCAACGGAGGTGATAAGTTGTACGCTCAGAACCCCGACGACCACGATCAGGCTGTTGAGCATGAACAGGCCCATCGGCGCGGCGTTGAGCGCCTTGCTGAAGTTCTCGGTGGCGTGCAGCTTCGCCGGGTCAAGCGAGAACGGGTCGGAAAAGATGTCTGCAGGATCCTTCACCGCTGCAAGGATCATCCAGGCGAACGGAAGAAGGATGATCGCCGCGAAAATCAGCAATAGTCCGTGTCTGACCGCAGCGGCGAGAGACAGGGCCAGGGACGGCGCGCGAAGCTCTTGGGCAGACACGTCAAGTTTGGCGGGTGTCATGAATAGTGGACCCCCCGCGCTGCAAAGATCTGCACAGCCGAGATCGCCATCATGATGATCAGGAAGACGACGGTCAGCGCCGAGGCGTAGCCAGTCTCGAAATACTGAAAGCTGGCCTGGTAGAGTTGGTAGAGGATGACTTCGGTCGATCCCGCCGGTCCGCCATGGGTTATGACCGCGACGGTATCGAAGACCTGGAAGGCAGTAATCGTCGATGTGATTGTCACGAATATGGTCGTCGGCCCGAGCATCGGCCATGTGATGCGAAACAGGCGATCCCAAAAGCCGTCCGCGCCATCTATGGCGGCCGCCTGATAAAGGTCCCGCGGGATTCCGGTGAGCCCGGCCAGAAACAGGATCATGTTGAAACCCACCAGGTGCCATACACCAATCGCGGCAAGCGCAAAGATCGCGATCGATGGATTGTTGAAGAAGTCGATGCGCTGAAAGCCCATCGCCGAGATCATCTCATTCACCGGCCCAATGCGGCTATGCAGCATGAGCTTCCAGACCAGCCCCAACGCAACCAGGGTGCTGGCCACGGGCAGGAAAAAAACAACCTCGTAAAGCCCACGCAGGCGCCCGGTGCTATGGACCAGGATCGCAAGGAGCAGGCCAAGCAAAACCGACACGGAAACCACGACGGAAACATACAGAGCCGTGTTTGAGAGCGCATTTAAGAAACTACGATCGTGGAGCAATTGGGCATAATTACCAATTCCCACCAGAGACCAGTCGGTTGCTCCAAGGCTGTAGTTCGAAAAGCTCAACAGAATCACGATGGCGATCGGAGCTAACACGACGATCGCGATGAGCGCGACGGCCGGCAGGGCGAACAAATATGCTGGGTTGAATCCGCTTAACTTGTGAGGAACTGCGCGGGCCTGCATGGCGAGGTCATCAGTGGTGAGAGCGGTCATGACACTGCCTCAAGCCGCTTGGAGGTTCGCACCTCGTTCGAAGAGACAAGCCGGCCGGCAGCGTCAAACACGAGAAAGCGCTCTGGCGGCAGTCCCACCTGGACAAGATCGGGATTGCCGCCGTTGGCCTGGATCGTCGTCCATTCCCTCTGTGGCAGCCGCGCCGTCAATGGAACCTGCTGTTCGCCCGCGATGGTAAGGTGGAGAATGATCTCGTTTCCGAGGTTCTCAGTGAGACGTAATCGACCTTCGTGGCTGGAAGAGGCGCCGCGCGCCCGCGTGTGAGCGGCCACCACGACATCTTCGGGGCGTATGCCGACTTGAGCTTTCTCTCCCGCCCTTAAGACCGACCGCAATCTCTGACGTTCGCCCAGGAGATGAACGATACCCGCTTCGCCGATGTTGGCTGGTAGAATGTTGATTGGCGGCGATCCGATAAAGCGGGCCACTCGAATGTCTGCGGGCGCAGCATAGATTTCCGCCGGTGTGGCCACTTGAACAATCGCGCCGTCCATCATGACGGCGATCCTGTCGGACATCGTCATGGCCTCAATCTGGTCGTGGGTCACATAGAGGAAGGTCGCGTTCAGGCGCTTTTGCAGCTCGACCAGTTCCGTGCGAACTTGTGTCCTCAAAGCTGCATCCAGGTTGGAAAGCGGCTCATCCATCAGGAAGACACCAGGTTGGCGCACCATCGCACGTCCAAGCGCCACACGCTGCCGCTGTCCCCCTGACAACTCGCTTGGCTTGCGCTCAAGAAGCGCTTCGATGCCAAGCGACTTCGACACCTCTTTCACAGCCGAACTTACCTGACGGCGTTTTGCGCCTATACCGGGCACGAAACTACCGATCACAGGCATTCGCGCCACGAAGGGCAAATTCGCCATGATCAACGGCATTGCGAGGTTGTCGCGCACCCGCATATGCGGATAAAGTGCATAAGACTGAAACACCATGGCAATGTTGCGTTGGCTCGGGCGCTGCTGGTTTACGATCATGCCGCCTATCTCAACTGAGCCACCATCCGGCTGATCGAGGCCGGCAAGAATTTTCAGCAGCGTCGACTTACCGCAACCCGATGGCCCCACGAGCGTCATAAACTCGCCGGCATTAACCGCCAGATGAATGTCTCGAAGTACCCGGCTCGCACCATATCCCTTTGCGATTTTCGATAGCCGAACTGCGGATCCTGTCATATTGCTCTCCTCCGTGGACGTGTCCATATTGGAGTTTCTTATCACTTCTATGACAATGACTACGGATTTATTATCCATTGTGAAGCTGGCGCAACGCTCCATCGTATGCGAAACTGAACTTATGAGTTGACGCCGCCACCAGGCGGTCCCGCACTCCTCCGTCGGTGCGTCTCCCAGCAGACAAAGCCATACCCAAAACTTCCAGCGGTTGTTTTCAACGGTTGGACGGTAGAGCATTCTGGCCCTATGAGGATTAGGCACGCGGTGCGGCGACGCCAAGCCAGATTTTGATCGAGTTCGGAGAATGACATGGCCATGCACGGTGAGAGCTCGCGGCTTTCCTCACAAGAGAACGAGACGCATACGCCGGTTCTCTTGAAAGTGGAGACCGCGCTAGACTTTCCCAATGCATTGGCCAGGGTTGCTCTGTACATCCTCGAAAACCCCAAAAAGGCTGTTCGTCAATCTCTTGGCGAACTGAGCGCAGCTTCTCAGAGCGGGCAGGCGACGATATTCCGCCTTTGCCGCGAGCTTGGGTTCAAAGGGTTTACTGACTTCAAGCTCGCCCTTGCCGCCGAGGTTGGCCAGCTCGAGAGCGAGCCCAACAGGGGCGTGAGCCTGACCGTCAACTCCCTCGATGAAACGGTTTCGCTGATTTCACGCTCCGTATTGAATACGCGACAGCTAGTGCAGCCCGAGGTACTGGCTTCCGCCGCGCTGCCCCTATTAAGCGCACGCCACGTCAACATCTACGGCTCCGGCGATTCTGGACTTGCCGCCGAGGTGCTGTTTCATCGTTTGCGGCGCAGCGGCGTTAACGCCCGCTTCTTCGCTAATGCTGGCTACGCCCATGAAGCCGCCGAGACCATGACAAAGGAGGACGTCGCCATTGCGATCTCTCAATCAGGCGCCTCACCCGACACTGTCGAGTTCCTGCGCAAAGCTCACCACATTGGCGCCTTCTCGTTGGCGATTACCTGCCATCCGAAGTCGAGTCTTGCGAAAGTTTCGAATGCCGTCTTGCAAATGGCGCGGCTGCCGCAGCCTGGTCTTCGTGAACAGATGATCGCCCTGCCCCGGGCCGTCTTCCTTGCCGAAGCCCTGGCCATCGCTATCGCCGACCACGCCAAAGGCATGGCGCGGGCATCACCCGGCAAGTAAGAATCACTCCATAATATCGTTGCGTTTGGATTTTTAATCCATTATGCGTGCCTTCACGGCCCTGGCTTCGCGAACAGGACCGACAGCACAGTAATGCATCGGCCGATGCCTAAACTACCGCGAGTAACTTGAATTGCAGCGGGCCAATGTCGAGCCCGCTCCTTGGAGTATGAATAATGGACACCAAACCAAAGCTGGTCATCTTCGATTGTGACGGTGTGCTGGTCGACAGCGAGGTAATCGTCAGTACCGCTGAAGCCGCAGAGATAACCCGTATCGGCCGTTCCATCACAGTCGAGGAAGCGGTCCATCAGTTTGCCGGTGTTCCAGCCAATGACATGTATCGTATGATCGAGGCGCAGTTGGGCACGCCCCTTCCGACCGACTTTTCCACCCGCATCGATGAACGTGTTCGGGAACTATACCTCTCCGAACTCACCGCGATAGCTGGTGCGCGCGAGACGATCCGCGCGCTGCAGATACCCTGCTGCGTGGCCTCGAGTTCCGCACCGAACCGACTCGGGCTTGCCCTTGCAAAGACAGAGCTGTTCGACCTCTTTTATCCTAATATCTTCTCCACCGTGTTGGTACGAAACGGTAAACCCGCGCCGGACATCTTTCTCTATGCTGCCGAAAAGATGGGCGTGTCGGCCGCCGACTGTGTCGTCATTGAAGACAGCATAGCCGGTGTGACGGCAGCAATTGCAGCTGGCATGACCGCTGTGGGTTTTGTAGGCGGCGGACACTGCACCCCTTCCCACGCTTTGCGCCTGAAGGAAGCGGGAGCCACACGCATTCTTGGCCGCCTGGAAGATCTGCTGGCCATAGTCGAGGGGACGTCAGAAGAACCTTGCCATCTGTCCGTAGTCCCCGATGAAGTCGCGCTAACGGTGTAAGACGCTGCGGATGGGCGGTCGGGACCTCGACGATCTCTGGTGCACCACTATCCGCTGTCCTCCACCGGATTCTGCCATCAGCCGCTCTTTCGGATCTAATCATGATGCCTCGCCCGTGGTTTTGCTTGGCCGCCCTGTCCGGTGTGCTCGCCCTTGTCGGCATCGATATGACGGTCCTCAACGTCACCCTGCCGCATCTTACGGAACAGCCAGGCGCCTCGACATCCGAAAAGCTGTGGATGGTCAACGCCTACTCGCTTCTCATGACAGGATTTCTACCTGGATTTGGCGCACTGTCTGACAGGATCGGCCATCGAAAGATGTTGTGCGGCGGGCTGCTCGCTACTTCTTTTGGACTTACCTGCACCAACCCGCTACCGAAGCTTAGGCCCTAAGCAGGCTCATCCCATTTCGGCGAGTAATCGCGATCGTAAATGCGCAAGTTGCGCGACCGAAGGCACGAAATCGCTGCCATCTCTTCGCAGGAAAGTTCGAAATCGAACAGGTCGATGTTTTCAGCCAGCCTCTCCTTGCGCTCAGTGCGCGGAATGGCGACGACACCTTCTTGCTGCACATGCCACCGAAGCACAACCTGTGCTCGGCTCTTTCGGTGGCGCTCGGCGGCGTCCCGAATTGCCGGTTGTTCAAACAACGCCTCGCCTCGGCCGAGCGGGCTATAGGCGACCATCGCCATGCCCGCTGCGCGGCAGGCGGTATGGACCTTGATCTGGTCGAGATAGGGATGATACTCGACTTGGTTGGCCACAAGCGGGGCATTCGATAGGCGCACCGCCTCCGCAAGCAACTCGGTGGGGAAGTTCGATACGCCGATGTGCCGAGCCATGCCGCAATCCCGAACCGCGTTCAGCGCCTTAATGGATGCCGCCAGCGGAATTTCCGGGTTCGGCCAGTGAATCAGCAGCAGGTCGACCGTGTCAAGGCCAAGGCGGTTCAGGCTCTCCTCGGCCGATCGCTCCAGGTCTCCCGGCGCGATCTGGGTAAGCCAGACTTTGGTCGTGACGAAGACTTCGTCGCGCGGTACGCTGGAAAATCGCAGTCCCTCGCCCACCGCGCTCTCGTTCTCATAGGTCGACGCAGTGTCGAGATGGCGGTAGCCCAACGAAAGGGCATGCATGACCAACTCCGAACAGACTTCGCCCTTCAGCGTCCAGGTCCCAAGCCCGATCACCGGAATTGCCGCGCCATTCACCATGAGGTTCTGCATAAGGTCTCCTTGCCCGTTCGGTCGTTTGTTCGTCCTACTTTCGACCTATAGCCGCAACGATTAGGTACGCTGAGCGATCCGCGGATATTTCACTTGAGCGCCTGCGACCTTTTCGCTCGGCGAATCCTTTACTGCCGCAGGTATTTCCTCACTCGACTTGGCTTCGGCGCTGCGGCCCACGGCTGTCGAAGGCCACCATTTATCGAGCATGTCGGAGTTGTGGAATTGGTGGATCGCAGTGGTATCCGATGTCGGTTGGTATCACTCAATTCAGCGTCTTTGAAATATTAGAGCAGCCGCCGTACCGCGGTGATAATTCGTTCCTTCGTCGCGAAGAAATCCTTCTCGAGTGCAGGGCTGAAGGGGACATGAATGTCAGGGGCGCACACTCGCAGAATCGGTCGCTTCAAAAGATCGAACGCCTCTTCCGCCATAGCTGCGGCGATTTCGGCTCCGACATTGCAGACCCGATGCCCATTCTCTACGACAACAAGCCGCCCCGTCTTGGCAACTGACGACTTGATCGTCTCATGATCAAGCGGTTTCAAGGTGCGTGGGTCAATCACTTCCACCGAAATACTCTCTTCAGCGAGTGCGTCAACAGCCTCCATCGTGGGGCGTATCGCGCCGGCAATAGCGACAAGAGTAACGTCGTTCCCCTCCCGCTTCACATCCGCTTTGCCGATTGGGATTAGATGGTCTGGATCTGTGGGCACATCGCCTTTCAGCGGCCACAGGCGGGGGTCCTCGAATACGAGTACAGGATCGCCGTCGCGAATGGCCGATTTCATAAGCCCCTTGATGTCGGCGGCAGTTGTCGGGCTGATGATCTTGAGGCCCGGCACATTCATGAAAAACGGATAGGGCCGGTCGGCATGCTGTGCCGCCTTGGCACCGTCCGAATGCATACAGCAACGGAACACGATCGGAATGTCGATCTGGCCTCCAGTCATATATCGCAACTTTGACGCCTGGTTGATGATCTGATCTGAGGCGAGATAGATGAAGCTGGCAGTTGCGAGATCAAGAACCGGTCGCAATCCGTTGATGGCAGCCCCGATTGCCAGTCCTGTGAAACTGCCTTCTGAAATCGGCATGTTCCAAATTCGGTTATTTCCGAAACGCCGAACAACTGTGTCTCCGCCAAAGACCAAGATGTCCTCTCCCATCAGGACGACGCGCTCATCACGTTCCATTTCCTCTATCTGCGCCTGCACGAGCGCTTCGAGATACGTCAAGCGCGTCATGGCGGGCTTGTTGTCAGCAGTTTGCATGTCGATCAATTCCTGTCCTGCCCAGCTGCGGGGCCGCAATGTCCTGGGAGGGGCGAGTTGAACATGTTGTCGGGCAAAGTTTCGGGCCGAGGCATGGGGCTGGACAACGCAAATTCTGCAGCCTGCTTGACGGCTTTGGCGACTTCGTACTCGATTGCTCTTAAGCTCTGGTCGTTTACCCCTTCTTCGATGAGCCGAGTGCGATAGAGCAAAATCGGATCGCGGTCGCGTTTGTGAGCCTCGACTTCTTCAATCGATCGATAAGGCTCCCCCGGAATCACCAAGCGGAAATCGTGCTCATCGAACCGATATGTGTTGGCAACCACGAGAGTCGGGCCATTACCCGCTCGCGCCCGTGTAACCGCCTCCGCCGTCGCGGTGTAGACGGCGCTCACATCCTGCCCATCGACGGTCACACCCGGCATCCCGTAGCCTGCTGCGCGCAGAGCGATGTCGGGCTGCCCGTGGCTTTGCGCTACTGACGTCGTGATCGCGAAGCCGTTGTTCTCGCAAAAGTAGATTACGGGAAGCTTCCACAGCGAGGCCATGTTGAGAGACTCGTGGAAAGTGCCCTGGTTGACCGCTCCGTCGCCGAAAAAGCAGAGAGTGACCTGGTCTATGCGCCGCACTTTTGCGCCGAACGCGCATCCGGTCGCGATTGGGATGCCTCCCCCCACAATGGCCGATTCACTGATGATGCCGACCGATCGATCTGCAAGATGCATCGATCCCCCACGCCCCTTACAAATGCCGTCCTCCTTGCCCATAAGCTCGGCCATAAGAGCGTTCAGATGAGCGCCCTTTCCGATGGGATGACCGTGCGAACGGTGCGTTCCAGTCATCGTGTCATCGTTCCGAAGCGCGAGACATGCTCCCACAATAGCGGCTTCCTGACCCACGCTCGAGTGAAAGGGACCAGGAATTTTGCCACCGTTAAATTGGCGAATACCCTCTTCTTCGAACCGACGGATGCGAAGCATCCGCCGATAGGCTTCTAGTCTATAATCACCATTCAGCCGCATGATCCGAACGTTGCTCCAATATCCAGCACAAGATGCCGCATGGGATCGCCAAGCGCAGGTCCAGCAAATCCAGCGGGTGTAATTCGTCGACTTTCGAGGCAGTGGTAATTACGAGAATGGGTGCTTTGTCGGCCTCAGGTTTAACGGGTCTTGGACGTTTCAAGAACGTTTTGCGGCGACGACACCCTATAGCGTTGCTCTCGCTGTCGTCTGAGAAACACAATTGCTCAACCACATCATCATTGATCACGGCGTTGTGGCACCACGGCCGCATACCGAATCCACCGCTAGCGATGCCCAACTTGCAGGTGATCTCGCCTGAGCCGTCCGGGATAAGCTTGACATCCCGCAGACGCAAAGGTTTGACCATGCGCTGACGACGGAGGCGTCGTGGTCGAACACGCAGTAGGTCGCGTCAATTCCCTCCTTCTCGAAACTCCCCAGGGGCCTTTCAAAATTGGCCGTTCATAGAACGAGCAGGTCGGGTGAAGGCGAGGGGCAGCGAGAACAGGACGCCGCGCTTGGCACTGACACAGGTGACCTGGGCATAGCAAGCTCTTGCGGCCCCTCCCCTTTGCCATCCGGATGTTGGCGACGTCTTAGCTCCTCGTCTTTGCCATCCGAATGATCAGGTCGGTTGGCTGGTCTAACTGTATTCAGGCGGCTGGGGCAGGCCTTCTACTCTTGTGGCGCTTCAATGCACATTGATGTTGAGGAAAAAGGGGATGGTGATCGCAAGTGTCCGTACCGAAATAGGCGTATGATGCGTCAACTGTGAGAATGCGCAAAATTCCCGATTCAGGATACTGGTTCAGCGGGTTGTGGAGGATTGCTCGCGAGACGCCGATCTCGGCTTGCGTAAGCCTTCCACGGACTTTCGGCACGCACATGCTAATGAGGACCAGTCGACGGCAATTCGGCGAGCACCACGCGTTGGCGCGTCGACCCTCTCCGCCCAGCCAAGCGCAATGCAGCTGCCGACGATAAACTCCGGGAGTCGACCATGTGCCGAGGTTCAACGAAAGTCGAGACGCTCTCCTCGTGCGTTTGTAAGGAGTTTCGCGGAATCAGCAATGGTCTTGCTCCTAGCCTTGTACGTGCTTTCTCAGAAGCAAGCACCGCGCCATTTGACTTAAGGCTAGGGAGCCACACGACTTTTGCACTGAGGAGGCGTCGACGGAAGAAATTCGCAATCTTCTTTGTCCGAAGCTGGACAAGAAATGTTGAAAGCCCACAGAAGGATGGAACCGTGCGGGCGCTACGAACAAGCGGCGTGACCTGATGGTATGGACGGCCTCCGCTCCGGCATCGAAGTGCCATACTGTGGCCGCCGCAAGTCACATGAGGGAGAGCCGTCCATGGAGAAGTTTACTACAATCCGTCTGGATATCGCCAAGCAGGTTTTTCAGGTCATGGCATCGATGCCGGCGGCCCAATCAGGCAAGAGGGCAACTGCCAGCATCGTACGTCAAGCCATACATCAAGTAATGCGCACCTCTCCATTCCTTGACTAAGACTAACCCGCTCCGCGAATGCGGAGCGGCAAGGAGGGTGAGTGCCGACAGCGTGATCTGATCGCGTCGTCTGTCGTGCTGATCATGTGTCCACAGCAAGCTCTGACTGCGTCAGCATGGAGTGGCTGCTTGCAGCCCATTCCATCAGACAAAGGAGGAGTTTGTCATGACCCAACTTCGCCAGCGCATGAGCGAGGACATGCAGGTGCGCAACTTCGCGCTCAACACCCAGCTGTCGTATCTGCAACAGGTGTCGCTGTTCGCCCGCTATTTTAGCTAGTCTAGTCGCCGGACTTGCTCGGGCGCGTCCTGCGCGCTCAAACCCAGATGCACGCCCGACAAGCACAAGCGCCTGAAGCGCTGGCAACACGAAGGCGTCCTCGACAAGATGCAGGACAGGCTCGATCGCATGCCGGATGCCATGACCATCCGCCGGCAGACCGTCGAGGACCCGTTCGAAACGCTGAAGGCGTGGATGGGCAGCGCCCATTTCCTGACAAAGACCCTGGAACAGGCAAACCGATCTCCCCGACGGCGCTGGAGGCGGTCAAGCGCATCGACGCGCTCTCGACATCGAGCGCGCCATCAACGGCCGCTGACGAGCGGCGTGCCGTGCGGCAGGAAAAGAGCAAGCCGCTCTTCGATGACATGCACGAGTGGTTGCTCCACGAGCGCGATACCTTCTCGCGCTCCTCCGATGTCCTCAAGCCGATCAACTACATGCTCTCGCGCTGGGACGACTTTGCCCGCTTCATCGATGACGGCAGATCTGCTTGACCTGCCGCCTGAACGACATCGACCCAAAAGCCTGGCTCGCCGATGTCCTCGCACGCATCTCTGATCTGCCAAGTTCCCGCCTGCACGAACTGCTGCCCTGGGAGTGGAAAAAGCTGCGCGATGCCGAGAAACCGGTCGGTCAGTAGAACGCCGCAGCCTGAACTGACCGCACCACCATAACGACCACTACTGTCCCGCGCGACGCTTCATTCCGCACCCCTCAGCGTATGCGTACGGAAGAACGGCGACCATGGCTAACGCGCATGCATTGTCTCTTTGATATATTCGGCGAGCCGAAGGGAAAGTGCGCATACTGTCAACGTCGGATTTGCCGCTGCTCCTGTCGGAAAAACTGCGCTACCGGCAACCAAAAGGTTCTTGTGGGAATGTGCCATGCAATTCGCGTCTACGATCGATGTCTTTGGATCGTTTCCCATGACAGTAGTGCCCATAATATGGCTGCCACCGGCATCCGACGCAGTTCTATCGTCTTGCAAATGAATGCCGCACTCCATTTGGTCGCAGCGTAACGCGCGAAAGATATCTCGATGAAGGCGTGCTGCGGCCGCGATCCCATCGCGGCTGTATTTGTCGAGCCGGAAATGAATTTCCGGACGAGGCAAGCCAAGGCCGTCTTTCTCCGAGGAAAGCGTAATCCGATTAGACGGATTTGGAAGTATTTCAACAACGCTTTGCAGTGCAAATTGTCGAATTCCTATTCGGTGGACCGCATTGAACAAATCCTCACCTATGAGACCCTGCTGGTCGATCAACCCAACTAACGTCCCTCCGACCGCAGCGGACGATAAAGCTCCTTCACCATACGGGGCGCCATTAACGTTGCGCCAGCCGTCATTGCGCAGCGCGGTCCGAAATGCTGCTCGATCTTTCCGAAATGGCCCGTCACGCAGAATTTCAATCCCCGAAGTAGATTGTGGCCCTCTGTAAGGAAAAATCGGATCAGGAACGAGAGCCCAGGAGTGCTTCTCAGCATGATCCATAAGATTACATCCGACCAGACCACTTTCATTCGCCAGTCCAGCGGCAGATTGATGATTGGACTGCATCAGCAACTTCGGCGTCTCTATCCCGTTCGCAGCCAATACGAACACGCGGGCTTGGAGGCTTCCGGTCGAGCCGCCGCTGTCCTCGAACCAAGCGGTAGTTATCCGGCCGTCGCTGGACGCGTCCAGTTTCGAGACGACCGCACCCACAAGCAGTTCCGCTCCATTCAATAATGCGCGTCGTAAATGCACTAAAGGATCGTATTTTGCGCCTACTGGGCAAAGTGGCACGCAGGACGAATACCCTTCACAAAGTGGCCGGCCGTTATACCCGTCGATTGAGTTACGGGCTTGAGGAGTAGGCACAATACGGATTTCCTGAGAAGCAAATTGCAGGCCCTTGATCCGAGCAATTGCGTATTGATCAGCGTAGCTTTGCGGTATAGCTGGCATGGGGAAGGGCTTGCTTCTCGATGAATTCAAGGAGACGTCGGCTTCCGGGCTGCCGGCCACTCCAGTTGCTTCTTCAGCCAAGCAGTACCATGGCTCCAAGTCCGCATAAGAGATTGGCCAGTCTCGCCCACGGCCATATGTCGTCTGCATCCGAAAGTCGTTCGGGCACATACGCAACGCTGTCCCTAACCAGGCAAGGCCTGTTCCACCAGCAAGGCGCAGATACTGGCCTTCGAAACGGTCGGCTCCAGTAGCCTCTTGGACGTAATATTCGGATTTGTATTCCCTATCTTGTGGGGCAAGGAGGTCCGCATATGGGGCGAAGATTTCGGCTTCATCTGAGTTGGCAAATATCTCGCGTCGCCTTTGCCTGACGTGCCTGTCGTCCTCGATTGGCAAGCCAGCTTCGATCAGCACAACATCCATGCCCGCTTCAGCCAATGAACTTGCGATCAGGGAGCCTGCGAATCCAGATCCGATTATCGCGACGTCGCGGAGGTCAGTGCTCATACCAGTCGCTCGTTCCGCTGGTCCGTCCGAGCCCGGTGTCGCGGTCTATCAGCCCAATCGCCAAACTCACCCTCACCCCGGGTCATAGGGGAATGAACGCCAAGCGCCTTCCAAACGAGCGCGTCCTCATGCTGCCTCCAACCGCAACGTTTCCAGTGTCCGTTGACGCGAACCGATCCCAAATAAAGAAGATAGAGGATCTGCTTGAGCGTTTCCTCAAAGTCTCCGTTGCTGCGAAGTGCTTGGCAACGATACGCAACATCGCCCGGAGCGCATTCTGCCCGTAGCATACTGTATGCGCTGAGCAATTGATCAATATCGCCCACGGCAGCTTTTTCCGCTCTTAATGTGGACAGATTGAGGGCGAGCAGCTGAGTGTCAAAGTCATCGAACGCGGTGAGGTCGCAGACTAGCAAGCTGAACAGGGCGATCTCCGATTCCGATGGCGACGTGGTTTCGCTCATGTGGCAGTTCTCCTATCGAGTCTCTTGAGATCGGGAGTTTCGCGGAAACATGCGCGGAAGGCATCGAGGAAATCGTCGACGTGAAGTTTTTGTCATTGACGTCGAGATACCCCCCCAGAAAGGGGCCGCTACATAAATGCCGCGTTCAAGCATCCCGGCGTGCAGTCGTCGCAGAGCCTCGCTTTCCGCGACATCATGATGGGCTTCGCGATACGACAATGGCCGGTGCTGCTTTGCATGGAATCGAAACAGCGATCCGGCCCCTTGCACCGTGATAGCCACGCCCACCTGGGAAGCAAATTCCTCCGCTTGTTGACGTGGGTAGTTGCCAAGTTCGTTGATCCGGTCAATTTCGCCCACCGTCAGCGCGGCAGCGCGACCGGCGACCATCGTGAGTGGGTTCGCTGAAAACGTTCCACCTTGAGGTACCGGCGCACTATCGTGGGGAGCGAAGGCATCCATGGTCGCGGAGGTCCCGCTTACCACCCCGATGGGTAATCCGCCGCCTACCAGCTTGCCCAATGTTACGAGATCAGGGTGGAAACCTCTCGCTGCAGAAGCACCGTGGTAGTGAACTCGAAAGGACACAACCTCGTCGCTAATCAACGAAATCCCATGCCTTCCCGCAGTGTCCTGTAGCATGGTCAAGTAGTCGGGGTTGAGCGGGATCATGCCCGCGGCGCAGGGAAGCACATCGACAACAATGCAGGCGAGGTCGGAACCATGCTGCTCGATAATGGTCTTCGATCGTGCGGTGTCGTCGAGTGGCGAAACGACGACTTCCTCGCATACATGCGGGGGCGTGTTGCGATACGGTGGATTTGATTTCGGGTAGTCACCTCCCCAATTGTTAGGGCTGCTGCGCGCGCTCACCTCAGCCCAATCGTAAGTACCATAAAAAGCTCCCTCGAGCTTTGCTAGCCGAGTGCGGCCGGTCATGGCTCTGGCCGCCTCTATCGCGAACATTAATGCTTCAGTCCCACTGTTCAAAAAGCGAACACGCTCGATGGCGGGAATGCGCTCGCAAATCGCCCGTGCGAGATCGATGTCAGCTACCGTCGGATTGCCAAACAAGTGCCGCGCTCCAGTTGAGAAGCAATAGCTGCGATGGTTGCCGGGTGCCTATGTCCGTGGATCAAGGTCGAAAAATTGTTGTGAAAATCAACATAGCTGTTCCCGTCGGCATCTTGTATGCGTGCGCCTTCTCCGGCATGCGCGTAGATGGACAGATCTTCGTATCTCTTACCGATAGGGACGGTGCTATCGAAACTCTGGTGACGCCGGCCGGATATAGCCCCGGAGCGCGCTCGGTGAGTACCCGAGACTGGCTGAACCGACTATATGTTCGTGACCCTTACGGACTTGCACAAGCCGATATGTCGCTGTCCGAGCCTGCCGCGATCCCTGAACTAGTATAGATGCTTCAAGCCGGTTTTCGCGTACAATCTGTGAAAGAATGTCATCGCGGGCGTCGCTACCAAAGGCCATGATTATCCGGCCATCGTTCGTAAGCCACTCCGGCCCCTCTGATAAGAATCTCCGTAGCAAAGCGTATCCAGCGTCGATTATCCCACGTTCAAGATCGTTTTCATATTCATAGTCGTCTGGAGCGAACCGGCTGGGAAAATTCCAGAAAATGATATCAAACCGTCGCTTGGGCCGCACATTAGAGAAAACGTCGCTTTCGAAAGCTTCAAGGTTAGAGATGTTGTTTCGGGCGGCATTTCAATCGTGTTGGCGACTGCGCGGGCGTTTATATCAATGGACGTCACAGATCTGGCCCCCGCTCTCGCGAGGTGCAGGCCAGGCAGACCAAACCCGCACCCGATTTCTAGGACGTCTAGTCCATGAACCGGGGGGAAATTCTCAGTCGCCCATCGCCAGCCAACGAACTCTTCTGGAGGAAACACCCCTTCCTGCACAACCAAATCTAATCCGAACTCGGTCATGTGGAATGGAAAACTGCGGTTTTGGCTTGAGGCCAAGATCTCTCTTATTTCTTCTACGTTCGTCATGTGGGATTTCCCGATAGGCAGGTTCATCAGTTTCGTTTCATGGTAGGCGCTCTCAATTCCAACGCGGCGAGCTGAGATCTGAAGCATGCGATGTCGAGTTCGGTCTCCATGGAAGCTTTGCTGCGGAGCAGGCAAAGAAGATCCTCTCGGTGTTTGACGAGGCGGCCGTGTTTGTACATCTCGATTTTGCGTGCCACGACGGCCGCATAGTTGGCGCGTACACCGATGGTCGGATCAAAAATAAGAGGCTTCGGCCTCTCAGGCTCTATAACCCAGTCGATTTTTACTGTTCCTAGCGCATGGACAAAGGTTCTTTCGAGTTCACTAAAGGAAGCGTTTGACTCAGTTGCCACGAACCCCAAGCGTGTCAGTACATTGGTGTCTTGCTCGATTGCATGTTCAAATGCGTCCTGTTGAAGGTGATGGATATCAATGTCGTTTGGGATTCGCTCTAGGAGATGAGCGATGACGCTGCTGCCCGCGAGCCAACTCTCTTCTGATCGATTAGGCGCCATCGCCGTGAGCGCGGTGCACAATACGCCCGACATCATGCTCCCTCACCAGTCAGCAATGCCGGCGAGTCATTGATGAGTGAGTTCCAGTAAGGCATCGCAAAAAGGCCCGCCTCGAGCAGAAGGCGGTCCCAGGCTGAAAGCCCGCCTACCCTGTTGAGGAGGTATTCCAGGCTGGCAAAGTCACCCGCGAGAAATCCTTGGACAGTCTCCAGCATTCCGCAGCTAACGGCCAGCGCTTCTGCCTGCTCGAATGCAGCGCGTGCGTTCGCAACCGCATCGTCGGAGATGTCGGATTGAGGTGCTTGGGTATTCCCCAAGCTTGTAAGCAGCACGCGGAACGATGAGTGTGAAATCCGGCCGGAATTGAGCGCCCGCCAACTTGTGTCGCCTGTCCCCGTGGAGTGAGCACGAAGAATTCCGAGTTCCTCGTCCATCAAGCTCTCACTGTCGCTCACGTGGACAAGATTCGTGACTGGATTATCGCAGTAAAAGCGGCTGCGAATGGTTCCTTTGGCCGCTTGGGCAGGCTGGGTCTTGCCCTTCAGATTTTGAAGGTTCGATAAAGCGTTGTCCCCGATCCATAGTGTTGCACAGACCGGCCGCATGTCGAACAGGTCCAGCACGAGCGGCCAGTGTTTCCCGCCCGTTGATCCCGTGAGGGAATAGAACGCTTCAATGGAAGTGCGACTGTGGACGGCAAAGAATCGTTCACCAACCTCCAGCCTTCCTTCACGGGCAATAAAACGATCAAGTTCGCCGGTCAGGCCGGATCTTGCGACCTCGGGTCCATACACGGTTAGGCCCACCGGCGCCATTTACGCTGCCCTCCCAGTCTGCACCGGCTGTTCGCGTTGTGAGAGATTTGCCTGATAAGCGTACCGGTTACTTCGCGTCCTTCGAGCCAATCACCCAGTCGCTGCGGAAATGCGCCATTCAGCACGGCACCCGAAAGACCTCGTTCTGCCATAAAGTGAGCTGCACATGCGTCGATCGACGTGTGACCGAGGCGCGCCAACTCATCAGAAGCAATTTCGGATATCAACGCTGCCGGTTCATCTGTTCTGCCGTTCCGGTAGACGCCGTCAACGTCTGTCAGAATCGCCAGTTTGTCGGTATTTGTCAGCCATGCAACCCAAGCGGCGATCGCATCGGAAGTTATATCCCAGCTCCACTCAACCGGATCGAGGGCAAAAAGGATCCGTGAAGGTAGCAAAACGGGAATCTTACCTTTCTTGATAAGCAACCGGCACTCGCCTAGGGTCGAGCATGCAGCTAGGTTCGAAGAGAATGCGGGATCGGCAATCATGTATCCCGTCTGGTCCTGTGCGAGCGCACATGCATGATGTGCGGCAAACTCCGCGAGAGGATGTACCGCGTTTACTGCCTCGATAGCCTTGTCCGGAATACCGCCTCCGGGAACAATCAGGATTCTGTGACCGGAACTACGGATTTGCTCAAGTCCAGCGAGAACCGTTCTGCAGGTCTCCAGATTGCGCATGAGACTTCCGCCGAACTTCACCACTGCGGAGATGCCATAAGGCGGAAACCCTTTCAAAGGCGTTTGCATCTTTCCCTCGCCCTCAATCTCCTATGCGGCTGTCGCAACCTTACGCACCCTTCCGAGAATTTTGGGAAGGGCACTCCAGATCTTGTGAAAGGCGTCGGCATAGAGTTTCATAATCTCGGCATCGTTCGGTGGAGCGATCTCCGAAACGTAGAACATTGTGTCCAAAAGCCTCATGGTGTTCGGAAAATCGGCCGCATTCCATCTTCCGCGCATTGCGGGTAAGTATTCAAATACCGGTCGCGTGAGCCAAACCCAAACCGGCACGCCTTCAGCCTGAAGCAGCTTAATAATGAAATCTCTACCAGCAGGACCCTGGGGAAATCCCAAAATTTCTAGTTCGATCCGCAGAGGAAAATTAAGCATCGATTGGCTATGATCCGCGGGATCGAATAGAGGCGACAGTCCAGGAAGATCCCTGATCATCTGCCATAGAATCGTCGCATTCTTTCTTCGCTTCTTCAGTTGCTTGTCTAAGCCCTTGATGCGCGATCTTGCTATCGCAGCGGAGAAAACGTTTGGCCGATAGTTATATCCCTGGGAGTAAGCAGAAAATATTCGTGCACCATTCCGAGACGAACTTGTCAATGAAACATGGTCGACATGCTCGATGAGGTTGGGGTCCTTCGTGAGAACGAAACCTAGTTCTCCCGCTCCGAGATGTTTGGCGCCATTTCCCGACAACGCGAGGGCGTCGCTGTCCAGATACATACCATTCACGATATTCTTGACAGCACCGATTGACTGGCACACGTCATCGATGATCGCGATCCCTCGGCTCCGGGCTGCAGCCCGCGTTCTTGGGGCGAGGATATTGTTGCCAAATAAGTGTGTAACAAGAACCGCCGCCACACCAGGTTCCATCGTGTTGGCTGCTGCATCTTCGTCGATGCCGGCAAGCGTTAAATCAACATCGACGAATCTCGGCTGCAGGCCGCTGATTGAGATCGGGCCAACCGCTCCTGGCCAGTTGAGCGCCGCAGTGACGACCTGGTTTCCTCGATCTTTGAAGTAATCGAGTTCAACGTGGATTGCCGCAGTTCCGCTGCCTACCGCCCGTGTCGTCCAATTTCCTGCCCAGTTCGTGAGGCACCGCTCGAGATCAGTAACAACCGGATGATTGACCCGATGATACCTGCCGCTATCCACAACTACGCCAAGCGCCTTCAGGTGCTTCCTTTTGGCGGCCGGCCACGGCGTAATCCGTCCCGGAGCGACGACAGGGTTTCCGCCGAAAAGTGCGACAGATGCTTCAGCTCGATCCTGAGCTCTCCGGGTAGCATTCAAGTCAAACTTGACATGCCTGTTCATTTAGGCCCTCCATTAGAGCACAAACCGCGGGCCGACATAGCTCTCGGCATTGTGGGCTCACACGAAGAAACCGCAAAAGGCGTGCCAAGGGCGGAGAAATTGCGTCAAAAAAAATTCTGCAAGTTATGCTATGGCTTCGATGAAAGTGGCAGGACGCAAAGCGGCACCGCGCGCAGTGTCGCGGATTTCACAAACCGATAGGAGGTGTCGGATGTCGGACGGTTTCTGTTGGATGGCGTGTGAACTGGTGTGGTATGCGAGATATCGTTCGCGCCTGATCTGCTCCCGTTCGCGACATTGCGTGCGTAATCCAGTGATGCCAACGATGATTTCGATCTGAAGCCTTACGCCAATCGTGTGCGGTTGTTGATCGGCTTCACGCGGGAATCCGCAGAGATATCTCTTACATACCAACGACATCCATAATTCAGCTTACGATAAGCCCGCGCAAGAGTCGCTACTCCGATCACTCTCGCCGGACTGCCGGTCTCTGCTCTGCTCGAATTGCATGTTGACCTGCTCCACGAGTGTCGCTTTGCACTTAGCCGAACCGCCTTGGCGGGTCCGATCGATGGTCATGCGGAACGTCTGAGCGGGGGCATCAATGCAGAACCGGGTTCGCACCAAAATTATGGGCGTTTGCGTCGGGCGCAGTGTGAGTAGACAGTGTTGAGAGGGCACTGCCGTGACTTTCATTGCTTTCCGGGACTGCCTTGATTATGAAGCGGAACTTCGCCCACTGCTTTCATTCAATCAGGAGCATTTCCGTGACGGAAGAAGCCGAGAACAATACTGATGCCCTCATCGAGCTCACCGCTGACATCGTATCGGCCTATGTCTCGAAGAATCCAGTCCCCCTAGGCGAGCTTCCGGCCCTGATCGGGCAGGTGCATGCCGCGCTGAAGGACACAGTCGGCGGCTCCCCAGAGAAGCCTGAAGCCCTCAAGCCTGCAGTTCCCATCAAGAAGTCGGTCACGCCCGACTACATCATCAGCCTGGAGGACGGAAAAAAGTTCAAGTCTCTGAAGCGGCATCTCTTTACTCACTATGACCTGACGCCCGACGAATACCGCGCCAAGTGGGGCCTACCGGCAGACTATCCGATGGTCGCCCCGAATTATGCCGCCGCGCGCTCGGCTTTGGCCAAGACTATTGGCCTCGGTAGAAAGCCTAACGAACCCGAACAGCCTGCACCTGCAAAAAAGACCCGCAAAAAGGCCGTGGCCTGATTGTCCGCAGTCGTTTTGAAACGCCGAGTTTGAAAAGGCGAAGGAAACCCCGCCTTTTCGGTGCAAACAGTTTACCCGGACTCCTCGCAGGCGCAGTGCAGATCCGCTCAATGGGCGCGCCACCTGCAAAAAGGTACTTGTAGCCGTTCGTCGTCATCCATCGGGCGCGCCGCTTGGTTCTGAGGACATGCCATCGCAAGCAAAACGCCCGGAATTTCAGCAAAGTGAGTTTAAAATGACGCAGTACGTACTTACAGTCTCATGTAAATCGGCTCGCGGTATCGTTGCGGCGATTGCGACTTTCCTGGCCGGCCAAGGCTGTAACATTGTCGATAGTTCGCAGTTTGACGATCTTGACACAGGCAAGTTTTTCATGCGCGTCTCCTTCATCTCCGAGGAGGGAGTCGGCCAGGCCGACCTGGTGGAAGGCCTAAGGCCGATCGCGGAGAAGTTCCAGATGGATGCTGAGATCCACGATGCCACCAAGCGCATGAAGGTGCTGCTGATGGTCTCGCGCTTCGGCCATTGCCTCAACGATCTCCTCTACCGCTGGAAGATCGGCGCCCTGCCGATCGACATCGTTGGCGTCGTTTCCAACCATTTTGAATACCAAAAGGTTGTGGTCAACCACGACATTCCCTTCCACCACATCAATGTGACTAAGGGGAACAAGCCGCAGGCCGAAGCCCAGATCCTCGACATCGTCGAGCAAACGCGCACCGAACTGATCGTGCTTGCCCGCTACATGCAGGTCCTCTCCGATGCCATGTGCAAGAACATGTCGGGCCGCATCATCAACATCCACCACTCGTTCCTGCCCTCCTTCAAGGGCGCCAATCCGTACAAGCAAGCCTATGAGCGAGGCGTCAAGTTGATCGGGGCAACGGCACACTACGTCACCGCTGATCTCGACGAAGGCCCGATCATCGAGCAGGACACCGCCCGCATCACCCATGCACAGAGCGCCGAGGACTATGTTTCGATCGGCCGTGACGTCGAAAGCCAGGTTCTGGCTCGCGCCATCCACGCCCATATCCATCACCGCGTCTTCCTGAACGGCAACCGAACCGTCGTCTTCCCGGCAAGCCCGGGAAGCTACGCTTCTGAGCGCATGGGCTGAGCGATGACGTATATCATCGACGGCAGACAGGTGGCGGCATCCGTTATTGAAGCGGTGAAGCAAGCGGCTTCTGTTCTCCAGCGAACAAAGGGGATAAAAGCGGGGCTTGCGGTGGTGATTGTTGGCGACGATCCGGCCAGCCACACCTATGTCAGCGCCAAGGGCCGCTTGGCCAAGGAATGCGGTTTCAACTCCATCCAGCACACGCTGCCGGCGCAAACAACGCAAGGCGAGCTCACAGGCCTGGTGGCCGCTCTGAACGAGGATGCTTCCATCCACGGCATCCTCGTGCAGCTGCCGCTGCCGAAGCATCTAGATGCGGATGCGATCATCCAGTCGATCCGGCCGGAAAAGGATGTCGATGGCCTGCATGTGGTCAATGCCGGCAAGCTCGCCATCGGTGACCTGGCGACCGGTCTGATCTCGTGCACACCGGCCGGCGCCATGCTGCTGGTGCGCTCCATCCATGGCGAGGATCTGTCGGGCCTGATGGCGGTCGTTATCGGCCGCTCCAACTTGTTCGGCAAGCCGATGACGCAATTGCTGCTTAATGCCAATGCCACGGTGATGACGGCGCATTCGCGCACGAAGGATTTGGCGTCCGTGGCGCGTGGCGCCGACATTCTGGTGGCTGCGGTGGGCCGGCCGGAGATGGTGAAGGAGGACTGGGTTAAGCCTGGTGCGACTGTGATCGATGTCGGCATCAACCGGATCGATGCGCCGGAACGGGGCGAGGGCAAGACCCGGCTCGTGGGCGACGTCGCCTATGCGGAAGCCTCTGATGTCGCCGGTGCGATCACGCCGGTTCCGGGCGGTGTCGGGCCGATGACCATCGCCATGTTGATGGCAAACACAATCACAGCAGCGTACCGCATGAGCGGTCTTACATCGCCTTCGTTCTAAAAATGTCAGCGGCGAATCGGCCACTCACTCTGCTGTTTGACACTCACTGGTCCGACGTCAGGATCTCATCCGGTTCATATTGAGACTGTGGAGTTTAGACGCAGCTGAAGCCAAAACTGCACATAATGTCGATGTTCAGCTCGTAGAGCGCGCGGTGATGGACCCGATTAGCCTTGGTTGCTGGCTTATAACGGGCTGCGCCCGATACGCCACTGATATGGTGGTGGCGTGCCATTGACTGCGTAGTCTCCAACGATGCGATCCTTGTATCGAGGAACGTGGATTATAGGCGAACCTCGCCTGCCGTTTGCGCATCATGTGAACCAACTCGATGCCGGAAAGGACGGCATCGGCACTGGCCATCGACTTGAAGCCGAGCATTGACCGAGTACGGCGCTTGATGCGCCGATGGTCCTGCTCGATCCGATTGTTGAGGTACTTGCTCTTGCGGATGCGGATCGGCTTCAGCGGTCGTCGCGATCGATTCCGCAGACGGTGTTCGGCATCTTGGGCCCGTTGAAGCGCTCCAGAAGCTGGGCGAGAAGTGAACGACCCAGCGGTGCACAGTCGAATGGTCGACGTCCGCGTTCGGCCATCATCTCCTCCAGATCGCGCAGGCTGAGATTGTAGGCCAGATACCGGCGCACGCACAGCAAGATCACTGATCGGTCGAAATGACGGCCTTTGAACATAGCAAGCGCGCTCCCCGAAAAAGAGAGGCCTTCGTGCCAGATAGGGGTTGCCATTCCGTTTGCGACAAAACCTCAACGCGAGATCACCTCAATGAAACCCTAAGCACGACCGGCACGTGTCCCAAGGCCTAACGCGTGGTCTCGATCATAAACCGGTGGAACATATACTTGGAGCTTCGCAAAAGCGTCGTCGGCGTTGACTGCGATGACAGGATCGCCGGGCCATGATTCCATCCATTAAGCGGGCGGCAGCCAGAAGGCTAGCATGCGCTTGGTCTCGCCCGTGTTGCGGCGGCGCTGCCATTTCGGATTGCGCGTCAGATATTGGAATGGGTCCCGGTTCTCTCGCTCAGCCTCCTCGAGATAGGCGCGCCAGCGATAGTGGCTGTAGGTCTGCATGGCGTTGATCGCATAGTGCATCGCGATCTCGCGATGACCCCGGATGACGATAAAGTTCTCGTCGTTTTTGGTGCTCGCGGCCTTTGAGAAATTGTGGGAGCCCGTGACCACGATCGGATCATCGCCGAACGGATCGATCACGATCATCTTCGAATGGGTGATGGCATGGCCAATGTGAGTGCGGAACTGTGATGCCGTGCCCTCGACCGCCCACTGTCCGACCGTTTTGCCGACCCCCGAGGTCTGCGCGGCGTCGAGGAAAAATTCCTCCGGGTCCTGCTTCAGCAGCTTGAAGTCCTCGGCGCCGGTGCTGGTGAACTGTGTCGCCACACCGCGCACATAGAGATTTTTTTCCTTCTGCATCTTGAGGAGCGTTCGCACCGGCTCATTGCCGGGCTGGAACATGACGAAGAACACGCCCTGCTTGGCGCTCTTGACGAGTTCGACCAGTTCCTTGTTGTCGATCTCGCCGCTCAGCTTGGAAAACCAGCTATCGACCGTTGCATCGCCAAGCGGGATGCCGCGTTTCGGCTGGTTGTTCGAGTCCAGCAGGTCATCGGAGACGACGTCGCCGCTTTCAGCCAGCAGCTTGAACTGCGCTTCGTACCGCTCCGCCAGGTCCTTGTTCACAAGCATAATGCCGTTGTTGAGCTGGGTGCAAAGACCGGTCGGCGTCCAGTTGGTGCTCCCCGTCCAGACTGCTTCCGGCGAGAACTCCTCGTCCTCGTTGCGGCCGACAACGACGAATTTATTGTGCGCCAAAGCCTTGGGGGCAAGGAACCGGTCATGCACAACACAACCGGCGTCTTTCAGCCGGCTTCGTGCTCCCGCGTTCTCGTCTTCACCCTCTTCGTCGACGCTGCCATTGGCCAACACGACATGAGCGCGTTCCCCAACAGCGACGAGAGCGTCGATCAGTTCCTCGTCGCTCAGTTCGTAGAGTGCGGCATGAAGCTCGAGGCTAGGAGACTCCGCAACCTCGCCCATTATCCCCAGCATGGCCTCCCGCAGCGTTCCACCAAGGAAGGCTCGGACCTCCCGGTCGACCTGCTGACTGACAACCACCGCCGTCGCTTTCAGCTCCGCGAGGGTGATCCCCTTGCGCTTCATGTAGCGCGCCATGAATTGGGAAAGAACATAGCCACGATTGAAATGGACGCTGACGCCATCGCCGCAACCAGCGCTCAAGGTCAGAGCTTCCGACCAATCGCTCGACAGCCCATCTTTCAGTTTGCCATCGTCACCAAGGACCCTGGCGACCACGCGATAGGCGATCACATCCCCGAGATCCGCAGCATGATCGGTCCAATCATAGCGTTGGAAAGGCCAGATTTGCGATGAGCGAGAGGTGAGACGCTCGCCTTGATCATCGACTTCGGTGTCGTCCTCGAAGCCGACGCGGTTCGACAGATATTTGGGCTCCGCATCGCCTCGACGACATTCGATCGCAAATCCCAGGCAGCCTGGAATGTCATTCTCATGGCGCCATACAAGATGCACGTCGTCGGCATTCGAGAATACTTTGAGAATGATCCCGGACATTCACACTCCCCCTAAGCTGTTTCGTTATAGCGGCAACGTACCACGCTCTTTCTGCTTGTTCGCGAGTATCAGTGCAACCTCTGACAGTATAGTGACAAAACCGGTGGAAATCCCCACCTCCTTGCATTTGGTTCTGCGGCCGAACGAGATCCATGGGATCTCCTCGGCGGGGACGTCATCTTTAGCCACCGGGTCGCTTAAATCGAGGGTCGACGGCAGCGAGCCACGTAGGAATTCGAGGTCGGGCGCTCGCGATCTCTTCGAAGACCGCGCTGGGAAGACGCTGACGCAGAGTGAATATCGCGCCAAATGGGGTCTGCTGGCGGACTATCGCATGGTCGCGCCGAATTACGCCGCAGCGCGCTCGGCATTGGCCAAGACGTAGGCTCGGCCGCAAACCGAAAGAGCCGGAAATGCCGGCGCCGACGAAGCGGACCCGCAAGAAGGTCGAAGCTTGATTTCGTCTGCCGGAGATTCGTTCTGGAGCGTGCAAGTGCCAACGGCATAATCTGCGCGGAGTATGAAACGGGGGCAGCCTCTTTCCTTTCAAACAGCCTGCGGTCGCGCACAGGGTGCGTTTAGTGGTTGCGGTTGCGCCGCCATGTTTTCAATTCGCGCACAGGCTGCGTTCCTGCAAACGCCGCTTCATAACGCAACGCAAAGGGTTTCGTAGGATGGGTACTCGAAATTTCATCGCAGCAGCCTCCCTCGCCATGATGGTGACCGTCTCGTCACCCTCCGAGGCCCGCACGCCCTTCATCAACGACACCGCCTCCCGCACCCAGGCCCTGGCCCTGCTGGAAATGCTCAACGCCGACCTGCTCAGCCACCCCAGCGCCACGCTCACGCTGGAACGGTGGTTTGGTGACCACGGGCTGGCGCCGGAGGCGAAGATCGTCGCCCATCGCGTAAAGGACGACGACAAATTGCTGCCGGACAATACCCGCCAGGCGTTGGGCATCAGCGCTGACGAACCCGTGCAGCTCGCCTGTGGCGAACTCGTGCTCTCCGAGGCCGATAACTGGTACGTCCCGTCGCGCCTTACACCCCAGATGAACCAGGTGCTCGACACCAACCGACCAGCCCTTCGGGAAGGTGGTCCAGCCGCTGCACTTCCGCCGCCAGACCATTAGCGCCGAGCTGCTGTGGTCGCCGCTGCCCAAAGGGTGGGAGATGGACGCGCCGCTGCCGGCTGCGGGGAAGGGGGCGCTGGCCATCCCCCACGAGGTGCTGCCGCCCCGGGCCATCCTCTATACCGGGGCGAACCAGCCCTTCAGCCTAGTGGTGGAGACTTACACAGCCGAGGTCCTGGCCCTCGGCCGCCGCTGAAGGGTCCCGAATTTTCGCACTCCCGTACTGCCACTGGATCTGAAGCCCCGGAGCGGCCCTATCGCTGTAAAGCTTGTCTATTCCATAACCTCGAGGCCTTTCTGGGCTGCATGCGCGCAAACCGGCGCGCTTTAGCCGCGCTGGCACACGAAACTGAACGCTCCAGCGAAGCGTTCAAACGCCTTCATTTTGGACAGCGACATTCCGTACGCCATACCTGGATGGACTTTCTTTCGCCACTACAATCGGCTCACGGCAGCGGACAAGGAAGTAGGCCGGCACCTTCTCGCCTTGCATCATGGAGAGCTTCCTCCAAGCACAGTCGTTGCGCAAATGGAGGACGGAGGCGGGCATCTGGACATTGCGCCGTGAGCGCAAGCGCCGGCTGCACCAGCCGCGCGGCCGGCGCGACTGTCTAGGCGAGATGGTGCAGATCGACGGCTCGCATCACTGGTGGTTCGAGGAGCGCGGGCCCAAATGCGCCCTGCTCGTCTTCATCGACGACGCGACCGGCCGGCTGCTGCATCTGCGCTTTGCCGGGTCGGAGAACACGTTTGACTACTTTCACGCGGCGAAGTCCTATCTGCAAGCATGGGGCAACCCTCGACAGAACCTCAATCCGCTGCAGCTCGCGTTCGCACATCAGAACCAGTCCCAACCTGCAATCTCCTGTGCGCTCGAAGCCGAGGAGATTGGCAAGGCAAATGCAGGGGCGACATTCCTACTTTGCCAGATCCGGACATTTTAACTTAGCTGCTACAGGGTCAAAGTCGCATAAGATTGCAGTGTGGAACGTCAGCCCGAGATCGGGTCCTGCAGAGGGCGCAACGTATTAACCTTGTGCTTTGGGGAGCACAGC
>NZ_JBVVQB010000015.1:117564-138960 GCF_055811775.1 Mesorhizobium sp. WSM4844 | reverse complement strand
CCCCCCCCCCCCCCCCCCCCCCCCCCCCCCCCCCCCCCCCCCCCCCCCCCCCCCCCCCCCCCCCCGCCCCCCCGCCCGCCCCCCCCCCCCCCCCCCCCCCCCCCCCCCCCCCCCCGCGCCAGATCTACTCCCCAGGCGGTGAAACCCGAGCGCGAGACGAGGATCGGAATGCCCATTCGAACCGTCTTGATCGTCATTTCCGACGTCAGCCTGCCCGTCGTGTAAAGGATCTTGTCGGCCGGATCGATGCCCTGGCGATACATCCAGCCGGCGATCTTGTCGACGGCATTGTGGCGCCCGACGTCCTCCATGTAGCAGATCGGCGTGCCTTCCTTGCAAAGCACGCAGCCATGAATCGCGCCCGCCTGGAGATAGAGCGACGGCGTCGTGTTGATCGTGCGGGTCATTTGGTAAAGCCAGGAGGTGTGCAGCGCGGCTGGCGGCAGAGTGATATCGAGCGCCTCGAGAAGATCGCCGAAAGCGGTCCCCTGCGCGCAGCCTGAAGTCTGCGTCCGTTTCCTGAGCTTCTGCTCGTAATTGGTGTTGCGCTCGGTACGAACGACCACGACCTGCACGTCGTCGTCATAGTCGACCTCGGTTACGACGTCGTCGGACTTGAGCATGTTCTGATTGAGCAGGTAACCCAGCGCCAGATATTCGGGATAGTCGCCGATCGTCATCATCGTGACGATCTCCTGGGCATTTAGATAGAGCGTCAGCGGGCGTTCAACGGGGACGCGGATTTGAATAGCGGCGCCCGTATGATCGATGCCGCTGACCTGTTCGGTCAATCGGATGTCATCCGGGCTCGGCATGATGATGGCGGGGTCTGGTCGGGTTTTCATCTGTTGCATGGCGCTCTCTTGAAATTGCAATCCCGCTTGCCGGAGTGGACGCGTTACCTCCGGCTTGACCTGCACTATATAGCCTGTTCAAACCGATGCCGGTCCACAAAAGCGCGCACAGGCGCAGACTGGGTTTGCCGGATGGCGCCGAGCTGCCGGCTCGGCCAGATCCATAGAGGCTGAAGGCTCGATGGCGCAACTTTCAGATGACTGCTTCGCTTTCGGCGGCCCGATGCGATCGCTCGATGATACAGCCGCACTGATTGCTTCACGGCTGACCGTTGTCGACGAGACCGAAACCGTCCAGCTGGCGATTGCCGATGGGCGCGTCCTGGCGAGTGATCTGGTGGCGCCGCTGCCCCTGCCGCCTTTCACCAACTCAGCCGTCGACGGCTATGCACTGCGCGGCGACGACCTGCCGGGAACCGTTGAAAAAGCCTTGCCGGTGAGCGGCAGGATCCAGGCTGGGATGGCGCCGGATCGGCACGCCGCGCCCGGACAAGCCATACGCATCTTCACCGGCGCTCCGCTGCCGGAGGGGGCAGACACGGTCTACATGCAGGAAGATGTCCGTGTCGACGATACCGGCAGGGTCATTCTTCCGCCCGGCCTGAAAAGAGGAGCCAACGTGCGGCCGGCGGGCGAGGACGTCGCAGCAGGCAAGGTGGTCCTGCAGGCCGGCCAGCGCATGCGCCCGCAGGATGTTGCGCTCGCCGCGGCGCTCGGCATGACGCAGATCGATGTGCGGCGCAAAGTTCGCGTCGCGATCTTCTCGACCGGCAACGAGATCGTCGCGCCGGGAAAGGTCCGGGGACCGGCCCAGCTTTTCGATTCGAACCGCTTCATGCTGATGGCCATGCTGGCAAGATTGGGCTGCGAGACCACCGATTTGGGCATTCTGATCGACGACAGCAGGCTGATCGCGGATGTGCTGAGCAAGGCTGCGCCAGGACAGGACCTGATCCTGGCGTCCGGCGGGGTCTCGACCGGGGAGGCCGACTGCGTCAAGGCCGCCGTCGAGAGTGTGGGCACCCTGGTCTTCTGGCGGGTGGCCATAAAACCCGGCCGCCCAGTCGCCATGGGGGTGATCCGGGGAACAGCCTTCATTGGGCTGCCCGGCAATCCGGTGGCGAGCTTCGTCACATTCGCCCATATTGCGCGCGCCGCGATCCTTGCACTGGCCGGCGCACGGCAGCAGCCACCAAATTCGCGGCCTGTGCGGGCCGCCTTCTCCTATCGCAAAAAGCCGGGGCGACGCGAATATGTGCGGGTAAGCCTGCGTGGGACGCAGGACGGCACATATGAAGCCGTCAAATTCCCGCGCGAGGGCGCTGGCATGCTGTCTTCTTTGGTTCAAACGGACGGCCTTATCGAACTCGGCGAGGAAATAGCCGAGGTCGAGCCGGGCCAGACCGTTCAGTTCCTTGCCTATTCGGACCTGTATTGACGAACGCCGTCGAGCCGGCGGCACGCAGTTTGGCAAAAATGCGGTGCGACGCCTGGCCGCTCTCACTTGCGGTACCCCTGAGGCGGTGACCGTTGACGACCGCTGAGCGGTCCGCCATGGTGCGCCACCATGACGACGCGACAGCTCGATCTGACGGGATTGAAATGTCCCTTGCCGGCGCTGAAAACCCGCAAGGCGCTCAGCGGCATAAGCCCAGGCGAGCGCCTTGAGGTCCGTTGCACCGATCCGCTGGCAGCCATAGACATTCCCAATCTGATCAACGAAATGGGCGACCGCCTGGAGGCGATGCAACGGCAGGGAGACCACATCGTTTTCTTGATCGAGAAGGCGCAAGCTGCCCCGGTATAGGCCGTGCGACAAATCAGGGCGCAGATCAGTTCTGTCGCGGCGCCCCGGCCATGCTAAAATTGTCAACCGGCATTTGGTTCAACTTGTCTGCCAAGTCGATTTGTGTGCCAAGTCCTTGATCCAAGGTGCGCCGGGCTGAGGGAGCTCACAACCACATTGGTGGCGGGAGCCGCCTTCCTCAGACGAAGGGTCCGGGAGGAGAGAGGATGACAATGCAGCAACGGCGATCTCCCGATCGCGGACCCAAAGGGCGGGCGCTGGATGATGTTGCCCTGGCCGAGGTCCGGGAACTTCTTGGCCAGCGCGAACGCCGCCGGGATCTGTTGATCGAATTCCTGCATCTGATCCAGGACCACTACGGTTGTCTGTCGGCCGCGCATCTGCGCGCGCTTGCCGAAGACATGCGCCTGTCCCAGGTCGAGGTTTACGAGGTCGCGACCTTCTACGACCATTTCGATATCGTCAGGGAAGGCGAGGCGAGACCCGCGCCGCTGACAATCCGGGTGTGCGAATCGATAAGCTGCATGCTGGCGGGCGCCGAACACCTGATTGGCGAACTGGCCGCCAAGGCCGACCCAAACACAGTCCGCGTCATGCGTGCGCCCTGCATGGGCCGCTGCGCCGCAGCGCCCGCGGCGCGCATTGGCGACCGTGAGGTCGACCAAGCCAGCAGCCATATCCTCATCGATCTGGCTCGCTCGGGCGATACGAAAGTTGTCGTGCCCGATTATGTTGGCCTCGATGCCTATCGGGCCGCTGGCGGCTATCAGCTTCTCCGGAAGGTGAAGGCGGGCGAGACCGGCATTGACGCTATCATCGACACCATGGAGCACGCCGGTCTGCGCGGTCTCGGCGGCGCCGGCTTTCCGGCCGGCAAGAAATGGAACTTCGTGCGCGGCTATCCAGGGCCGCGGCTGATGTCGATCAATGGCGACGAAGGCGAACCTGGCACTTTCAAGGACCGCATCTATCTTGAAAAGGATCCGCACCGCACCTTCGAAGGCGCGATTATCGCCGCCCACGCGGTCGAGGCTGAGCGCATCTATTTCTACATGCGCGACGAATACCCTGCCGTGCTCGCCATTTTGCGCGCCGAGATCGCGGCGCTCGAGGCAGCCGGCATCGTCAAGCCCGGTTTCATCGATCTTCGGCGCGGCGCCGGCGCCTATATTTGCGGCGAGGAAAGCGCGATGCTGGAAAGCATCGAGGGCAAGCGCGGCATGCCCCGCCACCGGCCTCCCTATATTGCCGAAGTCGGACTTTTCGGACGCCCGACACTCAACCACAATGTCGAGACGCTGTGGTGGATTCGCGACATCGTCGAGAAGGGACCCGAATGGTTCGCCGCGCAGGGCAAGCCCGGCCATCAGGGAATTCGCTCCTGGTCGGTTTCCGGGCATGTGAAGGAGCCGGGTGTCAAGCTGGCCCCGGCTGGCGTCACCGTGCGCGAACTGATCGAGGATTATTGTGGCGGCATGGCAGACGGGCATGAATTCAAGGCCTATCTGCCAGGTGGAGCCTCGGGCGGCATCCTTCCGGCGTCGATGGGCGACATTGAACTCGATTTCGGCGGCGAACTCGCCAAGCAGGGCGCCTTTGTCGGCTCACATGCGGTGGTCGTGCTTTCGCAAGCCGACAACATCAGGGATGTGACCCTCAATCTCATGAATTTCTTCAAACACGAGAGTTGCGGGAAATGCACGCCGTGCCGGGAGGGAACCGAAAAGCTGGTAATGCTCTTGAAAGAGAAGGGCGTGCCGGATGAGACGGCGATGCGCGACCTTGAAACAGTGATGCGCGATTCCTCCATTTGCGGTCTCGGCCAGGCGGCGCCCAATCCGGTCAATCACCTTTTGACGCATTTTAGGGATGATCTTTGAAATGGCAGATGGCGTCATATTCACCCTCGACGGCAAGACGGTCACGGCCGCTGACGACGAGACGATCTGGGACGTTGCAAAGCGCGAAGGCACCAGGATTCCGCATCTGTGCCATGTCGACATGCCCGGCTATCGGCCAGACGGCAATTGCCGCGCCTGCATGGTCGATGTCGAGGGCGAACGGGTGCTTGCCGCCTCCTGCATCCGCAAGCCTTCCGCCGGAATGGTGGTGAAGACGGATACCGAACGGGCTACGAAATCGCGCCAGATGGTGTTCGAGCTTCTCGCCAGCAACATGCGGCCGGCGGCCGACGGTCCGGATCAGCAGTCGATGTTCTGGCAGTGGGCTGGTTCGATGGGCATTTCCGGCGCTCGCTACAGCTCGAAATTCGCCACCGATGATGTCCGGCCAGAATTCGACATCACCAATCCCGCCATTGCCGTCAATCTCGACGCCTGCATCACTTGCGGCGCCTGTGTCCGGGCCTGCCGCGAGGTCCAGGTCAACGATGTGCTTGGCATGGCCGAGCGCGGCAATCACTCGCTTCCCGTCTTCGACATGCACGATCCGATGGGCCTGTCGACCTGTGTCACCTGCGGTGAATGCGTGCAGGCCTGCCCGACCGGCGCGCTCTACGAAAAGTCGCTGATGGATGATGCAGGCAAGACCCGGGTCATCCAGGAATTCGACAAGGTCGTCGACACGCTGTGCCCGTTCTGCGGCGTCGGTTGCCAGACCAGCGTTGCGGTCAAGGACAACAGAATAGTCCAGGTCGATGGCCGCAATGGCTATGCCAACGAGAACCGGCTCTGCGTCAAAGGTCGTTTCGGCTTCGATTATGCGATGTCGCCTGAACGGCTGACCAAGCCGCTGATCCGCCGCGACGATGCGCCGAAGTCGGGCGATGCCGATATGCGCGGCGTCGATCCGCTGACCGTTTTTCGCGAGGCTAGCTGGGAAGAGGCGCTCGCGCGCGCCGCCGGCGGGCTGAAGACGATCCTCAGGGATCATGGCGGGCAGGCGCTGGCCGGTTTCGGCTCGGCGAAAGGCTCAAACGAAGAGGCCTATCTGTTCCAAAAACTGGTGCGCCAGGGTTTTGGCACCAACAATGTCGACCATTGCACGCGGCTTTGCCACGCATCTTCGGTGGCGGCGCTGATGGAAGGCGTCGGTTCGGGTGCGGTTTCGGCGCCCTTCAACGACGCGCTGAAGGCCGAATGCATCATCGTCATCGGCGCACGGCCGACCACCAACCATCCGGTCGCCGCGACCTATTTCAAGCAGGCGGCCAAGCGCGGCGCCAAGCTGATCGTCATGGACCCGCGCGGCCAGGACCTGATGCGCCATGCATCGCATTCGCTGCGATTCAAGGCTGGCAGCGACGTGGCCCTGCTGAACGCGCTGATCCACGTCATCATCGAGGAAAAGCTCTACGACGAGCAGTATATCCAGGCCAACGCTTCCGGATTCGAGGCCCTGAAGGCCAAGGTGAAGGATTTTTCGCCCGAGGCGATGGCCGAGGTCTGCGGCGTCGAGGCCAGCGTGCTGCGCGACGTCGCCCGCACCTATGCGACCGCCGAGCGGTCGATCATCTTTTGGGGCATGGGCATTTCCCAGCACACACACGGAACCGACAATGCGCGCTGCCTTATCGCTCTGGCACTGATCACCGGACATGTCGGCCGGCCGGGAACGGGCCTGCACCCACTGCGCGGCCAGAACAACGTGCAGGGCGCATCCGATGCCGGGCTCATCCCGATGTATTTTCCGGACTACAGATCAGTCGAGAATGTCGACATCCGCGGCCAGTACGAGAATTTCTGGGGCCAGACGCTCGACCCGAAACGGGGCCTGACGGTCGTCGAAATCATCGACGCCATCCATGACGGCGAAATCAAGGGCATGTACATATTGGGCGAGAACCCGGCCATGTCCGATCCCGACCAAACCCATGCCCGGCAAGCACTGGCCATGCTCGACCATCTGGTGGTGCAGGACATCTTCCTGACCGAAACCGCCTGGCACGCCGATGTGGTGCTGCCAGCCTCGGCCCATGCCGAAAAGCTCGGCACCTACACCAACACCAACCGGCAGGTGCAGATCGGCCGGCCGGCGCTCGACATGCCGGGCGAAGCCCGCCAGGATTGGGAACTGATAGTCGAACTGGCGAGGCGCATCGGTCTGGACTGGAATTACGGCCATGTCTCGGATGTTTATGCGGAAATGGCTGATGTGATGCCGTCCTTGAAACATATCTCCTGGGACCGCATCGAACGCGAGGGATCGGTTATTTATCCGGCCGACGGTCCCGACAAGCCCGGCAATGAGATCATCTTCTCGTCCGGATTCCCGACTGCGGACGGACGCGGCCGCATCGTGCCGGCCGATTTGCTGCCGCCTGACGAAGTGCCCGATGAAGAGTTTCCACTGGTGCTCACCACCGGCCGCCTGCTTGAGCATTGGCACACCGGCTCCATGACCCGCCGGGCGGGCGTGCTGGACGCGATCGAGCCACAAGGCATCGCTGCGATGAACCCTTATGAGATCAAGCGGCACGGCCTGCGCCAAGGAGAGATGATTGCGGTCGAGACCCGGCGCGGGACGGTAGACGCCATCCTGCGCGCCGACCGGGAGGTCGCCGACGGCATGGTGTTCATGCCGTTCTGCTTCAACGAAAGTCCGGCCAACGCGCTCACCAACCCGATGCTGGACCCCTACGGCAAGATCCCGGAGTTCAAATACTGCGCCGCGCGAATTGCGCCGGCGGCGAGGGCCGAAGCTGCCGAATAAACCAGTACCGCGCCATCTGCGAACGGTTGCCCGCAGCCGCACGGGGTAATCCATGCGCTAACCGGGGTTCTCCGAGCGGTTTGTCTTGCGCCACTCCTCGTACTCCCCGCGGGCATCATCATGCAGCGGATAGTAGAGTTGCAACGGCCCGCCCTCCATCAGCTTCACTCGCGAGAATTCCTCCCAATCGTGATGCTTCTGTGATTCTTCGATCACCTTTGCGGCCATTGCGACGGGAAGCACCACCACCCCGTCGTCGTCGGCGACGATGATGTCGCCGGGGATCACCGTGACACCGCCGCAGGCAATCGGAACGTTGACGGCATTGGGATAAATGCTGGTCTGCACATGATAGTTCGGCGTCCAGCCGCGCAGCCATAGAGGCAGATCGAGCTTTTCAACATTGGGCCGGTCACGCATGCATCCATCGATGACGATGCCGGCGCCGCCCCTGCCTTTGAAATACGTCGACATCATATCGCCGAAGACGCCCGAGCTCATGTCGCCGCGCGCGTCGACCACGACCACATCGCCCGCCTGCGCGTGATAAAGCACGTGCCGATGCAGCTGCGTCTCAGGATCGGCATATTCGCCCTCGGTGAACAGGTCCGGCCGCTGTGGCATGAACTGCAGCGTCAGCGCCGGCCCGACGATCGACTTGCCGTGGTTCTGCGCCACCGGTCCGACCATATGCGGATTGCGAAAACCCATGTGGCCAAGCGTGCCGGCAACCGTCGCGGCGCCGATCTCGCTGAGCGCGTCGATCAGGTCTTTTGGCGGCCGCGTGATGTCGGGAGCATGTGTCATGGTGGACTCCGTTGAATGGCAACTACCAGTTCGTAACAGAACCGTCGCGGCGCTTAAGGTGAGGCGCTTCCCAAAAACGAAAGCTCGCCGCCTGGATCGCCTCCTCGTTGACCTCGACGCCGAGCCCCGGCAGATCGCCGACCGGATAGTCGGTCCCGTCAAGCCGTGGTTGCACGGGGAAGAAGTCGGAATTGTCGAAGCCCAGCTTAGTTTCGGGTTCCCTGGTCTCGAGCCACGCGAAATTGGGTACCGCGGCGGCGAGATGCACGGTCGCGGCCGTGCACACCGGACCAAGGGGATTATGCGGCATCAGGTCGACATAGTGCGCCTCGCTCCAGCCAGCGACTTTCATTGCCTCGGTAAGCCCGCCGACATTGCAAACATCGAGCCGGTTGAACTGATGAATGCCGCGCTCGATGTAGGGCAGGAACTGCCACTTGCTGGAAAACTCCTCGCCGATGGCAAAGGGGATGTCGGTCATCGTACGCAGCGATTGGTAGGCCTCCGGTGTCTCGTCCCGTATCGGCTCCTCGAGGAAATCAAGCACGCCGCGGCCGAGCTTGTTGCAGAAGCTCGCCGCCTCGGCCACCGACAGCCGATGATGATAGTCGATGCCGAGGACGACGTCGTCGCCCAGCGCCTCGCGCGCCCTGTTAAGGATGCTGGCGGTAGCGCCGATCGACTCGCGCGGCTCGAAGATGTCCCTGCTGTTTTGCCCGGCGGGGAAGAAGCGGATCGCCTGCCACCCCTGTGCGCGTAACTCGCGGGCGCGTTCGATGGCAGCGTCACCTTCGGCCTCGTCTCCGGTCGAGGCGAAGGTGGGGATGCGGTGGCGCTGCTTGCCGCCGAGCAGCTCGTAGACCGGCACTCCCAGCGCCTTGCCCTTGATGTCGTGAAGGGCGATGTCGATGGCGGAAATCGCCGCCTGCAGAACACGTCCGCCTTCGAAGTACTGGCTGCGATAAAGCTCCTGCCAGATCCGGCCGATCTGCATCGGGTCGCGGCCGATGAGAAACTCGCGATAGTGCTCGACCGCACCGGCCACCGCCTTCTCCCGACCACTCAAGCCGCTCTCGCCCCAGCCGAAGATGCCCTGATCGGTCTCGACCTTGACGAGCATCTGGTTGCGCGTTCCTACCCACACCGGATAGGGCTTGATCGCGGTGATCTTAAGCTTCTCAGTCATCCACGCCCACGTTCCAAACGCATCCCCCTGTTTCAGTTGGCGCCCTGTTTCAGTTGGCGCCCTGTTTCAGTTGGCGCCCTGTCTCAGTCGGCCTTGAGGGCCATTTCGGTTTCGCCGTCGAACAGATGCATCCGCTCCTGGTCGAACTCGAGCCAGATCCGTACATCGGGCACGACAGCAATGTTCGGCGGCACGCTGACGTTGACGATGGCGCCGGACAGGAACGCCTGCACGAAGGTGACGTCTCCGGTCGGCTCCACCGTGTAGGCCTTGGCCGGAATGGCACCGGGAACCGCGCTGTTGCGCAGCTTGATCGTCGAGTGACGTGCGCCGAGCACGACTTTCCTAGTCGTTGCCCTTGCGACCTTCCGGGCGTTGCGCGGCGAGAGCTCAAAACTCCAGCCCTCCGCGCTGCTCAACACAGCGGCGCCGTTTGCCGTCGATGCCTGCAGCGGGATAAGGCTCATCGCCGGGCTGCCTATGAAGCTGGCGACGAACATGTTGACGGGATGGGCAAAGACCTGCGCCGGTGAATCATATTGCTGCAGGTAGCCGCCGTTCATCACCGCCATCTTGTCGGCCATGGTCACGGCTTCGAGCTGGTCGTGCGTCACATAGATGATCGTCGCCTTGAGGTCCTGGTGGAAGCGCTTGATCTCGGACCGCATCTGCACGCGCAGCTTGGCGTCGAGGTTGGAGAGCGGCTCGTCCATCAGGAACACGGCGGGGTCGCGGACAAGCGCACGGCCCAGGGCCACCCGCTGCTGCTGCCCGCCCGAAAGTTCGCGCGGCTTGCGCTCGAGCAGATGCGTCATGTCGAGCACTCGCGCCGCTTCCTTGACCTTCTTGTCGATCTCGTCCCTGGGCAGTTTGCGCATCTGCAGCGGGAACGCCAGGTTCTTGTAAACCGATTTCTGCGGATAGAGCGCGTAGTTCTGGAACACCATGGCGATGTCCCGGTCCTTGGGGTCGAGGTCGTTGACAACCCGGTCGCCGATGACGATGTCGCCCGATGTCATCGGGATCAGCCCCGCGACGAGATTGAGCGTGGTTGTCTTGCCGCAGCCTGAAGGGCCGACGAGCGCAACGAATTCGCCGTCATTGACCGTCAGCGACACGTCGTTGACAGCCTTGAAGCTGCCATAGGACTTGACGAGATCTTTGAGGACCACGTGGGCCATCGGCAACTCCCTAGTGCTTGACCGCGCCTTCTGTAAGGGCGCGTACGAAGTATCGTTGCAGGACGAGGAACAGCACGACGACGGGCACGCTCATCATGAAACTGGCCGCCATCAGGCCAGGAAAGTCCGTCGTATTTTCCGAGAAGAAGCGCTGGATGCCGACCGGCAGCGTCAACTGGTCGTTCTTGGTGAGGAAGGTGTAGGCGTAGATGTACTCGTTCCACGCGCCGATGAACGAATAGATCGCGGTGGCGATGATCCCCGGCGTCGAGAGCGGCATCACAATCAAGATGAAGGCCTGGAACCGCGTTGCTCCATCGATGCGCGCCGCCTGCTCGAGCTGCACCGGAATGTTGTCGTAAAAGCCCTTGAGCAACCAGATCGCCAGCGGCAGGCCGAAGGTGAGATAGGTGAGAATCAGCGAGCCATGCGTGTTCATCAACCCGAGCAGGCGCATCAGGATGAACAGCGGCACGAGAAAGATCACCGCCGGGAACATGTTGCGCAGCAGCACGGCAAAGAACAGGAAGTTCCGGCCGGGGAAGCTGAAGCGCGAAAACGCGTAGGCCGCAGGTACGGCGACGATCACCGAGAGGATTGTCGTGACGGTCGACACGAAAAGGCTGTTCCAGAAGAAGCGGAGGAAGTCCTGGCCGACGCTGTTCTGGGGATCGAGCAGCTTCTCGTAGCTGGCGAGGGTAGGTTCGTCCGGCCACCATTGCGGCGGGAACTGCAACGCCGCGAACCCCGACTTGATCGAGGTGATCAGCATCCAGATCATCGGCACCGCGGTGTAAAGCAGCATGAACGCGAGGAAGATGCGCCCGGTCCACCGCCATCCGTCGACGCGCATCCGGCGACGGCTCAGGGCTCGCGGGGCGGTCTCGGCAGTGGTGCTCATGCGCTCCCCTCCTGCCGCTCGTTACCGCTTAGCGCACGGACGTAGAAGTAGCCGAGCGTCATCAGGGTGAGGAACAGGAGCACCGAATAGGCAGATGCCACGCCCCAGCGCTGCCGGCCGAAGGCGAGCTCATAAATGTGGGTGATCCAGATATGCGAAGCGTTGGACGGCCCGCCGCCGGTCATGATCCAGGGGATGATGAAGGAATTGAAGTTGGCCACCGCGAGCAGCAGGATCGTCACCGTCGAGACGTTGCGCAAGTGCGGGAAGGTGACGTGCCAGAAGCGTTGCCAGGCGCTGGCGCCGTCGACCTGCGCGGCGCGCAGCAACTGCTCGGGCACGGTCTGCAGGCCGGCCATCATCATGATCATGGCAAACGGAAACTCGCGCCAGATATTGACGACGATCAGGGAAGGCAGCACCGTGTTGACGCTGTCGATGAAATTCGGCGGTCGGTCGGCCAATCCGAGGCCGACCAGCACCGCACCGATGATCCCGAAGTCCGAATGATAGATCCACTTCCAGATATAGGAGGCGGCGACCGCGCTGATGACCCAGGGAATGATCAGGATCGCGCGCAGCACACCGCGGCCGACAAACTCGCGGTGGAGTGCCAGCGCGGTGGCAAACCCCAGGACAAAGGCAATCAAGGTAGAACCCAGCGTCCAGATCAGAGTGTTCCAGGTAACCCTCCAGAACACCTCGCTGGTGAGGATGGTTATGTAGTTGTCGAAGCCGATGAAGCTCTTGTCGCGAAGCTGCAGGCCAGGCGGCGTCTTGAAGAACGACAGCTCGATCGTGTAGTAGATCGGATAGGCGATGACGACGAGCATCACGGCGATCGCAGGGAGCACATACGCGTAGTCAGCGCGATGCTCCCATATCTGGCGTAGCACGCCGGACCTGCCGGATTGCAATCTTCGGCGAGCCTCGGCCTTGCCGGTCACGATCGTCACTTGGCGCGCCCTTATTTCTTCTGAACGAACCGGCTGCACTATCGGTGCAGCCGGTCAGGCCTGGACTAGAGTCCGCCCATCAGGTCTCTTACCTTCCTGGCCGCGTCGTCGGCTGCCTCGTCGACGGTCATCGCTCCGGTCAGGGCATTCTGCAGCATGTCCGGGACGATGATGTTCATGATCTCGGGAGCCTGCGGCAGCGCCGGGAACGGGATGCCATATGGCAGCATCGAGGTCGTCACGTCGAGGAACTTGATGTTGTCCAGACGTTCCTTCATCCATTTGGTCTTGAAGCCGTTAAGGTTGCCCGGGTTCGAGCCGGCATAGGCCATCTTCAGCGACCATTCAGGGCTCGTCCACATGCAGATGATAGCCTTTGCGGCCGGCTCGTCGACCTTGCCGCCCTCGACATATTCAGGCTTCAGGATGTGAATGTTCGAGCCGCCGAACACGACTGCGCGCTTGCCGTCGGGGCCAGTGGGAATCAGGCCGTAGCGCATGTTGTCGATGACGGTCTGCGCCTTGTCCTTGTCGGCGCCCGTCGCCTTCTTCTGCAGGTCGAGCATGACGTCGTAGTCGGACGGATGCGAGATCATCATGCCGAGCTGGCCGGCGAGGAACAGGGGCTGGTTGTCGGCCTGCTGGTTGGTGAGCGCCGAAACCGGAACCGACTTGTCGCGAACATACATGTCGTACGAGGCTTGCAGGGCGGCCTTGCTCTGCGGGCTATCGAGCTGGACCTCCTCATAGGTCGGGTTCGCGGTGGCTTCGTCGAAGACGCCGCCGCCATGAGCCCACAACTGCGGCATGAAGCGGTACGGCGTATTGCCGGCATTCTTGCGAGCCACGAGGCCGTAACCGGCAATGCCGAGCTTGTCGTGGATCTGCTTGGAATACTTGACGACGTCGTCCCAAGTTGCCGGAGCCTTGTCTGGATCGAGGCCCGCACGCTTGAAGATGTCGGCGTTCCAGATGAACGCCATCGTCTCGTTGTTGGTTGGAATGCCGTAGGTCACTCCCTCCCAGGTCACGGCCTTCATGGCGCCGGGCCAGAAGTCCTCGGTGGAATACCCGACATCCTCGGGTTTGAGCGGCTCCAGATAGCCTTTTGAGGCGAACTCGGTACCACCCAGGATTTGCAGGCGGACCGCCATCGGCGCGGCATTGCCGAGGAGCGCCGTGCGGAACTTGTCCAGAAGATCGTTGTAGGTGAGGGCTTGTTCCTCGAGCTGGATGTTCGGATAGGTCTTGCGGAACGTCTCGAAGAAATCCTTGTAGTACTGGCGCAAAAGGTCGGGGTCGCCCTCGAACACGCCCTGATACCAGAAAGTCAGTCGCCCCTTGTAGTCGAGCGGGGTGACCTTGGCGCAATCGGCCGCGGTGTCAAAATCCTCTGTGCCCGCAATGGAGCGCACATATTCCGGCGACCACTTGCTGAGGTCGACGGGCGCTCCCAGCGCCGATGTCGACATCAGCGATGCCATCAAAGCAGTGGCGACAGTGCCGCGCAGGACCGCACTGCCGAGCGTAATCCTCGTCATAGGTATCCTCCCTGGTTCTCCATGCCGCCCTGCGCCGAGGCAAGGCGGTCTAGCTCGTTCGACCGCGGGACGCCTTTCTATTCTATGTATCCCTTCGATCATTTTGTACGTTTTCAGATCGTGGATTGCCTGTCAACGCGCTGGATCGTACATTGTTTGTGAAAACCGTGTGTGATATCGGGCAGGGTATGTGTTGATCAGGGGAGCCGGTCTTGGCCGAAATAGATGATTTTAAAGCCATGCCACCGGTGGAGACTGACCCCATGGCCTCCAGCGAGGGCGCCTCGCTTTATGAACTGATCAGGGAAGACATCATCGAGGGACGGCTCGCCGCCAACGAACGGCTTGTGGTCACCGATCTCGCCCGGCGTCACGGCACCTCGACAAACCCCGTACGCGAGGCCCTGCAGCTCTTGCGCGGGGAGGGTTTTGTCACCTTTCTCCCCAACCGCGGGGCGCGCGTGCGACCCATAGATCAGGATTTTGTCCGGGATATCTATGAAATCGGTGTTCTGATCGAGCCGGCCCTGACGCGATGGTTTGTGAACATGGCAACCGGCGAGGACATCGCCGAACTCGAACGTCTCCAAGGCCTGATTGAAGAGAACAACTTTGCCGACACCTTCAGGCACAGTGAACTGGATACCGCCTTCCACACCGTGATGTACCAGCGGCACTATAACCGCCATGCCGCTGAACTTTGGTGGAAGCATCGCGAAGTGCTGCGAGCCGTGAGCCGGCGTTTCAATTTCACGCTGGCGCGTCGTGCCGCGATCATTCGCGAGCACCGCGAACTCATCGCGCACGTGAAAGCGGGAGAAGCCGACAAGGCGGCCGAACTCGTTTCCCGCCATGTCGAGGGTTCCGGCCGGCATATCCTCGAACAGATGCGTGCGCGCAACGCCGCTCGGGCCGGATAGGAACGAAGGTCCAGTCTCGAACACCGTTAGCCCTAAGCATTTCAGATAAAGGGATTGAGATGAAAATCACGAGCATTCGGCCGTGGCTGATCAAGTCCGATGCTTCTTATTGGGGAGAGTTCCTGTTCGTCGAAGTGACGACCGACGAGGGGGTGAGTGGCTGGGGAGAGATCACCACCACGACAAAGCTCGCCAACCGCGCTCTGTGCACGATCCTGCGGCAGATCGGCGTCGCCGTGACAGGCGAGGATCCAGCGCGTATCGAGTATCTCTGGCACAAGATTTTCCGCAGCTTCACCTATATGGGCAGCCGCGGCGCCGCCGTCGAATGTGTGAGCGCCATCGATATAGCCCTCTGGGATATCCGCGGCAAAGTCCTCGGCAAGCCGATTTACGAGCTGCTGGGCGGACCGGTACGCGATGAAATCGCGCTCTACACCCATCCCAACCAGGCCAAATTCACCAGCAAGGAGGCGGTGGTCCGCGAAATTCTGGACATCGTCGAGTCCGGACACACTGCGCTCAAGTTCGATCCTTTCCCCCACCAGGGCCACAGCGCCGATGGCCTGTCCCGTGAACAGCGGGACGGCTACCTCGATGGCAGCATGACCCGCAAGGACGAGCGCGAAGCCGCCGAACTCACGGCGCTGATCCGCGAAACGGCGGGGCCTGACGTCGACGTTCTCATCGATGCGCATGGCCGCTTCGACGTTCCCACCGCCATTCGCCTCTGTCGGAGTCTTGAGGAAGCCGGCCAGATCGACTGGTTCGAGGAGCCTTGCCCGCCCGAGAGCCTGAACGCCCTCAAGCAGGTGCGTGAAAAAGTCAGTGCTGCCATCTCGTGGGGCGAGCGCGGCCACACGAAGTGGGATTTCGTGCCGGTACTCGAGAACAAGCTCGCTGACTACATCATGCCTGATATCACCTGGACCGGCGGCATTACCGAGCTCAAGAAGATTTCTGCCCTATGCGAAGCCTACTACATCCCGGTCTCGCCACATGACGCTGCGGGACCGATCAACGTGGTTGCGGGAGCACAGGTGATGATGACCGTTCCTAACTTCTACAGGCTCGAAACGTCGGAGTGGAACCTGGGCAAATACGATCACCTCATCGACAGACCGCTCGACGTCTCGAACGGCAGCCTCAAGCTGACGTCGAGGCCTGGTCTCGGTATTGAGATGGACCGTGACTACCTGCAAGCCCACGAGATCGAGCTGGGCTAGCAACGCCCTATGCCGGCCCGGCGTGCGGGCGACATGCCCCAATCCACCAGAACGAGGACAAGTCATGGCAAAGACGGCCGACGAGGCGCTCAATCGGGTGAATGCGAACTCCAAGCCATCCGAGCTCCGCATCACCGACATGCGGGTTGCCGAAATCGTCGGCGGGCCGTTCACCTCGACCCTGCTCAAGATTTACACCAACCAGGGCATCGTCGGACTTGGCGAGGTGCGCGACGGCGCCAGCGCCACCTATGCGCTGATGCTGAAGAGCCGGCTGCTTGGCGAGAACCCTTGCAACATCGATCGCCTGTTTCGCCGGGTCAAGCAGTTCGGCGGGCACGGCCGGCAAGGCGGCGGCGTCTCGGCGGTCGAAATCGCGTTGTGGGATCTCGCCGGCAAGGCCTATGGCGTGCCCATCTACCAGATGCTCGGCGGCCGGTTTCGCGAGAAGGTGCGCCTCTATTGCGATACCGACGCCACCGTGCCGAGCGGCACCGAGACCGGCAAGCGCCTCAAGCAGCGCATGGCGCTCGGCTTCACCTTCCTCAAGATGGATCTGGGATTGATGCAGATCGCCGACGTCCCCGGTGCGGTCGTGTCTCCTGCCGGCTCACTTGATGGGTACCGCGTCCAGCCCGGCCGCGGCCAGGTCAAGACCCTTGAAGAGCGGCGCGCCCGCAACGCCGCCTACGATTTGCATAACGTCCCCCACCCATTTACCGGCCTCCACTTTTCCGACAAGGGCCTCGACTTGCTTGAGCAGTACATTGCCGAGGTTCGCGAAATTATCGGCATGGATATTCCGCTCGCCATCGACCACGTCGGCCACATCTCGCTGCAGAACGGTATTCGCCTCGCCAGGCGGATTGAAAAATATGTGCCGGCCTGGCTCGAGGATGTGATCCCATGGCAGTACACCGAGCACTACCGACAACTGCAGGACGCCACCACGGTGCCGATCTGCACCGGCGAGGACATTTACCTCAAGGAGGGCTTCGAGCCTCTGCTCAAGAGCGGCGGCCTTTCCATTATCCACCCGGACCTGCTCACCAGCGGGGGCATCCTCGAGACCAAGAAGATCGGCGACATGGCGCAGGACCACGGCGTCGCCATGGCCATCCATATGGCGGAAAGTCCGATCGCGGCGATGGCCGCGGCACATGTCGCGACCGCGACCGAAAACTTCATGGCGCTCGAATACCACTCTGCCGATGTCGACTGGTGGGACGATATCGTCACCGGCGTTGCCAGGCCGCTCGTGAAGGACGGCTTTATCACCGTTCCCGACAGACCGGGCCTGGGGATTGACGACGTCGTCGACGAGGTGATCTCGCAGCATCTGCAGCCGGGTGTCACCGGCATCTGGCAGCCCACGGATCACTGGGACAACGAGTATTCCTGGGATCGCACCTGGAGCTGAGGCGAAAAGAACCGAAGATGAAGATCACCGACCTCCGCTGTGCCGTTATCGGCAAGCACCCCATCGTACGCATCGTCACCGACGAGGGCTTCCATGGCCTGGGCGAGGTCGAGTACACCAAGCCCTATCTCAAGCCCTGGGTCCTGCATTTTCGTGAGGCGCTGATCGGCGAGGACCCGACCGACGTCGAACGGGTGATGCTGAAGATCCGCCAACGCGGCTCTTTCAAGCCCTATGGCGCAGCGGTCAGCGCTATCGAGCATGCGCTGTGGGACATTGCCGGCAAGGCCGCAGGCGTGCCGGCCTACAAACTGCTCGGCGGCAAGGTGCGCGACAGGGTGCGCGTCTACAACGGCTCGATCCGCAGGAAACGCACGGGCGACCGGCCACAGGATTACGCCGCCGACGTCAAATGGATGATGGAGCAGCCGCAGAACTTCTTCATGATCAAGCAGGGAATCTCGTTCCACTCCAACATGAAGGACACCATCGAGGGTTTCCATTACGGCGTGACGCAGAAGCAGGCCGGCTATCACGGAGCCATGGATCAAGGCGTGATCAGCGAGCGCGGTTTCAATCACATGCTCGACTGCGTGATCGCGATGAAGGAAGTGCTGGGCGACAAGGTGAGCCTGGCGCTCGACTGCGGCCCGGGCTGGATGCTGCCCGATGCGATCAAATTCGCTCGCGCGGTTGAGAAGTACAATTTGATGTGGCTGGAGGACATGCTTACTGGCGACTATGTGCCGTGGGTCAATCCGCAGGCCTATCGGGAGCTGACAACCTCGACCTCGACGCCAATCCATACCGGCGAGCAGATTTACCTCAGGCACAATTTCAAGGAGCTGATCGAGACGCAGGCGGTGCGCGTCATCGGCCCCGATCCTGCCGATATCGGCGGCATTGCCGAGCTCAAATGGGTCGCCGAGCACGCCCATATGCACTCGATCCTGATGGCGCCGCACGGCACGGCGAACGGCCTGCTTGGCCTCGGCGCGCTGATCAACGTCTGCGCCACCTTGCCCGCCAACTACATCGCCTTCGAATATCCGAGCGCCTCCGATCCCTGGTGGGAGGACCTCGTGATCGGCCTGCCGTCGCAGATCGTGACGGACAGCATGGTGGATCTGCTGGAAGCGCCGGGGCTGGGCCTCGATCTCGACGCCGAAGCAGCCCGAAAGTATCTCAGGGAAGAGGATGCGGGCTTCTTCGACTGAACCATCCCTGGATGCCACTATCGGTATGGCAGACCGGGCCGGATGTTGTTTCCCTAAGGATTGCGATGATCATTCATTTGGTAGACGGCACATACGAACTGTTTCGCCACTTCTATGGCCAACGCCGGTTCAACAATGGCCAGGACAAGCCGTTTGGCGCCGTCGTCGGCGTGCTGAATACAGTGCTGGAGATGATCGAGAACGGCGCCACACATATTGGGGTGGCCACCGATCATGTAATCGAATCGTTCAGAAATCAGCTCTGGCCCGGCTACAAGACCGGGGATGGCATCGAGCCGGCATTGCTCGCGCAGTTCCACCCCCTCGAGGACGCCCTGGCGGCGATGGGAGTGGCGGTCTGGCCGATGATCGAGCTGGAAGCCGACGACGCGCTGGCATCCGCGGCACACAGCGCGGCTGCCGATGAGGGCGTGCAGAAGGTGTGCATCTGGACGCCGGACAAGGATCTCGCGCAGTGTGTGCGCGGCGACCATGTCGTCCAGGTAGACCGCAGGACCCAGAAAATTCGCGATGCCGCCGGCGTACGCGAGAAGTTCGGAGTTGAGCCGGCCCTGATTCCAGATTTCCTCGCGCTCGTGGGTGATGCCGCCGATGGCTATCCGGGTCTCGAAGGCATCGGCCTGGTCTCGGCCGCCCGGCTGCTTGGCCGCTACGGCCCTCTTGAAAGCTTTCCGCCTGAAGCCCTCGGCAAGCGGAGAGAGCTCGCGCTTTTGTTCAAAAATCTCGCGACGCTGCGCACCGACGCTCGGCTGTTCGATAATGTCGAGGAGCTGCGCTGGCACGGCCCGACCAAAGCGTTCGAGATGTGCGTGATCCAGCTAAATGACGCCCGGCTCCTCACCCGTGCGCTCAAGGCTCGCCGTAGCTGACTTCGGGAGGCGAGGTCTGGAAGCGACTTTTGGAAGACCAGCTCGAGTCCCCGATCGCACAGGGGCACTGTGCTCGCGGCAAGAGTCCGGATGAAGAACTAAGCGTTGTTCAGCGCGAAACCAACGCTTTGCCCTACAAGAACGGGCGCATGAGATGCCGCCGCCAGGACCGGTCGCCGCGTCCGACGAGCGGATCAAGATCGGCCGTCCGGTTCGCAAGCGGAAGATCGGGCCGAACGGGCGAGACGAGTTGAGGGTGATCCTGCGAACGATCCTTTGGAGCAGAGATCGCTTCGGGTCCGCAGTGCCTGATGCCCAACACGACCGCATCTCGTCGGCTCGCCGCATCGCCGACTGGATTTCACCAGCGTCGGCCCATTGCCGAATCCAATCAGACAGTTCGGCATGATCACCGAATTAACCACATTCGAAGAAGGCGAAAGGCGGTTGGGTCTGTCACCGATCCGTCTCGCGTAACATGTTACTGTTGGAATTGGGGGCATCCGCAGCACGTCCAGCGCAAAGGCAAGGAAGAGACAGGATGCCGACCTTAAGCAATGGCAGTGAACTCATCGTATGGAACGAACCAGAGAATCCCAATCCGACTCCTGACTCGGTCCTTTTCAGCATTACGGAAACAGACGGCGACGTAATCGGACCGATAGGCGCAAAGCCGGATTTTCCTTTCGGTGGGATCGAACTGGCTTCGGTCGATGTCTTCGACGGCTTCTTCACCATCACCAGCTTCACCCACGAGGGCAGGACCGAAACCTGGACGACAGTGGAAACGCAGGTCTTCGACAACGAAGGCAATTTTCTCCGCACCGTGTCCGACCAGGCGGCCTTCCAGTCGGTCCGGATCGTCTCGATCAGCGCCGACAGCCCCGACGACCTCACGCTGACATGGATCGGGGCGAACGAATATTTCGGCGGCGAAAACACCCAATACGGTCAGCACCAGATCATCTTGAAAGGCGGCGTGCTTCAGCCCGACACCTTCGTTAATCACGCGCCCACTGTTGCCGACCTGGACTTGTCGATTTCGCAGGCGCAATCTCTCGACGACGTCAAGTTCAGCGCGACAGATGCCGACTACGATCTCTTGAACTTTATCGTCTTGGACGGGCCGGACAGCGGCACCCTGGAGCAGGAGACGAGTTTCGACGGTAACCACTACCCGTTTCACCAGGGTTATTATGGCACTACCCTGCACTATCATGCGGATTTTCTGAGCGGAAACCTGTTCGACTACACACCGGAGGCAGGGTTCATCGGCACCGACAGCTTTACGGTTTACGCTACGGACGGCCAGGGCCACAGCAATGTGGCGACGATTACGATCACAGTCACTCCGCCGGCCGAATCCATTACCCTGACCGACGCCAAAAACATCGCGAGCTACGCAAGCCATGATCACGCCGTGCTCGTCGCCGCGCTGGACGGGGGCGACCGCATCAGCGGCACCGCGTTCAACGATACGCTCGACGGCGGTGCCGGCCACGACCAGCTGTTCGGCGGCGTGGGCGCGGACGACATAATTGGAGGCGCGGGCACCGATTGGCTGAAGGGCGGCGCTGGCGATGACGAGATCAGCGGTGGTGAGGGCGCAGACGGCGTCCGCGGTGACACTGGCGACGACGTCCTCGACGGCGGCGCCGGCTCCGACGACATGCGAGGTGGTGCTGGCGACGACATCCTCAATGGCGGCGCCCGCCCCCCCCCGCGGGGCCGCGCCCCCCGTTGGGTGGGGGATTTAAAAAAATGGCGCGGGCGCCCCCGATTGGAGTGGTTGTATAGGTGGGGGGGGGTTGAATTTAAA
>NZ_JBVVQB010000015.1:0-117554 GCF_055811775.1 Mesorhizobium sp. WSM4844 | reverse complement strand
GGGGTGTCCCTGGGGCCGCGCGGGCGCGGGGGGGCGCGCCGGGCCCCCCCTCCTGGGGGGGGGGGGGGGGCCACCAAACCCAATTGGGCGGGGCGGCCCGCGACCGGCTGGCCGGCGAGGGGGGCAGGGATGTCTTCGTGTTCGACGCACTTGGGCCGGCGAACTACGACAGGATAGAAGACTTCAATGCGCTCGACGATGTGTTCTGGCTGGACAGCTCCGCATTCGTCGGGCTGTCGGCCGGCTCGCTTTCCGCTGCGGTTTTCGTCGTCGGCAAGCACGCCATCGATGACAACGATCATATCATTTATGACAAGGAGACCGGCGATCTGCTGTTCGATGTGGACGGAGCAGGAGGAGCGGCGACTGTCAAGTTTGCCGCCCTGGACCCGAGCACATTCCTCACGGTGGACGAGTTCTTCGTGTTATAGGCGCGCATGGTGGGGGCAGCTGCATAGACCGAACGTGATCGCGCCCATGCGCAGGATTTCCTCCCCGATTGCACAGTAAGGGGCGTCAGGGCTCATCCGAGCCCTTCATGACCCGACTGGCTGGTGTCTGCAACGGTGAGGCATGATTTCGACGAACGCGGTTATCTTTTCATCCGCATTGAAAAACCTTGCATTTGACGGATGCAGTGGTGCACGCGGCAATCCATCGTCGTGAGCCAGCCGATGCTATTGTGCTAGTTTCGCCGCACTGCGGGTGGCTATATCATCCAAGACAGCATGAAGAAGCGTTCCGACTTCCTGTTTCGCCAGCCCAGGTGCAATTCCTGATTCGGACAGTTGAACGAGAATTGCCTTGGCGGTGTTGCGCCAGAAGGCGTTCGCGTCCTCCCCGTTCTTGGACTCCAGGACCAGGGCGATCCCTTCGACCAATTTCCGCCGCCGATGCAGCGGAAATGCGCTTATGTTTGAATCGCACATCGATCACCTCACCCCTTCAGTCGCGCGAATAAGCATTGGCGGGTTAGAAAATTTGGTTAACAGCGCTCTTTTTGACGGTGTTCAGCCATGGAACAAAGCGTCCGCTGGGCGCGATGGTCGGTGCCGCGAATAGCGGCTGGACGCAGCGGCATGGCGAGTTCGAGTCCCTGTTGAAGTATTACGGCCTGGCGTGACGCCGCAGGAGTCCGGCACGAGTGCCAGCATGCGGATCAGCTGGCGGCCGATCGACGCGAACCAGCCGCGGATCGCTGTCACCGACGAAGCACGGGAAAATCGAAAGGCCGGCGCCGGCGGCCACCAGTTCACGCACCGAAATTACGGAAATTGCGGTGACAGTGCACTATTTTCACCGGCCGCCCGATTTCGACATCGGCGGCGCGGCAATGCAAGTCGAACTGAGCAAACTGGCAAAATGTGCACTGTCACCGCAATTATAGGTATCCACGCTATGAAAGAGCCAAGAAGAGATTCAGATAGCGCCTTCGCCAAACCCTTTCATCGGAGCATGACGACGGGTGGCGAAGCGCAACGAGCGCCGGCGTCAAGAAGAGGCGAAGCGGCGGAAAGAGGCGGCGCATCAGCTGTCCACCAACGCCTCATTTCGAGTTGCTCTGGGAAAGCGCGCGAAAGAAGCTTTGGGAATAACGATCGTACCAGACACTGGCCCAATCGGCTACGAGGCGATCGGTGGGTGAAACCTCGCGTCGATAGTCCAGGGTTCTGCGAATTCCACCTCCATCAAGGGGTATATCCAAGTGCGTGTAGTTCGGGGTTGCATCGGAGAATCTGGCGTACATGTAGGCGAACACCAAGAGCTGCCTCTTGCCCATCAGGGTGGTCCGGTCGCGGATCGCCTCTACAGCCGATTGTACCGCGTCAAAGTCGCTAAGCCGTATCGCTCTCTCAAGACGGACGAAGTCAAGAAATAGCCGCTTGTCCTCGATCGCGAGTCTGCCATCAGAGTAGTTCTGAACGCCATGCGATTTAAGCTTCCGCTTAACGACGGCGTAGATTGACTTCGGCATTGGCGCCCGTCTTCCTTGAACCAATTAATCCCTGCAAGAAAAATCAAACATGGCGCCTGGTGGCGATAGACTAGCGTTCATCCTAGGCAAGGCAGCGTGAAGCGCAGAAGCGGCGAGCGGAGTGGCCTTCCCTCTGCCGTGCGCACGATAGCTGAGCTCGGCAAGAATTGCGAGAAATTGGATTCCTTCTGCCACTCGCTCTGCCACTCGCTGACAAGCACAAGTAGTTCGTCGATGATCCTCGCCTAGGTCAACCGGAGCCCGGCCAGGGCATGAGTGCCAGCATGCGGCTCAACTGGCGGCCGATCGACGCCTGAGGCTTACCGGATCGGCGTCTCGCCGCGAAACAGCGGCTGGTGCGCCCTCATCAAGGCGGCAATCCGGTCGGCGACTTTTCGTACCTGCGGCGCGTGACGTTCCTCGTGATGGGTGACGATCCATTGGTCGGTTTCCAGCTCGGGGATAGGCTGAGCGACGCGGACCAGCCGCGGATCGCTGTCACCGACGAAGCACGGAAAGATCGAAAGGCCGGCGCCGGCGGCCACCAGTTCGCGCACCGAATGGGTGTTGTTGCCGCGCACGGCGATGCGGTCGCCGTGATGGGCTTGCAGCCAGCGCGCCGAGGCAATGTTTGCCGCTTCGCCGGTGGCGCCGACGAACAACCCGGCGGCGATGCCGTTGATCAGGCGGCGTCCGGAATAAATGGCGTAGGCGACCTTGCCGCTCTGACGGCCGGCCAGCCACTGCTCGGTCGGTCGCTCGCCGCGTATGCCGATGTCGGCGGCACGGCGGCCGATGTCGACGCGGTCGGTGGTGGTGACGAGCTCCACCCTTATGCCGTCATCGACCGTCCAGATCTCGCCGATATGGGCGGAAACGAAGGCTGAGGTCCATGGCCCGGCCGAGACGCGGACAATGCGGTCGGGCAGGTTTCCCTCGCGCCAGCGGGTCAGCGACTGCATTGCTGCCTCGACGTCTTCGGCGCGCCGCAGCAGTTCTTCACCGACCGGGGTCAGCCGGTAGCCTGTCTGCTGGCGCACGAACAGCGGTTCGCCGATCTGCTTCTCGAGCGCAGTGACGCGTCGTCCAAGTGTGGCTGCGCTGAGGCGCGTGGGTCCCGTCGCTGCGCTCAAGCCACCCAGCCGCGCAACGTCGAGAAACAACCTCAGATCGTCCCAGTCGATATCCATTTTGCAGAAATGAAAAACTCCTTGCGAGCGTGGCTGTAGCGCGAAGCGGGCATCACGCGCAAGTATGCAGGCATTGAAGGCGTTGGACAATCCTGCCTGGAGCGACAGTGACAAGCGCCTCGGCTGGCCAAGAAGTCAGCGAATCCTTGCGAAACGCGCATGCGCTTCGCGCAGATGCTTTGCATTTTCGACCAACCCCAGCGCGCGGCCATTCTGCGCGCAAAGGAGACGATCATGTTCGATAAACTTCGACACCGTTTCGCCCGCTGGCTGGCCTATCGCCAGACGCTTGCGAGCTTGAGGCAGGCCTCAGACAGCACACTGGCGGATGCTGGCATTTATCGCGAAGAGATCCGCGAGCATGCCCGCCACGCCAGCCTGCGTCGTTGAGGAGGCGGGTATGAGATGATGGAGCTTTGGGATGGCCGCTCGGTACCGCGCATCGGGATCGGCACCTGGGCGGCGGTGGCGCCGCGCGCTGGCGATGGCCTATGACATCGGCGCGCGGGTGTTCCGACTAGAATCCCTCTGAGGCATCGTTGAGATAAATGCGTCAGATGTTTTCCGGCGTGACTATCTCAAAAGGTATAGAACGCTGAAGGGTCGCGACCGGTGCTTGCGGTCCAATCACGTCAATCATCGTCTGCACAAGGAGGGCCGAGGTCGCCTCGAGTGGATGACAAAGCGCTGCGGTGATCATTCCCTCGGACAAGCCTTTTCGCGTCTCGGGTCCAATGTCACGGCAAACCAGCTTGATCCCCGCCCGCCTTTCGGCAGGAACCTCTCGCAGCGCACGGAGCACCCCGGTTATTCCACCACCGACGATCAGAATTCCCACAAGGTCATCAGTCGTCTTCAGGAGTTCGGCTACCATACGGTAAGCCTCGCTCGATTCCTCACGAGTAGGGCGACTTTCTTCCACTGCGAGCCGTGGAGCGTGTTCGCGCAAATACGAACGGAAGCTGGCGTCTGAAACGTCTTGGCATTGATACCGGTGATTGCCTATGAAAACCGCAATGCGCCCTGGACCTTGGGTGGTTTGCGCAACCAAGAATGCCGCTGTGCGTCCCAGCTTCCAGTTGTCCGTCCCCACGTACGCTGCCCGTTCCGGCGCGGATTGGTCAGTAATATAAGCAACAACGGGTTTCCCCATTTCCTTCAGTGAACGGATGGCCTGACCTATGATTGGGTGATCTGCGGCAACCACCGCGACTGCGTCGCAAGAGTCGCCAAGCGCGATGAGGCGGCTAGAGATAGTCTCCGGCGTCAGTAGATCGACAAACTCGACGACAGCCTCGACCACCTCGTCGCGACGATCGCGACAGGCTGCGATGATTTTCTTTCCGAACAGTTGGTAGAGTTCACGGGTAGATTGCTGCAGCAGGAAACCAAATCGGTGATGGGGCGATAGTTTCTTGGCTCGGTCGTCGATCGCTCCGATCCCATAGAACCCGATTTCTTCGGCTGCGCTTTGTACTCGTTGCACGGTTTTTGGGCGAACGGAAACAGTGCCGCTGAGGATTCTGTTCACGGTGGCCACTGATACGCCAGCGGTTTGAGCGAGGTCGCGAATCGTCGGTCGCCTCATAGAACCGTCCCTCTACTGTATCATCATGAGTGAGACATTATGATACAAATGCAACCTCAATACTATTTTTGTGTTCCGACGATATCAAGCCTCCGATATGAATCGCCTCCGTTGAGGCCAATCGGGTGAAGGCAGACCGGGATTGGTCGGCCAGGAGGCGCTGTTCAGATGGATGACCTTCAGTATGGAACGCGCGACAAACGCGGAAACTGGGTCCCGCACCGCCGCGCCGAGCCGGTGCCGATCTGGCATCGCCCGTTCAACGCCAAGAAGGTACTGGCTTGGATTCCCGAGTTTCTTTGGCCTTGGAATGCGTTCCACATGGGCACGGCAATCATCTGGGTCAACTTGCTCATTCCGAGCTGGGAGAACCTGGCAACCTTTTCGCTGCTCAACTACCTTTGGCTTTACGGCCTGAACGCGGGGGGCATTTTTCTCTTCTACGGGTTCTTTGAGCTGCGCTATTATTTCCAGCGCAAGCAAGAGAACCGCTTCAAGTATAATCCGAAATTCCCCTCCGACGCGCCGTCCGACGTCTTCTGGTTTCAGAGCCAGAATATCGACAATTTCGGCCGATCGTTTTTCATCACCATACCGCTGTGGACCGTGGTCGAAATCGTGATGCTTTGGGCCTACGCCAATAGCTGGGCGGTCTGGCTGCCCTGGACGACGAATTGGCTTTACCTATCGTTCCTCGTCATCATCGCACCGGCCGTGCATGAGATCTATTTCTTTTTCCTGCACCGCGCCATCCATTGGCCGCCGCTCTACAAATGGGTGCACTCGGTTCACCACAACTCGATCAACCCCAGTCCGTGGTCGTCGCTGTCCATGCATCCGGTGGAAGGGGTCCTCTACCATGCCGAAGCCTGGCTGCACCTGCTGATCCCATCCAACCCGGTCTGCGCGTACTTCACGCTGCATGGGGCCGGCTTCGGAGCGGTGAATGGCCATCTTGGGTTTGAGACCTTCGAACTCACCGACAAGGTCAAGCTCGATAGCCATTCCTACGTCCACTACCTGCACCACAAGTATTTCGAGGTGAACTACGGCGGTGACGGTCTGGTCCCTCTCGATAAGCTTTTCGGCACTTGGCACGACGGAAGCAAGGAGGCCGACGAGGCTATGAAGGCGCGCTTTCGCAAGAAGAAGGAAAAGCTCCGCGCCAAGCAGGAAGCTCCCGACGGCAAGGCCTCAGACATGCCGGCAGAGTAATCAACCGCCGCTGTTTCGCTTGCGTGCCCGGAGGAGGGGGAGCGGATCAGCCATGTTTTTTCAGACCCGCGGGGCGGGTCAATTTGGGAGGAAGACCATGAAACTTTTCAAGACGCTCGTGTCGGCAATGGTGCTTACCGCATTCAGCACCGGTGTGACGCTCGCCGCCGACATCTTCGTTATCGGCGGCAAGCCGGACGATCCATTCTGGTCGATCGTCAAGCGTGGTGCCGAGGACGCCGGGAAGGTCGTTGAAGCTCAAGGCGGTAAAGTCACCTGGCTCGGGCCGCAGAACTACGACAATCTGGGTGTGGACGCGGCCGAACTGATCCGCCAAGCCATCGACCAGAAGGCCGACGCCATTGTCGGTCCTGACTGGGTGCCGGAAGCCATGGATCCGGCGTTCAAGGCGGTTGTGGACGCTGGCATCCCGCTTGTCATCTACAATGCCGGCGGTTTGCAGGCGGCAGATCGCCTCGGCGCCATGAACTATGTCGGCTCGGACGACTACAAGGGCGGCGTCGCCGGCGGCGAATATCTCGCCAAGGCCGGCAACAAGAAAGGCGTCTGCATCAACACACTGCCGGGTGCGGCCAATATCGAGGCCTATTGTGGTGGCTTCAAGGAGGGGATGAAGAATGGCGGCGGCGAGGCCGATGTGTTGCCGTTGCCAGCCACCTCTTTCGGCTCGGCAACAGCAGTAGCGCAGGCGGTGAAGGCCTATCTTCTGCAGCATCAAGACGTAACCGCTGTGTTCACCATCGGCAATGTCGACGCCAATTCGGCCATGAACGGCCTCACCCAGGCCGGCAAGGCCGGGCAGGTTCAGCTGTGCGGCATCAACTTTGACGAGACCATCCTGAACAACATCAGAGACGGGAAGCAGGCCTGCGCGATCGACCAGCAGGGCTACTGGCAAGGCTACCTCGCCGTCTCGATCTTGAATGGCAAGATAAACTACGGGCTGACTGTGCCGACGCGCGAGATCCTCACCGGTCCTGGTATCATCGACAAGAACACTGTCGAGCTGACCATTGCCGGCGTGAAGGCCGGCGCGCGCTAGGTGTCCTTACGACCGCCCGCCTTGTGAGGCGGGCGGCCAGTTCATTGTACTTCCATAGCGACCCCCAATTTTGGCGCTCGATAACTCGCGGATTACCCATGATGACGGCACATCCCGTGACATCCACCCCAACGCCGATGGCAAACCGCGGCGGTTCTGGACTGGCCCTAGGTCGTCTGGCGCGGCGGCCCGAGACGGGCTCGTTCCTGGGCATGGTCGCAGTCTTTCTGTTCTTCGCCATATTCGGAGGCAGTGGCTTTTTGTCAGCAGCCGGTACGGCCAGTTGGCTGAGCATCGCCTCCGAGATCGGCATCATCGCTCTGCCGATAGGGCTGCTGATGATCGCTGGTGAACTGGACATCTCGGTCGGCGCCGTGATTCCCGCGGCCTCCCTAACGGCTGCGATCATATCCGGCTACTATGGCCTGCCTGATTGGCTCGGCATCACGGCCGCGCTTGGGCTCGGTCTCGCCATCGGCTTGATCAACGGCGTGTTCGTCACGCGAACCACGATCCCGTCGCTGATAATCACAATAGGAACGATGTTCGGCACAATGGGCCTGACGCTGGGTCTTACGGTGATGATCGCCGGCAGCACCGGTGTCTCGCTGGTACCCGACGAACTCACGAAGATGCTTCTCGGCCAATATCTCGGGGGCATGTTCCAAGTGACGATTCTCTGGTGGCTCGTCTACATCGCCGCCCTTCTCTGGCTCCTCCACATTTCGCCCGTGGGCAACTGGATCTATGCACTCGGGGGCGACAAGGAGAGCGCGCGCAACGCGGGCATCCCCACCAAGCGGCTTACCATAGGTCTATTCATGCTTTCGGGGTTTTCCGCCGCGTTCGTCGGAGTCAGCCAGGTGATGGTCTACCAGAGCGCTCAGGTTCTGGCTGGGCAGTCCTTCATCTTCAATTCGATCATGTGCGTGGTCATCGGGGGCGTTCTGCTTACCGGCGGATTTGGCTCGGTCGTAGGTATCGTGTTCGGCACGATCACCTTCTCTATCGTAAATCAGGGCATCTACTTCACGAGTATCGATCCCAACATGGGAAGCGTCATCATCGGCGCGCTTCTCCTGATCGCCGTACTCACCAACGACACCTTTCGGCAGCTGGCGCTCAGCTACTCATCGAAGAAGGCTTGAGGGACCGCCATGACTGAGGCAATCAAATCCTTGTTGCGCCGCCCGGAAGCCGGCTCGATCCTCAGCCTGATCGGGGTGGTGCTGTTCTTCGTATTTTTCGGTGGCGTGGACCTGGGCACACTCCTTGGCGCGGCGAGCTGGGTGAATTTCGCCGCCAATCTCGGCATTGTCGCCATTCCGGTCGGTCTGCTGATGATCTCGGGTGAACTCGACATCTCCATCGGCGCATTGATTCCCGCGGGCTCTATGACCACCGCGATCCTTAGCGGCTACTATGACCTGCCCATCGCGGTGGGCATGGCCGGCGCCCTGGCGGTCGGTGTGGCGGTCGGCCTCGTCAATGGTTTGCTGACGATCCGCACCTCGGTGCCTTCGTTGATCATTACGCTCGCCACCCTGGTTGCGATGCAGGGCTTGGTGCTCAGTGGGTCCGTGTTGTTAACTGGCAACGCCAGCGTTGCCGTCACCGCTCCCGAATGGGCCAAATTCCTGTTCGGACAGCTTATCGGTGGAAGCCACCAGGTCATCATCGTCTGGTGGGTAGTGTTCGCTGTCATCATTGGCTTCGTGCTGCACAAGACCCGCTATGGCAACTGGCTGTTTGCAATGGGCGGCGATCGCGTCAGCGCCCGCAATGCAGGCATTCCGACAAGCCGCATGACCATCGCACTGTTCGTGCTGTCCGCCGTCAGCGCCACATTCGTTGGCATGTGCCAGGCGATCCTGTTCAACTCGGCCCAGGTTTCCGGCGGAATGAACTTCATCTTCAACGCGATCGTGTCCGTGGTGGTCGGCGGCGTGCTGCTCACGGGAGGGTTCGGCTCGGTCATCGGCATCTTCGTCGGTACCATCACGTTCGCCATTGTCAGCCAGGGCATCTACTTCACCCAGATCGACCGGAACTGGTCGAACCTGATCATCGGCGTGATGCTTTTGACGGCGGTTCTGATGAATCAGGCATTCCGGGAACTGGCTCTGTCTTATTGGCGAGGTTCAAAACAAAGCGTGCCGAGGGCACCCATACAGCACTGAGCGATGCGGCTGCAGTTGCGATCAGCGACTGCTTGGAAGAACGAAAGATGCGACAATCATGAGCGAAAAACCTGCCATTCTCGAACTGAAAAATGTCAACAAGTCTTTCGGCCCGATCGACGTGTTGCATAACATCTCGCTGCAAATTCGCCGGGGTGAGGTCTTGTGTCTCCTCGGCGACAACGGCGCCGGGAAGTCCACTCTCATCAAGGTGTTGGCAGGCGTCCACAAGCCGACCAGCGGCGAGATCCTGATGGACGGAAAGGCGGTCAGCTTCGACCGTCCGAGCGCTGCGCAGGAGCGGGGCATTGCCACCGTGCACCAGTTCGGCGGAACGTTCCCCTTGATGAGCATTGGCCGCTCCTTCTTCGTTGGGTTGGAGCCGACAAAGGGTTGGGGTCCGTTCAAGATCTACGACCGCAAGCGCGCCAACGAGATCGCGGTGAAAGCGGTGCGGGATTTCGGCATCACGCGTATCGACGACGGCGACCGGCTGGTCGGTGGCCTGTCAGGCGGCGAACGCCAGTCTTTGGCCATTGCCCGCGCCGTGCATTTCGGCGCTCGTGTTCTGATCCTCGATGAGCCGACGGCAGCGCTCGGCGTCAAGCAGGCAGCTCACGTGCTGCGCATCGTCAATGAAGCCAAGCGGCGCGGTCTCGCGGTCGTCTTCATCACCCACCAGGTGATGCACGCGATGGCGGTGGGAGACCATTTCGCCGTCCTCATTCGCGGTGCGATCGCAGCCGATTTCCGGAAGCGCGAGAAGACCCGCGAGGAGATCACCGACCTGATGGCCGGCGGTGAAACCATGGCTGACCTCGAGGCGGAAATCGAGCATGAACTGCATGCATGATCACAATGACAATGCGCCGTCTTTCGAGCTGGATCGGCGGGCGGCTCGATCGTTTTCCTCGGGAAACCTCTGCCGTCGACCGGCCCTGATGACCCTTGGCGCCACAAGCCACTTCACGTCGAACAAAGCAGAAGAAATATGACAATACGGATTGCGGTGATCGGTGCCGGTGTGATGGGCGCCGACCACGCCAGGATAGTGGCGGAAGACCTTCCCGGAGCAAGCCTTCAGCTGGTGTGCGATAGGGATGAGGCGCGTGCCCGCACTGTTGCCGACACCTTTGGTGCGCCCGACATCTCCACCGATCCGGAAGGCGTTGCCGCGCGGAAGGACGTGGACGCAATCATTGTGGCGAGTCCCGATGCCACGCATGCGCCGCTGTCGAAGGTCTGTATTGCCGCCGGCAAGCGTGTCTTGTGCGAAAAGCCCCTCTCCCAAGCGTCGGCTGACTGTATCGCTGTGATGGAGGCCGAACAGAAGGCGGGCGCGAAATTCGTCCAGCTTGGCTTCATGCGGCGTTACGATCGCTCCTACCAGGAGATGAAACGGGCGCTAGCAGACGGCCGCCTTGGCCGGCCCCTGATGATGCACAATTTTCACCGCAATGTCGAAACGCCGGCTGCAGATTTCACCGGCGCTATGGCTATCACCAATTCGGCTCCACACGAGTTCGATGTCGTGCGCTATGTGGTCTCGACGGAATATGCGTCGATCTCGGCCTTCCAGCCGAAACGCTCAGATGCCCGAGTCGCGCCTGTCTTCATCGTGCTGGAGACGGTCGATGGCCAACTCGTCAACATCGAGATCAACAACAATGCCGCATATGGTTACGATGTCCGTGCCGAGCTGATCGGCGAGCGAGGGACCGTTGCGATGAACAACGTCGCCTACACTCGCATCGATTCTGTGCTTGCACAGAGCACGAGCTACGACGCCGACTGGCGAACCCGCTATGCCGATGCCTACCGTCGGCAGAACCGCGACTTCCTACGCTTCGCCATGACTGGTGAGTTCCCGGCAACCGCTGCGAATTGCTGGGACGGTTATTGCGCCGCCGTCGTTGCCGAGGCGGGCGTGAAGGCGTTGCACGAGGGCCGCCGCATACCCGTCCAAATGATTGCAAAGCCGGAGTTTTACACGTGAAGCTGGGTTTCGTTTCAGACAGCCTCGGCAACCTGCCCTTCGAAACGATGCTGGATCATGCGAAGCGCATGGGTGTCTCCGGCGTCGAGGTAAACACCTGTGGCTGGTCCACCGCGCCGCATTTTCGGCTTTCGCCCATGCTGGGCAACAGGGAAGGCCAGAAGCGCTTCGTTGGCGCGTTCGAGGAGCGCGGCCTGGAAATCATCAGCCTCAACGCAAACGGCAACCCGCTACACCCGACCGACCCGGCCCAGGGCGAAGGGCTGAAAACCACTATTCGCGTCGCGGGCGAAATGGGCATCCGGACGGTCTGCACCATGAGCGGCCTCCCGGCCGGCAACGCTGCAGATACCATGCCCAACTGGGTCGTCTCGTCGTGGCCTCCGGAAACACAGGCCATTTTGAAACACCAGTGGGAAGAGAAGCTGATTCCCTTCTGGACCGAGATCGTGGCGTTGGCTGAAGAGAACGGCGTGGAGCGCATCGCGCTTGAACTCCACGGCAACCAGTGTGTCTTCAACGTGCCCTCGCTTCTGAAGCTGCGACAGGCGGTCGGACCGGTCGTAGGGGCGAATCTGGACCCTTCGCATCTGTTCTGGATGGGTGCCGACCCGCTGGCGGCGGCCCAATCGTTGGGCGAGGCGGTTTATCACGTTCATGCCAAGGACACGATGCTCAACGCACCAGTGCAGGCGACGACATCTCTGCTCGAGAATGGCAGCCTGATGGATCTTCCGGCCCGGTCATGGAGCTACATCACGCTTGGCTTCGGCCATGGCGAGGAGTGGTGGCGGCAATTCTGCTATCGCCTCAAGATGGCCGGCTATGACGGCTGGCTTTCCATCGAGCATGAGGACGTGCTCCTGAACTCCCTGGAGGGACTCGAAAAGTCCGTGGCGCTACTGCAGGGGGTCATGCCGTCCGCCCCCGCCGACTACAAACCGCAAGCCATCTGAAGGAAGGTTCCATGCCTTGGATCGTCGCCTGTGCCGCCGACGACATCGAAGCCGAGGAAGCCAAGCGCTTCGATCATGGCGGTCGCACCTTTGCGATCTTTCGAAATGATGCGGACGAATATTTCTGCACCGACGGGCTTTGCACGCACGAGAGTATTCACCTCGCTGACGGTCTCGTAATGGGGAATACAGTGGAGTGTCCTAAACACGCATCCGTCTTCGACTTCACGACTGGGGACGTAGAGACCCCGCCAGCTTGCGAGAATCTCAAGACATACAAAACGAAGGTCGAAAATGGCCGCATCATGATCGAGATCTGAGCCATATGGACCAGCCGTTCCAGCTTGCAGCCTGCGCCGAGATGCTCTGGCGCGATCGCCCGATTACTTGGCGCGCCGAAATGAATTGGCCATTCATCGCCAAAGCGCTGTTTGACATACAAGGCTGCCTGATCCCCTGCGGAGGCTGATTATGGGCATGACGCTTGACGAGCTCAAAGCGCTGATTGCCAAAAGGGAACTGACACTTCCGGCGAAGTCGGAGGCTGTCGCCCGGGTGATATTTGCGGAGCCGGATTACGTGGCTTTCGAAAATGCCGCCGCAATCGCGCGCCGATGCCATGTATCACCCGCGACCGTGTCCCGACTTGCATCGCGTCTCGGGTTTGGGTCGTTTGAGGAAATGCAGAGCTGCTTCCGAAATCATATACTGCATCGTTTCAAACTTCAGGAAGAACACGTGAAGGCGAACGGCTGAGAAGGACCATGGCATAACACGGGCAACATGTGGCGCTCCCTACAGCGACCAGTTTGATTGTTCTTGCACGAACGCGATCCAGAGCAATGCCGGGACGCCCAGTCATCGTCCAACGCCACCCCAGACGGGGTTAGCCGACTTCTAACTCACAGCGATGCGCAGGCCGGTGTCATCGAAAAGATGCAGATGGCTGGTATCGAACTTCAGATCCACCGTGTCGCCGGAAGCCACCGGATATTGTCCGGCGACAACCGCCAGCATGGTCTGGCCGCCGCTTGTCCTGGTGTGGACGATCGTCTCGGAGCCGAGGGCTTCGACCAGCGCGACGCGGGCCGCAACGTCTCCCTTGCCGGCATCGGCGAGGCTGATGTGATGTGGCCGCAGCCCGAGCGTCACGTCGCCATTGGCCGCGCTGACGTTCCCGTCGATCTCGAATCCAGCTGAAGCGTCCAACGTGAGGCTTGACCGGCCAGCGCCCCCGGGTGCCACCTTTACCGGCAGGAAGTTCATACGCGGTGCACCGATGAAACCGGCGACGAACAGATTGGCCGGATGGTTGTAGAGCTCGAGCGGCGTGCCAATCTGCTCGATGCGGCCGGCGCGCAGCACGACGATGCGGTCGGCAAGCGTCATCGCCTCGATCTGGTCGTGCGTGACATAGACCATCGTCGCCGACAGCCGCTCGTGCAGGGCGGCCAGTTCGGCGCGTGTCGAGATGCGCAGTTCGGCGTCGAGATTGGACAGCGGCTCGTCGAGCAGGAAAGCGGTTGGATTGCGCACGATGGCGCGGCCGATCGCGACGCGCTGGCGCTGGCCGCCGGAGAGCTGGCCGGGGCGCCGGTCGAGATATGGCGCGATTTCCAGCATCCGCGCGGCTTCGGCGATGCGCGCATCGATTTCGGCGCGCGCCATACGGGCGTTCTCCAGTCCGAAGGCCAGGTTCTGGCGCACGCTCATGTGCGGGTACAGCGCGTAGGATTGGAACACCATCGCCAATCCCCTGTCGGCGGCCGGAACGGTGGTCACGTCCTTGCCGTCGATCGCGATGACGCCGCCTGTCGGCCGGTCAAGCCCGGCGATGAGCCGCAGCAGCGTGGACTTGCCGCAGCCGGAGGGGCCGACGAAGACGATCAGCTCGCCGTCAAGGATGTCGAGATTTATGTCGTGCAGCACGCCGACCTTGCCGAAAGCCCTCGATACGCCGGTGAGTGTGATCTGGCTCATGATAGCCTCTATTTCAGACCGGAGCCGGCAATGCCGGTGGTGATGAAGCGCTGAAGGAAAATGAACATCAGCACGACCGGGATCATGGTGACGACGGTCATGGCCAGGATGTAATGCCATTGCACATTGAGTTGGCCGGCATAGGTGTTGAGACCAACCTGCAGTGTATAGACCTCCTTGCGCGACAGGACGATCAGTGGCCAGAGGAAGTCGTTCCAGCGCCAGACGACGGAAAAGATCGCCAGCACCGCCAGCGCCGGGGCGGTCAGCGGCAGGATGATGCGCCAGTAGATCTGCCATTCCGACGCCTTGTCCATGCGCGCTGCATCGATCAGCTCGTCGGGGATCGTCAGCATGTACTGGCGCAGCATGAAGACGCCCGTGGGCGTCGCCACTGTCGGCAGGATCACGCCCCATAGCGAATTGAACAGTCCCATTGCCGAGATGACCGAATAGAGCGGCACCAGGATGACGGAAAGCGGCACCATCAGCGTCGCGACGATGAGCATCATCACAGCGGAGCGTCCCCGAAAATTGTACTTCGACAGAGCGAATGCAGCCATCGAATTGGTCAGCAGCGTAATCAGGGTGGCGACCACGGTGACGAAGACCGAGTTGCGCAGGTAGAGGAAGAAGTCAAAGGCGAGGAAAGGCTGGACATAATTGTCGAGCGCGAAGGCGATGCTGCGCTTGGGCGTACGGTTCTTGATGTTGACGCGTATGATCTCGCCCGGGTTGGCGGGATCGACCATCTGCGCGACGGTGCCGAGGCGGCGCACTTCGGCGAGCACGCGCACGCTGCCGTCGTCATTGCGCACTTCAAAGAGCTGCAGCGGCTCCTCATACCCTTCCACGATCGCTTCGGCGGTGACATAGGGCAAAACAGTCGGCGGGAACTCGGCCAGCGCCGCAGGCGTCTTGAACGACGAGTTGACCAGCCACAGCGCCGGGCCGAACATGACAAGCAGCCCGCCGATCAGCCAAAACCAGGTGAAAACGTCGGTCCAGTGCCAGCCGGCGCCGCCGCGCCGGCGGAACAGAAATTCCGCAACCCTGCTCATCGCATTTTGCCCCGCTGCTCGTTGCGCCTTGCGATGCCCAGCTGGATCAAGGTCAGCACGACCAGCACCGCTCCCATGAGGATCGAGGCCGCGGAGGCGAGCCCCGGATTGCGCAGCATCGAGGCGAAGCCGACCTCGTAGATGTACTGCGTGAGGAACAGCGTGCTGGTCCCGGGACCGCCGCCGGTCAGCACATAGATCTCATCGAATATCTGCACGGCGCGGATGAGTGTCAGCACCAGCACGACCAGCAGGTTGGGCGCCAGCAAGGGCAGCGTTATGCGCCGGAAGACGCGCATGGGCCGCGTGCCGTCCATCTCGGCGGCCTCATAGAGGTCTTTCGGAATGGCCTGAAGGCCGGCGAGAAGGATCAGCGCGTAGAAGCCGACATGGGCCCAGACCGACACCATGATCGCGGCGGTGAAGGCCCAGTTGCGCTCCACCAGCCAGTTGACCGGGGTTCCGCCCGCCTCGAACACCATCAGGTTGAGCAGTCCCTGCCGCTGCAGGATCCAGCGCCAGATGAGACCGACCACGACCGGCGACAAAAGCACAGGGAAGAAGAACACGGCGCGCCAGAAACTGCGCGCACGCAACTCACGGTTGAGTATGAGTGCGGTGACAAGCGCCACGGCGACCATCATCGCCACTTGCAGCACGACGAAGGCCAGGGTGTTCCAAACCGCGATCCAGAACAGGTCCTCCGTGCAGCTCTTCGGGTCGAGATAGCTGCCGCAACTGAACAGCCGCCCATACTGATCGGCGCCGACGAAGGTGCGCTCGCCGAGGAACAGCGCCCCGCCACCGGTCATCGAATAGAGGATGTTGATGACCAGCGGAAACAGCACGAAAATGCCGAACACCAGCATGTTCGGCGCCAGGAAGAACACGGCCATGCCATTGCTGCCCGTGCGCCGTTGCAACATGCGCAGTGGCGCATCGAATAAATTCGCAAGCCAGCCGACCGGCGCCAGGATCATGGCGCCGGCGCGCGTTGCTATGCCGTTTCGGACGTCTGCCATGACACTGCCGCGACGCTACTTCGATGCCTCGGCCACCTGTGCCTTGATGTCCTCGTCGATGCGGACGAAAGCCTCGTCGAGCTTCAACTCGCCGGCCATGACCTGACTGATGCGGGTCACCAGCGCGCCATAAACCGGAGTTCCCCATTTCCATGCCGGCAGCGCGGCGGCATTCGGCGCGATCTTGCCCGATGCCTTCAGGAAGGCTTCGAGCGACGCCTTGACGTTCTCGTCATCGGTCTTGTAATCGATCTTGCCGGCGAGAACGCCCTTGTGTGCGGGCAGGAACAGGGTGCGCTCGGTGAATTCGCGCATGATGTCCTCGCGGCCCAGGAAGTCCATCACCTTGCCGACTTCAGCGGGGTTCTTGGTGTATTTGACGGCGACCAGCGCGGCGCCGCCCGGCATGCCGGTGCAGGCGGCGGTGCCGCACGGCGAGCCCGTCGCCACCCAGTCGAAGTTCTTGCCGATCTTGCTGGCCAGGTTGGCAACCTGCCAACTGCCCGAATAATAGTAGGCAATCTGCCCATTGATGAAGTCGTCGGCGCCGGCGCGATAGGTGGTGCCCGACGCCGACACCCAGATTTCCTTGTTCATGCGGCCGTCGGCAACCCAATTGACCAGCTTTTCGGCGAAGGCTTTCGTGCCGGCGTCGATCGGCGCCGGCAGTCGATCACCGCCGATGTAGTTGGCGCCATAAGAGATGTTCGCCGCCGAGATACGATGGCCGCTGCGGTCGATGGCAAAGGCGGCGTTGAGCTGCTGGCTCTGCTGCACCTTGCCGGCGGCATCGACCCATTCGTCCCAGGTTGCGGTGTCGGCCGGGATCGGCACGCCGGCCTGTTCGAAAAGCGTCTTGTTGACGAAGCCGCCGGTCAGCGTGATCTGGGTCATGAAGCCTGGAATGACCTTGGAACCGTCAGGGCGCATCCAGTCGAACTGGTCGCCGAAATTCGTCTGCCAGTATGCTGGATCGGCAACCACAGGCGTCAGGTCGAGCCAATGATCGGCGAGTTCCTTGATGTTGGTGACGCGGGCGATATCGGGGCCCCGTCCTGCCTCGAGTTCGACCGGAAGCTGCTCCTGGACAACCTTGTAGGCGACATTGTCGAGAATGACGTTGATGTCCGGATTGTCTTTCATGAAGCGGTTGAGCAGGTCCTGTATGACCTCGCCCTCGACGCCGTCCGAGTACCACATCACGCGAACGTCGCCTGCGAACGCGGTCGACGACAGAAGGCCCGCCGAAAGGCCCAGGATTATCGAATTCATTCTCATGGTTCACTCTCCTCCGCTTTTGCGGTCTTCACCGCTTGATTGTCGCTGTCCGAGCTGCTTGTCCTGCTCCTTTTGATCCGATCCTCACCTGGTTGCGATGGCGTCGGCCGTGAAGTACGTGGCTTCGCCCGTGACTTGCCAGTCGGCCGGATCGACGACACGGTCCTCAGCCTCCATGCGGCCATCCGGATGGAACAGCACGTCGCCATATTCCGGGTCATTGACATGCAGAAGGCCGTTTTTTCCGTGGCCGAGGGCGATCTGAGAAAACCGCGCCTCGAATTCCTCCAGCGACCCATATTGCCGGAGCCGGCCCAAGCGGATGATCCATGCGGCTTGATGGCCCGGCACGCGCAACTCGTTTCCAGCGGTCGGCCCGCGGCCGACGAGCTCAAAGGCGCTGTCGGCCTTCAGCATCGCGAGCCCATCGCCGCCGCGCGCCGAAGCGATATGTTCCTTGACCCACGCTTCGTCGAACGCGCTCTGTGGGAACCAGGCATGGGTAAAGTCGGGCTGCTCGGCAGCGCAGCTGAACAGCACAACCGCCAGGTCGCGGTATTGATGCACGCGCGGCAGAGAGCCGGAGCCGCCCCAGTAGGACGGCCGGCCATAGCCCGAATGAATCGTCTCGCCCGGATGGTTGATCCATATCTGCGCGTCGGGATTGCCGCCGAGGCGCAGGTGCAGCACCGTTTCCTGATAACCCCATTCGTTCCAGCGATAGGCGGCTGCGCTTCCCATGGCGAAATCGCGGGTCTTGTAATGGTAGAGCTTGGCGATCCGGTTCTGGCCCTGCGCGAAGCGCCATTCCTGCGCGTCGTCGCCCGCCATGCAAGCGATGCCGGTCAGTTCTTGCGGGACGTGGAGCCCATGGTCGCGCAGGCAGAGCGCAAGCTGCGGCAGGGCGTGGAAGCGCATGCCATAAAAACCTTTGCCCCACAGCATGCGTGCAATGCCGGAAAGTTCCAGCGAACGGGCGGCGCGCAGCGTGTGTTCGTAGGAGCGTCCCTGCGCGCCGGTAAGCATGCCCTGCTGAGCCGAGCGGGCGACGATCTCGAGCAGGCGGTTGATCGCAGCCCCGGCGCGCCGGCGGACGTCGGCGTCTGGCCCAAGCGCGTAGAGGATCGTCAATCCCTTGAGATCGATCGGGAAATAAGGGGCGGAGTTGAATTCCGCCATTTCCCATTCCTCGAAATGATCGAGCCAGGCGCGCACGCGCGCAAGGCCCACGGTCGACTGCTCCGCGCCGGTGCGCCCGGAGCGGACAAAGCGGGCATCGGGCAGGAGATGGCCGCCGAGATAAGCCGCGGTGTGAAACAGAAGCGCGTGGTTTTCGGAAAAGTACCACTGCACGTCGTTGCCCGGCTCATCCATCCAATAGCGGTAATTGAGGATCGCCTCGTCAATGCGGTGACGGAGACCGACCGCGATCCTGTCGCCATAGGCACGACGGCACCAGAGCAGTGGAACCAGGATGAAATCGGCGCAGTCGTGGCAATCTTCGATCGCCGGCAGTGCAGCAGCAATGATGGCGTCGGTTTCGGCGCCGCCACGGCCGGTCGCCAGCCGCGCCAGCGCCCGCACGGTATCGGCCTCCGCGAAGTTGGAGACCTGTTCCAGGGCTTCGCCGATCCTGTCGGCAAGGATGGCAGGGGCGCGGCCCTGACGCGCCGCATGACAGATTTCGACGCCGAAGACCCGCCGGGCAACAAAGCCTGAAGATGAGAGCGATACGGCAAAATGCCGGAAGTCGGCGGGAAGGTCTTCCGTGGTGGAAATCGTGATGCGTCTTGCCCCCGCTTCGATGCGGCGGCGGAAGATCACGGGCGCCTCGATCGACATGAAGTCGCCCTCGATCACAACAGCTACATCCACGGCAACCGGCAGCGCGACATCCGTCACCAGCGCCACTTCGCCGCCGGAATAAAATGGACGCTCGAAATGCATCGCGTCGAGAGCGGCTTCCATGGCCGCCGCGACGTCGCCTTTGACGGTCGTGGGCAAGACCTGTTCGGCAGCTGGGCCCCAGAGATAGTCGAGTTGGAAGAAGTAGCGAGCGTCACGCTCGGCGAGATCGTCGAACCAGATGCTGATCTCGTTGGCGCCGGCGACGAGATCGACCTCGAAATCCTGGGAAGCCTCGAGATTGCGCCCGTAGGGCGCCATCCAGCCGGCCTCTATTCCGTTGACGAACAAAACGGCGCCGCCGCAGGTGCGCAGCCGCAGCCGCGCCCGGCCGTCCGAGCCTGCGTCGAGCATGGTACTTGCCCAGGTGGCGACCACGGTCGGGCGGAACCAGAAGCCCGACAGGTCGACGCGCGGCGAGCCGAACGGAAGCCAAACACGGTCCGGCTCGAACACGCCCTGCGGCTTGGGCCGTTTCCCGCGGCGTTCGGCGGCAAACTCGGTTCGGCAGGGATATTCGTGCGGGATGAAATTCTTGTGCTTGGTCAGGAAGAAGAAGGGATCCATCTCCCCTTGCATCGGCTGATCTGCAACATCGTAGCGCTGCTCGGACGTCGTGCCGACGAGCCAGTAAACGACGGGGCCGCCGAGCGCGAGCGGCCGGCGCAGCGCAAGATCGTGCGTGATCGGTTCCACGGTGTTCATCGCAGCGTCTCAACGGGCACGGGCGACACGTCGTTATAGGCCTGGTTCTCGCCGGTCATACCCCAGACGAAGGCGTAGGGGCCGGTTCCGCTGCCCATATGGATCGACCAGGCCGGCGAGATGACACAGTCGCCATTGGCCACGATCAGATGGCGGGTATTGTCCGGCCGTCCCATCAGATGGATTACCCGATCTTCCGCCGCGAGATCGAAATAGAGATAGGCTTCCATGCGCCGCTCATGCAGGTGAGGGGGCATGGTGTTCCAGACGCTGCCCGCAGCGAGATCCGTGATGCCCATCAGCAGCAGGCAGGAAGGCGCGACTTCCGGATGAATGTACATGCGCAATGTGCGCTTGTTGGCGCGTCGCTCCTCGCCGAGTTCGAGCGGCTTCGCCTCGGATTTCGTGATCAGCCGATGCTTGATGTCTGCGCCGGCCGGAACCGAGTTCATATAGAACCAGGACGGGTGCGCGGCGCTGTCGCTTTCGAGCGTCACTTGCTTAGCGCCGCGCCCGACATAGAGCACATCGCGGTTGGCGAGCGCGAAGCGCTGCTGGTCGACGCTCACCGTTCCTGCGCCGCCGAGATTGGCGATGCCCATCTCGCGCGCGGTGAACAGATGCGGCGTGCCGACGTCCGCGCCATCGCCGAAACTCAGCGGCTCTCCGGTTGGGCACGCGCCGCCGACGATCATCCGGTCGACATGGGTGTAAGCGAAGGCGATGCGGCCGGGCTCGAACAGCCGCTCCACCAGGAACTCGGCGCGCAGCCGCTCCGTCCCGTAGCCATCGATGTCGCCCGGACCGGCGCCGAAGAGAACGCGCATCGTCATGCCGCTGCCTCGTCAGCTTCGGCATGGATCATCCCCTCGGTGAGGCAGAGGATCGCCAGGGCCTGGCCGTAGCCGGTAGGCTGGATCGGGATGTCGCGGTAGAATTGGAGATCATGGCCCATGCGGGTGCCATAGGAAACGTTTCCGAGCACGCCGTTCTCGTCGATGCTGGCCAGCACCGCGTCGAGAGCGCGCCGGCCCGCCGGACCGCACGCCTTTGGCCCGAAGCCCAGGCGCGCAGCTTTCATGAGACCATAGCCGATGCCGGCGGTGGCCGACATCTCCTCATAGGAGGTCGGGTCATCGAGCAAAGTGTGCCATGCTCCCGATGGCGCCTGCAGGCGCAGCAGCGCTTCGATCTGTGCTTTCAGCACGCCGAGCAGATAGGCTTCGACTGGCTTGCCGACACCGCCATTTTCGATCAGGTCGAGGATGCCGACTGTGATCCAGGCGTTGCCGCGGGCCCAGAGAGCGCCGGCAAAATTATGTCGGCCGGCAAATGTCCAGCCATGGAACCACAAGCCGGTTTTCGGGTCGGCGAGATAGCGCGCATGGACGAGGAACTGGCGCACAGCCTCGTCGATGCAAGCTTGCCGGCCGGCCGCGCGGCCGTGGAAAGCGAGGAACAGGCCGGCCATGAACAACGTGTCGTCCCACAATTCGTCGTCGTTGATCTTGTCCGAGACATTGTGCTGGAACCCGCCCTCGGGCGTGCGAGGCATGTCGCGAAGCAGCCTTTCGGCCCATTGGCCGAGAGGCGTTTCCCAGCGCGGGTCGCGTGTCTCGCCCCAGAGCAATGCCAGCGCCATCATCGGAGCGGTGGTGTTGATGTTCATCGGCGGCAGGCCCGCCCTTAAATGGCGCTCGTACCAGTCTTCGATTGTCTTTAGGAGTTTCGGGTCGCGATTGTGCCGCCAGAGGCAAACGAGGCCGTAGAGGCCCACGCCCTGCGGCCATTCCCAGGAATCGAAGCTGATGTAGTCGCCGGCCGTGCCGTCGAGGTTGGGCTCGTCGAAACGGCCGTCATGGCGCAGGCCGGTCATGCCGCGCACGAGCAGGTCGAGCTTTGAGCGCATATCTCTCATGGACGACGCCACTACTCCTCCCAAGTTTGCGCGAGGTCGGGCAAATGGGTGCCACAGGAATTTTTATTGCGCAATCTGAAATTTTTTTGCAGCATGAAGGTCTGGTGAGGAAACAGCCGATGGTCGTCAAGGTCGAAAGCGGGAAACGCGGCACGCCCAGCCGGCGCGTGCGGCTCGAAGACGTCGCCGCGCGCTGTGGCGTATCCGTCAGCACGGCGTCGCGGGCGCTTGCCGGCGGCAAGGGCGTGCGCGGCGACCTTCGGTCGACGATCATCGAAACCGCCAGGAAGTTGAACTACACGATCCCCACGTCGATCGCCGGCCGCAAGGTGATCCTCGCCGCAAGCAACGCTGCGAGGATCGACTATGGCCGCAACCAGTTCACCTTCTATGTGCTCGACGGACTGAACGAGCGCGCAAAAACTCTCGGTGTCGAGCTGGTGTCGCGCTCGATCGCCGACTCCGGTGAGCAGATCGCGCTGCTCAATGAGGCAAGCCAGGACAAGAGCGTCGTCGGTTGCCTGTTTCTGACGCTTGACGACGAGGCGGTGCTGACGCTGAGCGGCGGTTTCGGCAAGCCGATCGTGCTCATAAACGGCGACGATCCGGCGATGCACCATTCGAGCCTGACGCCATGCAACCGCTCGGCGGCGCATCTCGCGACGCAGCACCTGCTCGACCTCGGCCACCGGCGCATCCTGTTCCTGATGCGACGCGGGCGGCGCACGATCGAGCGTCGCTTCGAGGGCTGGCAGGATGCACTGGGAGAGCGCGGCCTGGCGGCCGGCGACCTGGCCGTGGAGGTGGCGGATTGGCTGCCGGACCTTGCGGCCGAAGCGATCGCGCGGCGCATCGAGACGCGCGGCCTCGACTTCACAGCTGTGCTCGCCGCGGGCGACAGTCTCGCTATCGGCGCGATGATGGCGATCCGGAAGTCGGGTTACGAGGTGCCTGCCGACGTGTCGGTCATGGGCATGGATGACCTTCCGCAGGCAGCTTTCCAAAACCCGCCGCTCACGACGATGCATATCCCGATGCGCGAGATCGGCGCGGCGTCGCTCGACCTCCTGCTCGCCGATCTCGGCGGGGACCTGCCGCCGCGCCGTATCGAATTCGCCTGCCATATCGTGCAACGCCAGTCGACCGGCCCGGTTCGCGCCTGAGACGTATGGTTCACACCGCTGTCCGGGCCAGGCCATCACTACATCGATGGGGTCACGTTCGAACCGTCGTCGAAGCGTCCGTAACCTCCGCCGAAGAAAAGCAGAGGTTCGCCGTCTCGCAAGGTCGCGGCGGTTACGCGGGCTACGACGATCAAATGGTCACCGCCCTCATGCCCGGAGATCCGGACGCATTCGAACCGCGACAGGCAGTCACCCAGCAGCGGCACGCCGGCATCGTTCAGGTCGTGCGGGAGGCCGTCGAAGGCTTGCCCGGCGCGAGCGAAGCGCTGGCTCAGCTCGATCTGCTCCGCGCCCAAGACATGAACCGCGAAATGCTCGCAACCAGCGAAGGCAGCAAAGCGCCTCGAATGCCGGCCGATCGACCAGAGCACGATTGGCGGGTCGAGGGACACCGATGCAAAGCTGTTCGCGGTGATGCCGACGGGACCATCAAGCGTCATCGTGGTGACGACGGTGATACCGGTCGCAAACCGGCCGAGCGCGTCGCGGAACTCGCGCTTGCGGTCGGGGCCGGGCACGAAGCTTTTCATCGGTTGCTGCTCGGGGCTGAGGAAGTGGTACATCAGGCGCCCTCCTGGCCAAGGGCTGCGGTGGAGGCCTCAATCTCGTTGAGGCGCATTCGCAGCATCATCATCGCCGCTCGCCGGTTCCGAGCGGAGTCGCCGGGGTGAGTTCCGGCACCCGGCCATAGGCATGCGGCAGCGAACAGGTCTTGATATTCGGCAGCACGCGCTTGCCGAAGGACAAGGCCTCGTCGATATGCGGATAGCCGGAGAAGATGAAGGCGCGGATGCCCATTTTCCGGTATTCCTCGATCTCGCACATGACCTGGTCGGTCGAGCCGACGATCGCGGCGCCACAACCAGAGCGTGCGCGGCCAACGCCGGTCCACAGATGCCGCTCGACATAGCCTTGTGCGTCGGCGCCGGCGCGGTTCTTTGCCTGGTGCGCGACGCCCAGGGATGTCGCGTCCAGTGCGCGGGTACGGATAACGCTGCCCTGCTCGTCGTCGAGTTTCGAAACCAACTCCTCGGCATATTCGCGGGCTTCGGCTTCGGTGTCGCGCACAATCACATGGACGCGCAGGCCATAATCCAATGTGCGGCCATGGGCGGCTGCACGCTCGTGAACATCACGCATGCGGTGCGCCAACACGTCCTTCGCCTCCGGCCACATCAGATACACGTCGCACTGTGCGCCGCAGAGTTCGAGCGCGTCGGGCGAATAGCCGCCGAAATAGAGCAGCGGCCCGCCATTCTGTTGGTAGGGCTTTGCGGGGTCGGCGGTTACTTTCCCGAATTGGTAGACCTCGCCCTGATGGTTGATTTCGTCGCGCGTCCAGGCCTGACGCAGGATTTCGATGACCTCGTGCGAACGCTGATAGCGGAAGCGGCTGTCGGCGAGTTCGCCGGGAAAGTCGGAAGAGATGACGTTTATAGTCAATCTGCCCTTTAGCATGTGGTCGAGCGTTGCGAGCGTGCGCGCCAGCATGATCGGTTGCATTTCGCCGCAACGCACCGCCGCGAGAAGGTTGATCGAATGGGTTATCGGAGCGCAGCCCGCCACGAAGGACAGAGTATCCTGGCCGACCTGATAGGACGAGGGGCACAGGATATTGCGAAAGCCCAGTCCTTCGGCTGTCTTGACGATATCGGAGCAGTGCTCCCAACTCGACCGCAGCGCGCCATCCGGTATGCCGAGATAGCGGAAATCATCGGAGCACAAAGCGGAAAACCACGACACTTCAGCAGCATCGAGATCTGCGGACGTCACCGGAACTACCGTCAATGTCGGCACTCCTCGTTGTCAGAGACTGGATTTCCCTGTTGCATATCATTCGTGTTTGTGTAGATCAATAGTGTATCAATTTTGCGTTGGAGACAATGTGACCACGTCCAGAAACGCCTATGCGCTTCCGATGCATCAGCAGGTCAGCGAAATGCTGATCCGCGAGATCGCGGCCGGGCGGATGATTGAGGGCGAGAAGCTTCCGCCGGAGCGCGACATGGCTGCGGGGCTCGGAATAGCGGTCGGTACTTTGCGCAAGGCGCTCGGCGATCTCGAGCGCAAGGGCTTGCTCAGTCGCATCCAGGGTTCCGGCAACTACGTACGTTCGCAACCTGACGTGGCCAGTGTCTATTCCATGTTCCGGCTGGAACTCCTGGAGGGAGGCGGGCTGCCGACGGCGCGCGTTCTGTCAGTCGATCGGCTGGCGAAACCGATGGACCTGCCGGTGTTCGGGTCGAGCAGCGATGCCCATAGAATAAGACGGCTGCGGAGCCTCAGCGGCAAGCCGGCGGCGCTGGAGGAGATCTGGCTCGACGGTGCCCGTGTGGAGACGGTTGCTATCGAAGAACTGTCGGATTCGCTCTATCTCTACTACCGCAAGGCGCTCGGCTTCTGGATCCTGCGTGCAGAGGACCGCGTCGGGGTCGGCCAGGTGCCGGGATGGGCGCCGCCTGAATTCGGCCTGGCGCCGGGCGCTGCCGCCGGCTTCATCGAGCGTACCGGCTGGATGCAGGACGGCGCCAGTGCGGAGTTCTCCAGGACCTGGTTTGATCATGGCGTCGCACGCTACGTCGCGCGGCTGCGATAGGGAACGGCTATGGCGAAGCACATTTCCTACGGCATCATCGGCTGCGGCATGATGGGGCAGGAGCATCTTCGCAATATCGCGCTGCTGCCCGATGTCGGCGTCGCGGCGGTCTTCGAGCCCGACGCGACAATGCGCGCCCGCGCGGCAGACCTTGCCCCGCAAGCGTCGATCGCCGGCTCAATCGCGGAGGTGGCGGCCGATCCGCGCGTCGACTGCTTGCTCATCGCCAGTCCGAACCATGTGCATTTCGCGCAGCTTAGGGAAGTCGCTGCTGTCCGTGCGCTGCCCATCCTGGTCGAGAAGCCGCTTTTCACCGACCCGGTCGACGCAGCCGCGGTGAAGGCGTTCGCCGCGACCTATACCGCACCGGTCTGGGTCGCGATGGAATACCGCTATATGCCGCCGGTCGCTCGATTCATCGAGCAGGCGCAGGACGCCACCGGCGGCATCCGGATGCTGACAATCCGCGAACATCGCTACCCGTTCCTGGACAAGGTGGCCCACTGGAACCGCTTCAACCGTCGATCGGGAGGCACGTTCGTCGAAAAATGCTGCCATTTCTTCGATCTCATGCGGCTGATCCTGAAATCGGAACCGGTGAGAATCATGGCGTCGGCCGGGCAGGAAGTGAACCATCTCAACGAGCATTATGATGGCGAGACACCCGATATCTGGGATTGCGGCTACGTGCTGGTCGATTTCGCCAGCGGCGCGCGCGCCATGCTGGAACTATGCATGTATGCAGAGGGCAGCCGCTACCAGGAGGAGATCAGCGCCGTCGGTGCGCAAGGTAAAGTCGAATGCCTGGTGCCGGGTCCCGGCCGCTTCTGGCCAGCTCATCTCGGCGCGGCGCCAACGCCGCAGCTGATCGTCAGCCCGCGCGCTCCGCAGGGACCGTACACCGTCGAGATCCCGGTCGACCCGCAATTGTTGACGGCCGGCGATCACAATGGCTCGACTTTCTATCAGCATCAGCGGTTCTGCGCCGCCCTGCGAGGCGAGGGCCAGGTCGAGGTGACGCTGGATGATGGCTGGAAAGCTGTCGCCATGGGTATGGCCGCACAATTGTCGGCAAACCAGGGCACGGCCATTTCCAACCCACTCGACGCATCAGTGACCACTTGATCTTGCTGACCAAGTGGTAGCGGAGACGGCTAAATCGCAAGATCCACGGCGTGAGCCGCCTAAAGCGCGTCGCGTTTGTCCCGGCCTCATGCGACGCGCTTCAGGTTGTTGTTTTTATGCATGTCGTTGTCGCAAAACCGCTGCACACTTTTGCGCGACATGCATTGGTGGGATCAGTCAACCCTTGCCTCCGATTGCCGCTATGGTTCGGACCAGCCTGTCCGCGACACAGGTCGATGCTCCAGCCGCCATGAGCATCTGCGGCAGGATCAACCATTCCAGCGTCCAGGCTGCACCAGAGCGCTCTTGCTCATGGATCAGCGCATGATGCATTCCCGACAATTGGACTGCGTTGAAGCGGGCAAGCGTCACCAGCATCTCGGCGTCGATGGGATTGCGCTTGTGCGCCATGGCGGACGACGAACCGCCGCCCGCCCGTTGCAGCTCGTCGCCTGCCTGCGCCATCAGTGCAATGTCCTGCCCGAACTTGCCGAGGCCTCCCGTCACAAGTGACAGCCAGCTGGCCAGCTCAGCGATGCGGTCGCGCTGGCTGTGCCATTGCGGCGCGTCGCCAAGGCTTAGCTGCCGGGCCAGCGCGGCACGGAGGGCGGCGCCCTTGTCTGCAAACTTCTCGAGTGTCCCGGCGGCGCCGCCGAACTGGACGACGAGAACCGATCCCCGCACCGATTGAAGCCGCTCGTGGTGGCGCACGAGCGGTTCGCGCCAGCTTGTGACGCGGTCGGCTACGGAAATCGGAATTGCTGCCTGCATGCGGGTTCGGGCCATCAGCGTGCGATCGCCAAACCGATGGCCGAGATCGGCGAAGGCGACCACCAGAGCCGAAAGCCGTTCTTCCAACAGGTCGATACAGGCGCGAATTCTCAGGATCATGGCCGTGTCGATCACGTCCTGGCTGGTCGCACCGAAATGCACATGCTGCGAATGCGGCTCTCCGACAGCATGCCTGATCTGCCGCACGAGTTCCGGCACCATGACGCCGTCGCGCGCCGTTGCGTCCCTCAGGGCCTGGATTTCCGGCCGGAAGTTGTCGAGGACGCGCCCGATGACGCTTGCTGCAGCCGCCGGGACGATGCCGAGCGCAGCTTCTGCGTCGGCGAGCGCTTTCTCGAATTGCAGCATCGTCGCAAGTTCGGCCTCGACGCCGAGCAGCGTCGCCATCTTCTCATCGCCGAGAAGCCCGGACAGGAGGGGCCCGGACAGAAGGGGATTGTCGAATGCTGCGATCATATGTCGAAGAAGACCGTCTCGTTGATGCCCTGGAGATGAATGTCGAACTTGTAGATGTCGCCATCGCGCGGCGCGACCAGCGTTGACACGCGCTCTTTCTGCTCAATGCGCATCAGGACGGGATCCTCGGCGTTGGCGGTTTCCTCATCGCCGAAATACATACGGGTGTGAAGGCCAATGTTGATTCCACGCGCGACGATCCAGACCGTCAAATGCGGCGCCATCTTGCGGCCGTCAAAAAACGGCACGCGACCGGGTTTGATGGTTTCGAACAGGCATTCGCCCGTCGTCATGTCGGTGGGCAGCCGGCCCCAGCCGGTAAAGTTCGGGTCGGCGGAGCCGCGCAGATCCGAGGGCGAATTGTAGATGCCGGCGGCGTCCGCCTGCCAGATCTCCACAAGTGCGTCGTTCAGCGGCGAGCCGGCGCCGTCGATCACCCGGATGTTGACCCTGATGCGTTCGCCCCTGGTCTTGTCGTTGACCATCGCGGTGCCAAGGTCGCGTTCATAGACGCCCGAGATACCGGCGAAGTTGGGCGTCAGCCCGATATGGACGTAGGGTCCCGCGGTCTGCGAGGCGCTTTCCTTCAGCCGGCCAAGAGCCTGGACCATCAGTTGCCCTCGATGCGGTTTTCGAACAGTGTCGAGCGGCGGCCGCGCAGTACAACGTCGAATTTGTATGCCCGCGCATCCATCGGTATCGTTGCCTCCATGTCGAGTGCGGCGGTGAGGCCTTCAATAGCGCGGCGGTCGTTGATGGTCCGCACGATCGGACACCTCCAGATCATCGGGTCGCCCTCGAAATACATCTGGGTGATCAGGCGCTGCGCGAAGCCGTGCCCGAAGATCGAGAAATGGATGTGCGCTGGACGCCAGTCGTTGGGTCCGTTGGGCCAGGGATATGGCCCCGGCTGGATCGTGCGGAAACAATAGGAGCCATCCTCGCCGGTGATCGTGCGGCCGCAGCCGCCGAAGTTCGGATCGAGTGGCGCGCGATAAGTCTCCTTCTTGTGTCGATAGCGTCCGCCGGCGTTGGCCTGCCATACCTCCAGCAACGCACCAGCGACGCCGATGCCGCGCTCGTCGAGCAGGCGGCCATAGACGAGGATGCGTGGCCCGATCGCGCTTTCGCCCGGCCCGGCAAAATTGTGTAGGAGGTCATTGTCCAGTTCACCGAGAATACTTTGGCCGAAGACCGGCCCCGTAAGCTCCGACAGCGTGTTGTCGAGGGAAAGAAGCGGCCGTTGCGGCGAGCGCAGAACGGACGTCTTGTAGGCCGGCGTGAAGGCCGGCGGATGCCAGTTGCGGTCGCGCGGAAAGAAGGCGCCGATTTCCGGCGTACGGTTGGCGGGAAAGCGCGACTTGGTCATGATTAGCCGGCCTGAGCGTCGATTTCGTCGAACGTCTTCCTGGCGATCTTCATCGCATGATTTGCCGCCGGCACCCCGGCATAGATTGCCACATGCAGCAGCGCCTCGCGTATGTCGTCGCGCGTCGCCCCGGTATTGACGCTGGCGCGGATATGCATCGCAACCTCTTCGTCCTGCTTCAGCGCGGCGAGCAGCGCGATGGTGATCATGGAACGCTCGCGCCTGGTGATGTTAGGCCGCGACCAGACGTGGCTCCATGCAGCCTCCGTGATCAGTTCCTGGAAAGGAATGTCGAATTCGGTCTTGGCCGCCTCTGCGCGGTCGACATGGGCGTCACCCAGCACTGAGCGGCGCGTCGCCATCCCTTCGACGTATCGGTCGCCGTGTCGTGGCTTGCTCATTTGCGCTCTCTTGGCATGTCGTTCAGGAAGCCACGGATCAGCCCGGCCAGCCTTTCCGGCTGCTCGACGCATGGGATGTGGCCCGCACCGGCAATGATCTCGAACCGTGCGGCGGGGATTGAGCGGGCCAGCGATTCCACCAGTTCAGGCGGCGTCGATCCGTCCTGATCGCCGACAATGCAGAGTGTCGGCACGTTGATCGCGGCGGTCGTCGCGGTGAAATCGGCGTCGCGGATCGCCGCGCAGGCAGCAGCGTAGCCGGCCGGATCCTGGCGCGTCAGCATCGTTTTATAACCCGCCAGTTCCTCGCCGCGATTGTTATGGAAATCCGGCGTGAACCATTTTCGCATCACGTCGTCGGCAAAGCTGGCGATGCCCTCCGACAGGGTCGCATTGATGCGCCCGTTCCACATCTCGGCTGTGCCGATTTTCGCTGCCGTATCGCAAAGGATCAATCCCTCGATCAAATCCGGCCGCGTCTTGTAAAGGCATTGCGCAATGACGCCGCCGATCGAAAGCCCGCAGATCACCGCGCGCTTTACGCTGAGATGGTCGAGCAGCCCTGCAAGGTCCGTCGCATGGGTCTCGATTGTTTGCGGCGCGCCACCCAGTTCGCTCAGGCCGTGTCCGCGCTTGTCGAACGCAACGGATGTACAGTCGTCGGCCAGCCTTCGCTCGACCTCGTTCCAGATGCGCATATCCGTGCCGAGCGAGTTCGCGAAGACGACCGTCGGCCTGCCAGTTTTGGGACGATGCCGGTAGTGGATCGTCGCGCCATTGATGCGAGCAAAGTTCATACTTGTCATAGCTTTGGCATTCCTTTGGGCCGCATCAGCCGTTTTTGCGCGGCGATGCGGAATGGTGCGTTCGGCGCACCATAGCCTGCATACGCGCCGCGCCGTTCAACGAACTCGATAATGAATCCCTCTCCGAATGTCGGCGCATAGAGCTGAAAAAATTCGCCGTTGTCGTCGCGGTCATAAAGGATGTTGGCCGAGCGTAACCGATCGGCGACCTCGGGATCCAGACCGAAGCGCGCTTCTACGTCGTCGTAGTAGTTCATCGATATCTGAAGCGGTTCGAAGCCGTTGGCCTGCAGCTTCGCCGCCGTCGCAAAGATGTCATCCGTCGCGAGTGCCAGATGCTGGACGCCGGAACCAAAGGTTTCAGCGATGAAATGGCCGGCCAGGGTGCGGTGACTCTCGGCACCGTTCAGCGTGAGGCGGAAGCGCTTGTCCAGACCTTCGATGACCTGGCTGCGCACGAGGCCGGCCGGATCGACGATGTCGACCATCGGGGTCTTGGTCGTCCTGAAGATCGAGACATAGAACAGCAGCCAGCTCGGCATCTCCTCCTGTGCCATGGTCTGCCCGACATGATCGATACGGGTGAGGCCGACGCCATTGCCGGAACTTGCCGACGTGACTGGCGTGAACTCTATGTCCCAGACCTTCGCCAGGTCGGTCTTGGCATCGAGGAAGTAGATCAGTCCGCCGCCGACGCCGCGGATCGCCGGGATCGACAACTCGCCGGGCCCAACCCGCTGGTGAAAGATCTCCGCGCCCAGTGCCTCGGCGCGCGCCACCGTGGCGGCGGCGTCCTCGACCTTCAGGCCCATTGCGTATGCCGACGTGCCATGGACAACAAAGGAAGAATGGGCAAAGCCCTGCCGCTCGGTATTGATGACAATATTGATCTCGCCCTGGCGGTAGAGCGTGACGTCCTTCGAGACGTGCCGACCGGCCTCGACAAAGCCGAGCATGCGCAACAGCGATCCAAGCTGTCCGGCGTCCTGGCGATCGGCCGCGAACTCGATGAACTCGACCCCTCCAACTCCGATGCGGTCGGGCATGGGCGGGATAGCCATGTCAAGTGCCGGTTCTTCACGCCGCACCTGATCCATCAACCATACGAGCGAACGCCGTCCGTCGACGGAGATCGCCTTTGCCGACCCGCCACGGAACTGATCGTTGAAAATCTCGAGCGACAGATAGCCGTCATAACCGGTTGCGGCGACCGCCTGCATGAACTGTCGCACCGGCAGATCACCTTCGCCTGGCATGTTGCGGAAGTGCCGGCTCCAATAGAGCAAGTCCATTTCGATCAGCGGCGCGTCGGCGAGTTGGACAATGAAGATCTTGTCCGCGGGTATCGAACGGATCGAGCCAAGTTCAATCCTGCGGGCCAGCGTGTGGAAGGAATCGAGAACCAGCCCGACGTTCGGATGGTCGGTCCTGCGCACGATTTCCCAGGCATCGCGATGATCGTTGACGTGACGCCCCCAGGCCAATGCCTCGTAGCCGACGCGCAGACCGCGCCTGGCGGCGCGCTCGCCAAGCTCGCGAAAGTCCATGGCCGCCCGGTCGATCCCGCCAAGCGAGACGGGCGACACCGACGAGCATACCAGCATCAGGTCGGTGCCGAGTTCCTGCATGACGTCGAACTTGCGCTCGGCACGATCGAAGGCGCGGTTGCGCTGCGGCTCCGGCAACCCCTCAAAATCCCTGAACGGCTGGAAGAGCGTTATGGTCAGGCCTGTGTCACCAGCCATTCGGCCGACGTCGCGCGGTGAGCCGTCAAAGGCGAGGAAATCGTTCTCGAAGATTTCGACACCGTCGAAGCCCGCGGCGGAAATTGCCGCGAATTTCTCCGCCAGGTCACCGGCGATCGACACCGTCGCGATCGACGTCTTCAAACGCGCCTCCTCCCTGGTTTGTAGTGAACGAACCAGTTCGTACATAACTAAGGCAACGCTGCCAGCACCGCAAGTTTTGGCGCGCTCAGCGTTCTGCGGGAGCTTCGTCCTTCGCGACAAAACGCAACAGCATCTCGACGCTGTTGCGTTTGAGCCGCTCGAGTTGTGCCGGCGCGCCGAAGTCGCGTCCGAAGATCATCGAAAAGGTGGTGCGATTGGAAACGTTGAAGAAGCACAGCGCGCTTATCTGCCAATGGAGTTCGACCGCGTCGAGTCCCGGCCGGAACACGCCCTCTTCGACACCGCGTGAATAGATGCGAGAGATATGGTCGATCGCAGTCACGTTCAGTTCGCGGATCGCATCCGATTGTTCGAGATATTGGCCGTGATGGATATTCTCGATCATCACCATGCGGATGAATTCCTCGTGTCGGTGATGGTGGTCGAACGTGAACTCCACCAGGCGTGTCAGTGCCGCCACGGGCGGCAGGCCTTCGATATCAAGTTGAGCCTCGCCCTCGCGCACCTGGCGATACGCGTTCTCGAGCGCGCGCAGGTAGAGGCCTTCCTTGTCGCCGAAGTAGTAGTAGATCATGCGCTTGCTGAAGCGTGTGCGCGCTGCAATCTCGTCTATGCGCGCGCCCGACAAGCCGTTCAGGGCAAACTCCTTGGAGGCGATCTCCAGGATGTTGCGGCGCGTGCCCTCAGGGTCCTGGATACGCGTCGTGCTCGCGTCCGGCTTCGGCTTTCGTTCTTTCTTGATAACGGCCATGCAGTTGAGTTCCCGCCCCGGCGTGCCGGCATTTGACTAAACTAACCAGTTAGTACATTATTCGCAAATCGCGACAGGCTCATTTACCGGCGCGTTTTGCGTGAACACAAGGGCGATCCGGGAATTGCCGCATTTGGGCTGGGAGGCGGCCCGCACAGGGAGGAATTTCGCGAGATGGACGACAGCCTTGTCGACCTCCTTTGCCGTCTTGCCGACGAGCACAAGGGCGCCGCCGGCGGCGACAACGAAAAGGTCGTGATTGGCCTCGTCGGACGCGGTATTCAGTCCTCGCGCACTCCCGGCATGCACGAGCGTGAAGCCCGGCGCCTCGGCATCGGCTATTCGTACCTTTTGCTCGATTTCGACAGGCTCGGATTGCCAGACGCGGCGATCGGCGACTTGATCGCGGCGGCGGAAATTGCAGGCTTTCACGGCCTCAACATCACGCATCCGTTTAAACAGGCTGTCATTCCCGTCCTCGATGCATTGTCGCCGGAAGCGCGCGTGATAGGCGCGGTGAATACGGTCGTCTTTGCTGGCGGACGCAAGGAAGGCCACAACAGCGACAGCTGGGGTTTCGCGGAGAGTTTTCGCGAAGCGATGACAGGCGCATCGATGGGCTGTGTCGCAATGTTCGGCGCGGGCGGAGCGGGCGCCGCAGTCGCAAACGCACTGATGGAAATGGGCGTTGGCCGGCTGTTCGTACTCGACAGCCAACCCGGTCGCGCCTCGGATCTTGCGTTGCGCATGGGCGCCTTGTTTGGCGGTCGCGTCGAGACGTGGCCGGACCCGGCTGCAGCCGTGCGCATGGCAAACGGCATCGTCAACACGACCCCGGTGGGCATGGCGAAGTACCCCGGAACACCGTTCGACACGGCTCTTCTGACAGCCGAAAAATGGGTCGCCGACATAATCTACTTTCCGACCGAAACAGAGTTGTTGGTCGCGGCCCGTGCGATCGGCTGCAGAACGCTGCCGGGCATCGGCATGGCGATCTATCAGGCCGTCCGCGCGTTCGAACTCTTTACCGGGCGCAAGGCCGACCGCCGCGCCATGGCAGATCATTTCGAGGCCGCCGCATGAAGGCAATGACGCCTATAACCATATGAAGACCATAGGGAGGAAATCGACATGAAAGCTGAAATGAACCGACGCCTGTTTATGGCCGCCGCCGGCGCACTCGCCGCCGCGACCGCCGTTCCCGCCTTCGCGCAGGACAAGCCGAAGCTGCGTTTCTCGGCCGTGTTCTCGGAACAGGACATCCGGGCCGAGATGATGAAAAAGTTCGCCGACGCCATCAAGGGCGACTTTGCCTTCGAGGGTTATTACGGCGGCAACCTGTTCAAGCAGGGCACCGAACTTGTCGCCATCCAGCGCGGCAACCTCGAGATGGGCAACGTCGCCCCGCAGGACATCTCCAAGCAGATTCCGGCGTGGTCCATCGTCACCGCCGGCTACCTGTTCCGTGACGCCGCGCACGTGAAGGCGTTCTTTGCCAGCGATGCCGGTGCGGAGCTGAAGAGGATGACCGAGGACCAGCTCGGCGTGAGGGTGCTCGGCCCTACCTATTTCGGCCTGCGCCAGGTCGGCCTGAAGCCGGACAAGGAAATCAAGACTCCCGCCGACATGGCAGGCATCAAGCTGCGTATGCCGGGTGGCGACGCCTGGCAATTCCTCGGCCAGGCGCTCGGTGCGAACCCTACGCCAATGGCCTACGCCGAGGTCTATACCGGCCTGCAGACAGGCGCAATCGACGGGCAGGACAATCCGTTGCCCAACGTCGAGAACATGAAATTCTACGAGGTCATGTCGCAGATCGTGCTTACCTCGCACCTTGTCGGCTTCGACCTTCTCAGCATCTCGAAAAAGCTGTGGGACGAGATGGGGGCCGAGAAGCAGGCAAAGGTCCAGGCCGCGGCGGACAAGGCGATCGACTTTTCGACAGAGAAACACCTGACGCGCGAGAAGGAACTCGTTGAAACATTCAAGGGCAAGGGCCTGAAGATCTACGAACCCGATGTCGCAGCATTCCGCAAGCATGTGCAGGAGCAATATCTTGCCTCCGACCTGGCCAAGGAATGGCCTGCCGGGATGGTCGACAAGATCAACGCGCTTTGACGCGACGAACGCGCCGGCCGGTCCGCTTGCGACCGGCTGGCCGGTTTGGCCAGACGCCCGTCAGGGAGGCATCATGAACCCGGGATTGAGAAAGGTCGGCGGCTGGCTCTACCGGCGCGCCGAGAACGCCATCGCCATCGCAATCGGCGCCATGTTCGCCGCGTTTCTGCTGCAGGTTGCTTTTCGCTACCTTCTCAACTGGCCGACCGGCTGGAGCAACGAGCTCACCGTCGTACTCTGGATCTGGGTTGTGCTGTTCGGCGCAGCGTTCGTCGTTCGTGAAGAAGAGGAAATCCGTTTTGATCTCCTCTACGCCACAGTCGGTCCGGACATCAGGCGGGTAATGACGCTTGCCTTCGCAATCGCTCTCGTCGCGCTCTATGGCTGGTCCTTTCCGGCCGTCTTCAGCTACGTCACCTTCATGAAGGTCGAGAGCACCGCCTATCTCAAGATACGCTTCGACTGGCTGTTCTCGATCTATCTCGTCTTCGTGGTCGCCGTGATCGCCCGCTACCTATGGCTGGCGTGGCGTGCTCTGCGCGGCGAAGCACCGGCGGAATTTGACCCCACGAAAGCGAGCTCCGGCGTATGAATCTCGCAAGCCCTTTTTCGCTGTCAGTCGTTGCGATCACAGCGCTGGCCCTGCTTGGCCTGCCGATCGGTCACTCGATGATCGCCGGGTCGATCCTCTATCTCTGGCTGGCAGGGCTCGACATGGGCACGTCGGCCGAGCAGCTCCTCAACGGTCTCTACACAAGCTACATTCTGCTTGCCGTACCGATGTTCATTCTCGCGGCGGAGTTGATGAACGCCGGGACAATGACCGACCGGCTGCTGCAATTCTGCAACGCCGTTGTCGGCCGTTTCCGCGGCGGCCTGGCGCAAGTCAACGTGCTGCAGTCGATCATCTTCGCCGGCATGTCCGGCTCGGCCATCGCCGACGCCGCGGGCACCGGCAAGATGATGCAGCAACTCATGACCAGGGATGGCAAGTACCCGGCGAGCTATGCCGCTGCGCTGACAGCCGTCACCTCCGTCATCGGCCCGATCATTCCTCCGTCGATTCCGCTAGTCATCTACGCGCTGATCTCGGATGCATCCATCGGCTACCTCTTCATTGCGGGTATCGTGCCGGGCCTTCTTCTCGCCCTGTCGCAGATGATCATCGTCGCCATCGACGCGCGGCGGAAGAACTTTCCGGTCGAGAAGCCGGTGCCGCTCAGGGAATTACCGGGGATCACCTTGCGCGCATTTCCGGCGCTGATGCTGCCGGTCGTTCTGCTGGTCGGCATAAGGGGCGGCGTGATGACCCCGACCGAGGCCGCGGCGGTCGCCGCCGGCTACGCGCTGCTCATCTCGGTCGCGATCTATCGCAGCGTGACGCCGGGCCAGCTCTACCATGCGCTTCTCAACAGCGCCCGCACCACCGCCTCGATCGGCATGCTTATCGCCGGCGCCCTGGTGTTCAACTACGTTGTTACGGTTGAGAACATTCCGCAGTCCCTGTCGGTGATCCTGAAGTCCTGGGATCTTTCGCCGATGGGTTTCCTGATCCTGGTCAACATCCTGCTGCTGCTCCTGGGCTGCGTGCTGGAGGGCACGACCATCCTGCTGGTAATCGTGCCGGTGCTGATTCCGACGGCGCAGGCGCTCGGTGTCGACATGGTGCATTTCGGCGTAATGGTCGTCGTCAACATCATGCTCGGGCTCGTCACCCCGCCCTACGGGTTGCTGCTGTTCATCATGACCCGCATCGCAGAGGTGCCGCTGCGCGACCTGGTGCACGACGTAATGCCGTTTCTCTACGCCATGATTGCCGCCCTGATGCTGATCACCTTCTTCCCATCGCTGGTGCTGTGGCTGCCGCGCCTGCTGGGCTATCAAGGATAGGACCATGACCAAGCCAATCTTCGTCCTCAACGGCCCAAATCTCAATCGGCTCGGCATGCGCGAGCCGGAGATCTATGGCAGGACGACGCTCGCAGAAATCGAGGCGATGTGCCGTGACGCCGCCGGCGACCATCCGATCCGTTTTCACCAGTCGAACATCGAGGGCGAAATCGTCAACTGGGTGCATGAGGCGATCGACGACGGCGCGGGCATTCTGATCAATCCTGCGGGTTTGAGTTTTATTTCGATCCCGGTGCTCGATGCGCTCAAGATGTTTCCGGGCCCGATCGTTGAACTGCATATCTCGAACATCCATCGCCGCGAGGAGATCTATCATCGGTCGCTGGTATCGAAGGTCGCCACCGGCGTGATCGCGGGACTTGGCGCCGAAGGCTATCCGCTCGCGATCCGCTGGCTCATCGACCAGATCGACGGATAGTGTATCGCCATGCCTGAACCCTGCATCATCGCTGTTGCGATCACCGGCTCGCTGCCGCGCAAGGAAGACAATCCTGCGGTGCCAATCAGCGTGGCCGAACAGATCGAGTCGACCCAGGAAGCCTTTGAAGCAGGTGCGTCGCTGGTGCACATCCACGTGCGCAATGACGATCAGAGTTCATCGTCTGAACCAACGCGCTTCGCTGCCGTTCAGGCGGGGGTGCGCAGGCATTGCCCCGGTATGATCGTCCAGTTTTCGACCGGCGGGCGCGGTCGTGATCCTGCCGCGCGTGGCTCGGCACTTTATCTGAAACCGGACATGGCCTCGCTTTCGACCGGTTCGGTCAACTTCCCATCCATCGTCTACGAGAACCATCCCGCCCTGATCGGTGATCTCGCAACCGCGATGAAGGCAAATGGCGTGCTGCCGGAGATCGAGATCTTCGACCTCTCGCACCTTCACACTGCCAGGCGGCTGGCCGACGCGGGACTTTTGGGTGAGCGCCCGCACATCCAGTTTGTCATGGGAGTGCAAAACGCACTGCCTGCGCAGGAGAGATTGCTCGATGTGCTCCTCACGGAAGCGAAACTCCTGTTTCCACAATCCACCTGGACAGCGGCCGGAATAGGCCGCAACCAGACGATCGTCATGCAATGGGCGTTGGCGCGCGGAGCAGACGCAGTGCGCACCGGACTTGAGGACAATATCAGGATCACCAGGGAACGCCTGGCGCGCAGCAACGCCGAGCTTGTCGAACTCGCGGCGGCCTCAGTCGAGAAGTTTGGCCGGCGCGTGGCCACTGTCAACGAGGCGCGCCAAACGCTTGGTCTGGCGTCAGGATCGTAATTCTTGGGCCGTCGTCACGGCTAGGCCGCCTCCCGATGGTTGAATGCCGGCAGAAAATCGGCGCGAAGAAAATCGTCAATCGAACTCGTGGCCCGTATGCTGGCCTGTGCGGTCGGAGCTCGCAAAAGGCCGAAACGGCTGAACGTGTCCCAAGTATCGTTAATTAGTGTCGAGAAATCACGCTGCATGCCTGCCATGACCATTGCCTCGATATCGTCCTGACGCAGAGCCTTTCGAACTACAATGTTGCGCCCGGCGATTTGTGAGAGCCGCTCGGCGATTAGGCGCATGGTTAGCACCTCGCGCCCATGCAACTCGACGGTAGTGTTCCCCTCGAAGTCCAGGGCCAACAGGCGCTGCAGAGCAGCTTCGCCGATGTCCTTCGAATGCGCCATGTCGAACTGAGCGTCTGGGTCGAGCGGCGTCACGAGTGCGTCGGCTGCTTGGGAGGCAGGAAGAAAATAAAACAGGTTTTCGAAGAATTTTGGCGCTCGTAGATGCAAGATGTTGACACCCTTGAGCTTGTTCAAGATGTGCTCGACGTCACCGTGGGTGAGGATGAAGCCGCGATACCGATCATCATGTGCCCCAATCGTGCTGAGAAACACCACGGCAGGTAGGCTCGTTGCTTCGGCTGCCTGAGCGTAGACAGAGCCTGTATCTGCAAACTCGCGACGAAAATCACGAGCGTCGTGACCTCCTGGAACGACAAGGTATGCTGCGTCGGCGCCGTCGAAGCTACGACGCATGAAGAGTTCGTCCGAAAGCTCGCCGACAAACCCCTCGGCTCCGAGTTCGACGAGTGGTTTCAGGCGATCGGCATCCCTGCCCAGCGCGCGAACGAGATGTCCTGCCTTTAAGAGGGCTCGCGCAATATGGCTTCCAGTCCGACCTGTTGCAGCAGTGATGACATACGTGCGTTTGACTTCCTTATTCGGCGACATGTCCTGTACCTCCATGACTCCTTGCTCCGATGAGCACACTGAAAAGAGGCGCAAGCAGCGCGAAAGGATTCGGTGGACAAAAAAATATGCAAATGCCGCATCGTTTCAGTCGGATAATCGCTCTTTAAAAGGGCCGGCCAAGACAGATGCAAAGACGGTGATCCAAATGTCCAGTTTCGAGTCCGAAGGCGATTTCAGGCAATGGCTTATTGAAATGCGGCCACGGCTACACCGGTATTGCGCGCGCATGGCCGGTTCTGTGATCGACGGTGACGACCTTGTCCAAGACGCAATCGTCGGCGCGCTCTCGGCTGCCAACAGATTCGCGTCGATCGAGCGTCCAGACGCCTGGCTGTTCCGCATCGCCCACAACGCCGTTCGCAAGGAGATGAGAAAACGAGCTTTGCGGAATCTAATGCCTCAGGAGGATCTGGAAATGGTCGAAGACGGCCGAAGCGACACCGCGAGCCGCATTGCTGTTGCTGCAAGCGTCCGCTCCTTTCTCACTCTCGTCCCCTCTCAACGTGCCGCAGTGGTCCTGAAGGACGTGCTAGGCTACTCGCTCGAGGAGATATGCGAGGTTACGGACGCGACCTTGCCCGCAGTCAAGGCATCGCTCCACCGCGGCAGGGAAAATCTCAGACTGCGGGCCGATACACCACCTGCTACGATCGGGTGGGCGGATTCGAAAAATCGGAAACTGCTCGACGCTTATGTCGACCGATTCAACGCCCACGATTTCGCGGCGGTGGCAGATATGCTGGCCAACGACGTCAAGCTGAGCTTGGTGGGCAATTCCGAGATGGAGGGTGCCACAGCGGTCAAGACTTACCTTGGCAACTACAGCCGGCAGTCGGACTGGCGTGTTCACTCCGGCTTTGTCGATCTGCAGCCTGCGGTGTTGTTTTACAGCAGGACCAGCACTGAGCGGCCTACACACTTCGCGTTGATCAACTGGCAATCGGGCAACGTGATCAATATTCGGGACTATCGCTACGCACGTTACGTTCTCGAAGGCGCGGAGGTAGTCGTTTCGTCTTAGCAGAGTTGGTTGCTCTGACGACTACAACGCGATTGGCCGTGAAACCAGCGACGACCACGGCGAGCACTAAATAACACTAAGGAACCACTTCGTCAGGCCGGTGAGGCCCACCAGCATCTCCGGGCTGTGCCGCTAAGAACGATTTCTTGACTAACGCTTACCGCTAGTAAAGACTTCGTTCCCAGAGAGATCGCCAAGGAACGAGTACTATCGGCGTCTCAATTTGGTCCGGCTGCGAGGGCTGGATCGACTTCTTTCTCGATGGAGTCGGTTCCGATACACGGCTTGCAACTTTCACCCGCTTAGCCTGACGACTGGATCTCACGGCTCGCCCAGCACATCGGCAGCCCAGGCCCGCTCAAACCTGGCTTCAGCCTCGTGCTGGACGTTTCGAACGCTGGCGATGTCAGCGGCTTCGTATTCGCAGATCATGCGCAGCCGGTCGGATGACCAGTAACTACGGATCCAGCGGACATCGTAGAGGTCGAGGCACGGCGCCATCCGCGCCTCCACCGCGTCGAGTTCTTGCTGGGTGAACGGGGCTTCAAACGTCCGCTCGACGATTATGCGAGGCATGGTGCTCTCCTGTTCGATGGCCCGTTCAAGTCTGAAGGCCTGGCGTGGGTGCCGCCGTTGGAACGCTGCGCGCCGGTTCGGCAGGATGGCGCAAAACTGCTCGCGCCCTCGCGCTGAAATCCTCAAGCTCGATCGACGCCCGGCAATCGTCGTCGATTTCCGCTGCCGAAGAACTGTTGGCGGCCGCGCTGAGCAGGGCCTTGGCAATGGCGATCTCGCAGCGCCGGCGGATTTTTGAGGCGACTGTCAGTGCCTCGCTGGCGTGGAGCCGGACTTGCTCCATTAGACCGGCACGACAATAAAAACTCGCGGCGCTGTTGAGAGCGTAAGCCAGGTAAGACTTGTCGTCGGCAGCACGAAGCCGCGCCAAGGCACTCTCCAGCGCCTCATCGGCTGCATCAGCCGCCGTCATGAGGGCAGCAAGCGCCTGCAGGGCATCGACGAAAGGCGTCTCCTCCCCAATCCGTGCGGCAACCGACCGTAGCTCATCACAGCGGGCGTGCATGTCGGCATATCGTGCCATTTCGAAATGAAGCGTCGCCAGCCAGGTCAGGCATTTGTACTCGCGCCAGCGGTCTTCGCTTCGGCGCGCCAGGGCAAGAGAGCGCGCAAGATGCACGGCGGCTTGATCCTGCCGCCCGTCCCATCGCTCCAGCAGCCCGCTGGCCCAATGCAGTTCGCACAACTCTGTACCAAGCGACTGCGCGATATCGCCGGCCTCCGCGATCAATTCGCGCGCGCGAGCGATTTCTGTCTCCAGCTCAAGCAGGCAGCGAGCCGTGTTGGCGAGGTGATGCGCCTGGATCTTGCGGTCAGCGTTGCGCCCTATCTCGGCCGCACGAAGCGTGCTGGCCTCGGCCTGCTCTATTTGTCCGGCCTGCTGATGGAGAATGGAAAGCAGATAGTGCCCTGTCGCCGCGGCAGCCTGCAGCCCTTGTTCCTCCGCTGCGGTGGTCGCGTCGGCGATCTCGTCTTCGATGGGCGGAAGTGATCGCAATCCGGGACCAGTCGCGGCAAGAACGCGGATCTTGAGCAGCGCAATCCGGGAAACCAGCTTCTCCGGCGCTTCCGGCAGCCGCGCGACATGCCGCAGCCCTCGCTCGGCCAGGCCGGCGGCCTCGGCATTGGCGAAGAGCCGAAGCGCCCGCTCGCCCGCGACGATGCAAGCTCGTGCTGCCATCTCGTCATCCTCGGCGAGCACGGCATGATGCACGAGATCGGCCGCAGCGTCACCGCCGCGCTCCGCCGCCGGTCGAAGCGCGCGCGCGATATGTCGATGCAACAGCTTGCGCCTGGGATGGGACAAGCTGCGGTAGGTGACTTGCCGGACGAGGTCGTGGGTGAAGTCATAGGCGTCGCCGCCTGCCGGCCGCACCAGCCCGCGCCGCTCAAGCTCCCCCAGTGCCATCAGAAGCCCGGAAGCATCAAACGGCGCCAAGCGCGCAAGATCCTCCGGCGTGAAGGTGCGGCCATGCGCTGCAGCCCAGACCAGGGTTTCGCGCACCTGGTCGGTCAGCCCAGCCAGTTGTCCTTCTATCAGGGCTTTCACGGTACGGCCGGGGCCGGGATCCCCCCGCAGGTGAGCGCGGGCAAGTTCAAGCGCAAACAGCGGATTGCCATCGCTCGCGGCGACGATTTGAGCTGCGTCGAGAGCCGGGTCGAGCCGCCGGACCAGCTCTGCCGTGTGCTCGGCGCTCAACGTATCGAGTTCGATCTCCGTCAGTCGGCCATCGCGGGCGAGTGAGCGCAGCACCCGCGATACTGCAATGTTGTCTTCGACTTCTCCAGAACGTGCTGCGCAGGCGATGACCAGACCGGGGGCTGCCTCCGTCCGGCGAGCAACATAGTGAAGCAGCGACGCGGACGCATCGTCGAGCCACTGGACGTCGTCGAGGGCAATACCCACCGGCTCGTCGGCGGCGAGCCCGTAAAACACGTCGACAATGGCGTCGAACAGCTGAGTGCGATCCCCGACCCCGCCTTCGCCGCCTCCAAGCTCGGGGAGCAGCGGGCCGAGAACCGAAGGCAATCCATGGCGCGGTCGCTGCCGCTGGACCGAGCGCAGGAGATCGATCCAGATGCCATAGGATCGTGCCGTCTCGGCTTCGAATGCGCGCGCGCTGAAGGCGCGCCCGCCGGCAGCGGCCACCCGTTCGCTGAAATAGCCGAGCATGTGGCTCTTGCCGACGCCGGGCTCTCCAGTCACAAGGATGACATCCTGGCCGCTGTCGGCTGCCATCCCGACGAGGCGATCGATGGTTGTGCGCTCGGCGTCGCGCCCAACCATGGGCCCGGAAGCCGCAGGCCGCGGGACGTCGTCCAGGGTTCGCCTGGCTGCACCGGAAGGGGCGGCTCGGGCAACTGCGATTGGGGTCGGTCGCAGCGCCTGCCTCGCCGCCTTCAGTTCCTCGCCTGGCGGCGCGCCAAGCTCGGCTTCGAATATGCGATGCGCCCGCTCGTAATGAACGAGCGCGTCATTGGTCCGGCCCAACTTCCCAAGCAGCCGGACCACCGCAGCATGACCGGTTTCGGATAGCGGGTCGGCCGCAACCAATGCGTAGGCATAGGGCAGGGCATCCGTCGGGACGTCTTCCAGTCGCGCGATAAGCGCGGCGAGAACCCTGAACCGGAGCTGGCTCATCGCCTCCCGCTCCGCTATGCACCATTCCTGGTAGCGGTAACAGAGCGGCAGATCGAGCCCGTCGAGGAACTCGCCTCCAAACAGCGCCACAGTCTCGGTCAGCACCTCGGTGGTCGCGGCGGAGACGCTGCTTGCGGCAAGCGAGCGCACGACCGCATGGTCGACCAGCGCATCGCCAAGCTCGATGCCGACCCGCTCACGATCCGCCACGAGCCGAGCTCTGCTGCCGTCGCCGAGCAGCGCGCGGATCTTGCTGAGGCTCCAGCGCAACTCGGCGCGCGGATCGTCCGGTCCGTCCCAGAACAGATCGCATAGCCGTTCACGCCGGTGCACCTGGCCGGTGGCAATGAGATAGCCAAGAAGCGCGCGCGTTTTGCGGGAGGCAGGTAAAGCAAGGACCTTCCCGTCGGCGCCGACAAGCTGGAGCTCGCCGAGCAGACGTACCTGGAGAGGGATAGGACGTTGCATCGCTGGCTGCCTGCTCTGCCTCGAGATAATTCGACGCCGGTTTCCACGGGCGCTCCCACGATCGTAGGCAAGTTTAGCCGTGAACACGGTCTTGCGAAACAGCCTTGAGGAGCCAGCCGATGACAACGACAACGGCGACGAAACCATTCGAACCTGCACAACACAAGGAGACGACCCTCGACCAATGGCGGGCTGCCGCCGCCAACCGCGAAGCCACCCTCAGCAAAGCGATCGAAGCCGCTGATGTGGCGCCACACTGGTCGTCTTTCCCTAAGCATGGATACCGGGATATCCGACTGGGGTGTGAAGGCTGGGGGGACTGAACATGAGATCATTCGCACCCGCCATCGCATTGCCGATTGCAGAAGCTGCTGCCGTCGCTGAAAGCCGGCGGCTAGGTCTTCGTGTTACGGCACACCGACGCCGACAGGACTGCTCACAAGAAAACCATTGTGGCTGAAGTGTAGTGGGAACGTGAATTGGGAGTAGAGGAAACCGTCATGCAAGCAAAAATTGCCGTCGTTCAGAAGCCGCCGGTCTTTCTCGATCGCGAGGCGACCATCGCCAGAGCCGTCGAGGCGATCGACGAAGCCGCCGATGCCGGCGCCACCCTGGTGATCTTCCCTGAAGCCTGGATACCCGGATATCCGACGTGGGTCTGGCGGCTGAAGCCCGGCACGGATATGGCATTGTCAAGCGAGCTTCACGCCAGGCTGCGCAGCAACGCCGTCGATATCGAGCGAGATGATCTTGAGCCTCTGCAGCAGGTCGCCAGCCAGCGTGCGGTGACGATTGTCGTCGGTGTGAACGAGATCGATAGCCGATTCTCGGGCACAACGCTGTTTAACACCGTGGTCGTGATTGGACCGGATGGCACACTCCAAAACCGACATCGCAAGTTGATGCCGACCAACCCCGAGCGCATGGTCTGGGGGACGGGCGACGCGAGCGGCCTTAGAGTTGTCGACACGCCGGTCGGCCGCCTGGGGTGCCTGATCTGCTGGGAAAGCTATATGCCGCTGGCGCGCTACGCTCTCTACGCCCAGAACATCGACATTCTCGTCAATCCGACGTGGGACAATGGTGAACTCTGCCTCGCCACATTGCGCCACATCGCCCGCGAGGGCGGATGCTGGGTCATCGGCACCGCGACGGCAATACAGGGCAGCGATCTGCCGGCCGACTTTCCCGATCGCGACCGACTGTTCAAGGCCGAAGAGTGGATCAACGACGGCGACGCCGTCGTCGTGAAGCCGGGCGGCGCAATCGCGGCCGGACCGCTGAACCGCGACAAGGGAATCCTGTTCGCCGAAATTGATCCGGAAGCGGTCGGCCGCGCCCGGCGGTCGCTCGACGTCGCCGGGCACTATTCTCGGCCGGATATTTTCTCGCTGTCGATCAGCCGGAAACCGCTTACACCCGTTGTGTTCACCGACTGAGCCGAGAGGGGCTGACGATCGCACCGGCGGTGGGCGGAAGCCGGGAGCCGGACTGTCGTGGAGCGCGTCCCATGACGCCGTCCGGTTAGCCGGGCGGCATGATGCTTCGCTCGTCTGCCCTGCCTGGCTCAACGCGGTCGCCGCAGCATCGGGACTTGCGTCGGCGATGACCCGACCTGGATCGCGCCGAGAGGTTCGAAGCCGTGGCGCCGGTAGAACGGAATGTTGCGCGGGTTTGAGGATTCCAGATAGGCGGGCGCGTGATCGCGATCGCACTGCGCGAGCGCGTACGCCATCAAGGCATCGCCGTGACCTTCGCCCTGGTGCGCCGGGTCGACGCCGATCGCGGGCAAGTACCAATGCGGTTCGGTCGGGTGGTACTTGGCCATCTGCTCGAATATGGCGGCGACGTCAGAGGCAAGGGAGGGCGCAACCGTGCTCTCGACAAGCGCACCAAGCCCTTCCTCGTCGGGATGCACACCGGGCGACAGCCACAGCGCCGTCCCGACATAACCATCGGTGCAAAAGCCGCTTCCGTTTGAGAATGCCTTGGCCCCGAACGCGCGGACCAGTCGCGGCATGGCCGCGAGGTACTGGTGTGCATGCGGCCAGGTCCATCGCGCCATGGGATCGGCTGCAAACGCCAGCAAGATTGTTCCGACCGCTGGATCTTCATCGGCCGCGGCCATGACTCTCACTGTCGGCGATTTCATGCTGCCCTCCAAGCGACGCAAATGGTTCGACGAGGCGTCCGCGCCCGCAACGGGCGCCGCAACAAGCCGGCAGGGATCAGGCAGTGCATCGGAAACCGTCCCACATCCAGCTGCCATGCTTCGCCTCCGGTGTTGAGTTTAACGCCTGACGCAACAAGTTGTTTCGAGAAACGGAGGGGAAATCCCCGAGGAAGGAGACAGCAGCGATGACGAAACACAAGACCGGAACACGCGAGGAATGGCTCGGAGCGCGGCTCGCACTGCTCGAGGCGGAGAAACGGCTCATGCGGCAGAGCGACGAGCTGGCGCGACAGCGACAGGAGCTGCCCTGGGTTCGGATCGACAAGGAGTATCTGCTGGAGACCGAGGAGGGCAGCGCCTCGCTCGCCGACCTTTTCCAGGGGCGCTCGCAACTCTTGGTCTATCATTTCATGTTCGGCTACGGATACCGGCTCACGGATGAGCGCCAAGGATGCACCGGATGCTCCTTGATCGCCGATCACTTCGACTGCGTCATCCCGCACTTGAACGGCCGCGACATTACCCTGGTTTGCGAATCGATCGCGCCGTTGCAGGAGATCCAGGACTACAAGCAGCAAATGGGCTGGCGCTTCCCGTGGGTTTCGTCGCTCGGGAGCGATTTCAAATACGACTTCGGCGCCGCCTTCACCGAAGAGCAGCAGAGAGACGGCGCCGACTACAACTATCAGCATGTCGACAGGGCCGAGCCGCAGAAGGAGGGAATGAGCGTCTTTGCGCTCCAGGACGGTGCCGTCTACCACACCTACTCCACCTACGCCCGTGGCACCGAGGCGTTTATGGGGGTCTACCGTTTCCTCGACCTGGCTCCGTGGGGAAGGAACGAGAACGGGCTCGAGTTCCCCCAGGCGTGGTGGCGCCGTCATGACGAGTACGGCAATGGCTGAGCGCTGGGTGTCATGGGCACAACCGCGAATTACGGTGACAGTGCACTGTTTTCGTTTCTGCCGTGCCTTCGATCCGTAATGCCGCGGTGGGCGTGCGCGTCCGCCCTGCCGCCGGGCCGGTTAGCCCTGCGGCATCTTCTCGAAGGTCTTCAGCGCGGTATCCATCTTGTCCCAGGGGAGAGCCCGGCTGCCGTAGGTGACAACGGTCGGATTGAATCGGCTCGGATCGTCGAGGCTTGCGGCATGGACCGTGATCGGCTCCGGCATGGCGGTGTACGTCAGGTAAACCGGAGTTCCGCAGACCGGGCAGAAGGAATGGATTTTGACATTTCCGTTGTCCGCCGCGACACGCCAGTCCCTCGTCGTGCCGGTGATGGCCACGTCCGCCCGCGACGCAAACGTCAGATAGGATCCATGACCGGTGCCGCTTCTTTTCTGGCAATCGTGGCATTGGCAGTGGTTTTCGAAGATCGGGGCTGCCTTGGCCTCGTAGCGGACCGCGCCGCACGCGCATCCGCCGGTGTAGAGAGTGCTCATCTGCTCGGTCCTTTGTTCTGGATCAGGCCGCCAGTTCGGGCGCGCGCGGCCTGGCGAAGACATCGATCGCCTGACCCGTTTCGAGGAAGGATTTCAGGCTGGAGAGGACGATCGGCCAACCCTTTTTGATGCCGTTCGCCATGCCGCTGCCGGCTTCGAGGTCGTCATGGCTGACGGTCAGCCGGACCATGGCCTCGTATTCCTCGAGCTCGAAGGTCACCCGGCTGTAGCTCGCCGGATCGGACGCCTGCGAAGCGTTTGCCCAGGTGATGACGAGACGGGTCGGCGGCGACACCTCGACGACCTTGCCGACGAGCTCGACGGTCCGTTCGTCATTAGCGCGGATGTGCTGCCAGCTCGAGCCGGGCTTCCAGTCGGAGACGTTCTCGTGGCCCCAGTAGCGCCGTGCGAGGTCCGGTTTGGTTATGGCCTCGAACACCTTTCCCGGTGTCGAGACAATATAGGTCGTGTAAGTAAAGCTGATCGTTTCCCTGGTCATTGCTACGCTCCTTTTGTTTCGCGAGCATAGGTAGATGGGGAAACCGGGTTCGTGTGAGTGACAATCTTGTCGCGAATTGCATCTGATATGAAAATGAGATGAAGGTTGACGCATGACGCGCTGGCAGCTTGCTCATGGACGGCATCTCGATCTTGGCGCGCAATCATTGCTGATGGGGATTTTGAACGTCACGCCGGACAGTTTTTCCGACGGCGGAGAATTCGACCGGCCGGAGCGGGCGCTGCAGCAGGCGCGGCGCATGATCGGCGAGGGCGCGGCGATCATCGATGTCGGCGGCGAATCCACCCGGCCCGGCGCCGGCGCCGTTTCTGCGCGCGAGGAACAATCGCGCATCCTGCCGGTCATCGAGGCGCTGTCGTCCGACGGCGACAGCCTGGTTTCAGTCGACACCTACAGGGCCGAGACGGCGCGGCTGGCGGTCGCCGCAGGCGCGCATATCGTCAACGACGTGCATGGACTGCAGCGCGAACCCGACATCGCGCAGGTCGCGGCGGAAACCGGCGCCGGCCTCGTCATCATGCACACCGGGCGCGGCCGCGAAAAACTGGCGGATGTGATCGCCGACCAGTTCCTGTTCCTGAACAGATCGCTGGAGATCGCGCGCGACGCCGGCATCGCGGACGAGCGGATCGTGCTCGACCCGGGCTTCGGCTTCGCCAAGGACGGCGAGGAAAACCTCGAGCTCATGGCTCGCTTCGGTGAATTGCGCGCGCTCGGTTTTCCATTGCTCGTCGGCACGTCACGCAAGCGCCTTGCCCGTCATCTCGTCGGCGGAAGTGACGAGGGGCGAGACGTCGGCACAGCGGCAACAAGCGTCATCCTGCGGCTGAAGGGCGCTTCGATCTTTCGCGTGCACAACGTTGCCGTCAATCGCGAGGCACTGGCATTCGCTGACGCGGTGCGCGAGCGCGAGACCGGGGAAGAGATCAGGCGGGCTCGGTGACGACGCCGATCCGTCGGTAGACGAATTGTTCGTCGTTCGAAGGAATTGCCGCAGCACGCTGGGCTTCGTCGATCAGCATGGCCATGCGCGCATGGATCGGCGATTTCGCGCAAGCCGGGTCCGTCGCGGCGGCGTCGCCGGCGATCGCCATCGCCTGGCAGCGGCAGCCGCCCCAGTCGATCTCACGCCGTTCGCAGCTGCGACAGGGCTGCTGCATCCAGTCGGTGCCGCGAAAGGCGTTGAATGCCGGCGAATCGGTCCAGATTTCGGCCAGGCTGCGCGGTCCGAAACGCTCAAAGCTGAGCGACGGGATGGTCTGTGCGGCATGGCACGGCAGCACGGTGCCGTCCGGCGCCACCATGAACGCGTCGCGCGCCCAGCCGCCCATGCACGGCTTGGGATAGATGGCGAAATAATCCGGCGTGACGAAATCGATGTTCATGATGCCGGTGAGCCGTTCGCGCGCCGCCGCGACGATCTCCGCCTGACGGTCGACCGCAGCACGCTCGGGCATCAGTTGATCGCGATTGGTCAGCGCCCAGCCGGCATACTGCACATTGGCGATCTCGAGCCGCTCCGCGCCGAGCGAGAGCGCCAGGTCGATGAATTCCGGCACTTCCTCGATGTTGTGGCGATGGATCGGCGCGTTGATGGTCAGCGGCAGCCCTGCCGCCCGTGCGCGGCGTGCCGTCTCCAGCTTCTTTTCGTGGCCGCCTTTGTGATTGCCGATGCGGTCGGTGGTCGCCTGCCGTGCGCCTTGAAAGCTCAGTTGCAGATGGTCGAGCCCGGCTTCGGCAAACGCCTCGATGCGGCCTTCGGCGATGCCGACGCCGGCGGTGATCAGGTTGGTGTAGACGCCGCGCGCCGAAAGCCCGGCGATCAATTGCTCGAGGTCGCGGCGCAGCGTCGGTTCACCGCCCGACAGATGCACCTGGAGAACGCCGAGATCGGCGGCCTGCGAGAACAGGTCGAGCCAGGTCTGTGTATCGAGTTCGCGATTGGCCTTCAGCAATTCGAGCGGATTGGAGCAATACGGGCATTGCAGCGGGCAGCGATGCGTCAGTTCCGCCAGCATGCCGATCGGAGGGAGAAGGGGCTCGCTCATAGTTTTACCAGCAGCTTGTCCGACCATTCCTGCAGGAAGGCGACGACGTCGGCAGCCACCGCCTCCTGTTCGGCGTCATAATCCGCGGCAAGCTCGGCGATGATGTGGCCGACCGTGGACCGCCCGTCGCAGCGGCGCAATATGTCGAGGCTGATGTCGTTCGGCCAAAACACCTTTTCCGGCGAGAGCACGGCGAACGCCTGCCGCACGGGATCGTACTGTATGCGCACGTGCTTCGGCAGCGACGGCACCGATCGCGGTGAAACCAAAGCTCTTTCGCGCAGCGCCATCATTGGGCTGGCTCCGGACGAAAGGCGCCGGGCGGGATGTTTCCCGGCTCGCCATAGGCGTGTTGAAGCGCGTCGAGCATGGCCCACAGTATATCGCATTTGAACACCAGCGCATCGATCGCCTGCTGCTGGCGTTCCGCCGTGTCGGCATGGCCGAGCACGTAGGCGAGGGCGAAGTCGGCGTCGCGCGAGGCCTGTTCGGGCCGTCGGCTGAAATAGGCCAGCGTATCCTCGGTGATGTAATCGTATTTGGCCAGCATCGCCGGGACCCGCTCACCGATGATGAGCGGCGAGAACATCTCGGTCAACGACGAGGCGACCGCCTCGAACAGCGTCCGGTTCGTGCAAAAGGCGAGGTAGGCGCCGACCGCGAAACGTGTCGCCGGCAGCGCCAGCCTTTCGCTCTTCACGTCATCGGCATCGAGGCCGAGCGAGGTCGCCAGATGCAGCCAGCGCGCGATGCCGCCGCTCCAGCCGTCCTCGCCGTCATGGTCCTCGATGCGTTTGCGCCAGGCGGCGCGAAACGCCGGGTCCTGCGCATGTGCGAGGATCATGGCGTCCTTGCGCGGGATGACGGCCTGGTAGCAATAGCGGTTCAGCGCCCAGGCCTGCATCTCGGTCCTCGACAGCGCACCGCTGGTCATCCTGTGATGGAAAGGATGGCGGTTGTGATAGCGCTCGGCGCCGACCTGCCGCAGCACGGCTTCGAGCTCGCTGGAGGACAGGCCGTTCCTTGCCGCGTCGCGGAAATCGCTCAAAATTCCATCTCCATGCCGTCGCGGGCGACTTCCCAGCCAGCCGCTTTGACCGCTGCGTGTTCGGCGGAATTCTCGTCGAGAACCGGATTGGTGTTGTTGATGTGGACGAAGACACGGCGGCCGATCCTCAACGCGGCCAGGCCGGCGATCGACCCATCGTCTCCCGACATTGCCAGATGCCCCATGCGCGCCCCGGTCTTTTGGCCGACGCCGGCGGCAATCATCTCGTCGTCCGTGTAGACCGTGCCATCGAACAGGACACAGGCGGCATCGGCCAGGCGCGTGCGCAGGGCCGCATCGATGCGCGCGCAGCCTGGGATATAGAAGACGCAGCCGCGGCTGCCGGCACCGCCGATACGGACGCCGATCGTGTCGCCGGCGTCGGAACTGAAATTGGCTTCCGGCCGGCTTGTTTCCTCGAGATAGAGGGCTATCTTGCCGGGCACGGGAAAACTCTCGACAGTCACGCCGGTGTCGTGGCCGTCTGCGTCGCAGATCGCCAGTTCTTCCGCCGGGGGCAAGATGCGTCGCGGCACGAGCGCCGGATCGAGGACATTGAAGATCGAATTCGCCTCCAGCGTCGCCAGAACCTGTGTCGTTGCGTAGATGGCGAAGGGCTGCCGCTCACGCAGGCTGAGCAGGCCGGCGACATGATCGACATCGGCATTGGTCAGCACCACCGCGCGGATGGGCGTCGAACGCAACGGCGCATCCTGCGCGGGCTGCAATTCAGGCGTTTGCGCAATCTGCTGGCGGATATCGGGTGAGGCATTGAAGAGAACCCAGGCGGCCCCATCCACTGACGCGGCGATGCTTGATTGGGTTCGCGAATGCACGCCAGCCATCCCGGTGCGAGCCGCGCGGCTCAGGCGATAGTTGCAATTCCACTGCGGAAAGCCGCCGCCTGCCGCCGAGCCGATGATCTTCAAGCGCATTGCAATGCCCGCTCTGCGGCTTGTTCAACCAACAGAAAATCTTCGACCGCCAATGGCTTCGCGCCCGCATTGAACGCGTCAAAGCCTTTCACGAAGACCTCGCGCGGCAAGACAGTGCGTGTCCCCGTTGCCGGGGACACGCACCTCTGCGGCCTACTTCTTGGGAGTAATTTCAGCAGGCAGATACCGCGAAATCTCGAAGCCCGCAGCAACCTGGCACATGGTCGGTTTTGTCCAGCTCTTCTTCATGGCATATCTCCTCTTCTACCAGCCCGAAGGGGCCGATCCTTTTCTCAGTCAACCATTGCTGGGCACCATTGCAATGGCTCGTCCATCAGCTCTCAAAATGGACAAATGAAACGGCAGGTTCTGAAAAGTCCAAAAACAAAGACGATCGAAAATAACAATGCTCATGCTCAATTGCTAATCACATAAGGCTTCCTTTCCTCCAGCGGAAGGTTGGCACCTTCCCATCCATCGGCGCCGGAGGGATACCAGATCACCGAACTGTAGCCCCATTCGATGGCCCGCTTCGCGGCATTCCACGACATCCAGCAATTCGTCATGCAATAGAACAGAATGGCACGCGACTTGTCGGGACCGGCTGCGGCCGCGAGGCCCTGGCGAAAATAGTTGGCGGTCTCCTCGGAGATGGCGCCGTAACCGACATTGGCCAGCCAGGTGCTGCCTGGGATGTCCTTTCTGATCGTGGCTCTCCAAATCGTTCCCGCCGGCAAATTGGCCGGCTTCGGCGTGTTCGGCATGACGTCGAAGAATACCGCCTTCTTCTCCCGCCACAGCGCCCCCGCCTCCTCCGTCGTCACGACCTTCGCGCCCTGCAGCGTCTGCGGCACCGGCGCCCGATATTCGTCCATCCGGTAGCCGCCGGGCTCGGCGATCTCGCCAGCCCACATCGGTTCGGTCAGACCCAGGAGGCCCGCAGCGACCAGCAAAATCGTCTCCTTTCCCTTCATACCGTTATCGTCATTGCGTGATCGGATTATCGTGTTCGTCGATCAGCGGCACATCGTAGTCCAGCAGGATCCTGGTGATCTCCGCCTGGTTTTCCCTGATCACCCGGTTGAGCGTCCGCTTCCATTCCTGGTCGGATGGACGCACGCCCATGGTGATGCGGTATGACATGCGCGAGCCGGTTTTTTCCTTCACCAGCGGAACGATCGTGAGATTGGCGCCGAGTTGCTTGGCATAGTAGCCGGCCATCGGTCCCCACATGACCGCCGCATCGATCTTGCCGGCGAGCATGTCCTTGATCATGACCTCCCCCATGGAAGGGGTGAGGCGGGTATCCACCGCCAGCGGATAGATTTTTGCCGTTCGCATGAGCTTGTTGGCGGCCATGTTGGCAGTCGGCGGTGTGCTTTCGACGACGCCGATCCTCTTGCCGGTGAGTTTCGGATCCTCGATGGTCTCGACGCCTTCCATGCCGTTGCCCTTGGGGTGCACCAGCACATAGGACGAGCGATAGTAGGCGTTGGTGTTCTGCACCAGTTCATCGCCCTGGGCATAGCCCATGATGATGTCGCATCGGTTGGCGGCCAGCGTGTTGCGCACGAAGCCGGCGACAAGAGGAAACCATGTATAGGCGACGGACTTTCGGCCGGTTTTCGCGGCGACCAGGTCGGCCAGCCGGTTTTCGAAGCCTTCGCCGCTCTTGTCGGTGAACGGCATGTTCGAAGGGTCGGCGCAGACGCGCAGAATGTCTGGGTCGACCAGTTCGCCCGCGGCACCAAGGCCGGCGTCCTGCGCCTGGGCGTTCGCAGGCAGCAAGGCGAGTGCGCCGAGCATCGGCAGGACAAAACACAGCTTCAACGCGTCACGGCCAATCATATCATCCACCCATGCAGGATGCTTCGGCATCCTTCGCTGCCTGTGGCTTGTCTGCTTTCTTCGGCGGCCTGCCGCGCGGCGCCGCACCGTCGGCGCGGGCACGCAGATAGACGTAGAGGTCATCCATGTAGCAATAGACGTTCTTGTTGTCGCCAAAGGCAGGCATGACATTTTCCTTGCCGCCGCCGACATTCTTGCGGCCCTCGGCGACGATCGAGATGAAGGTGGCGTAATCCATTGTTTTCAGGCTGTTGAGCAGGGCCGGCGCATAGCTCGAACCGGTGCCGTCCGGTCCGTGACAGACATGGCAATCGGAGTGATACCGGCGGTAACCGCTGAACGTGTACCAGTCGACGGCTCCGTTTTCGATCTTGAAGGTCGGATTTCCCTCCGCGTCGAAATGCTTGCCGCCTTCTTCCGCCACTGCCTTGGCTTTTTCAGCGCTGTCCTGGGCATGCGCGAGGCTTGAACTTGCCAGAGGCAGCGCCAGGGCGAGAGCGGAAATTACAATGCGAACGGACATTCAGTTACTTCCTTGATTTCTTGATTTCGCCTGCACACGGTTTTGCTGTCGTGAAGCGGCATGGATCGATGTGGGTGCGCGGCGAAATTGAGAGCCCGGTCCTGGCTTCCCGGTGATCCGGGCTCTCGCTTTTCAAGCCTTGGTCTTCTCAAAAAACCGAGGCGTGCCTATGGTTCCCGTGTTTCAGTCCGGGAGACCGAAGACGGTGAGCTGGCCGCCCAGCGTCGTGTAGTCGGCAAGTGCTGCGTAGCCACCGACCGCGCCCAGACCAGCAGTCCCAACGACCGCAGCCTCGTCGCCTTGCGCACGGCCCTGATCGACGGCGCCATGCCAGGCAGCGGCGTTGTCGGGCGAAAGCAGTCCGCCTGCCAGACCGATACCGGCCCATCCACCGACGCCGGACAGAACGGCGATATACTGCTTGCCGCCATGCTCGTAGGCCGTGATGTTGCCGATGATGCCGGACGGGGTCTTGAACTTGTAGAGTTCATTGCCGTCATGATCGACCGCCTTGATGTAGCCCTCGAGCGTGCCGTAGAAGACCACGTCGCCATCGGTCGCAAGCGCGCCCGACCAGACCGAGAACTTCTCGGGCTTGGACCAGACGATCTCGCCCTTGGCAGCATCCCAGGCAATGAAGTTGCCCATGTGGTCGGCTCCAGCGGGAGGATACATCGACACGGTGGCGCCCACGTAGGGCTGACCGGCGGTGTAGCTCACCTTGTAGGGCTCATAGTCCATGCAGACATGGTTTGTCGGCACGTAGAACAGACCGGTCTTCGGCGAATAGGTCGCCGGTTGCTGGTCCTTGGTTCCAAGCGCGGCCGGGCAGATGCCCGTCGAGTTGGTGTCTTCGCCGTTCTGCTGGGTCGAATATTTGGCGACCACCTGCGGGCGGCCGTACTGGTCGCTGCTGGGGTCCATGTTGACTTCCGTCGCCCAGTTCACTGCCGGATCGTATTTCTTGGCGACGAGAAGCTCGCCATTGGCGCGATCCATGGTGTAGGCAAAGCCATTGCGGTCGAAATGCACCAGCACATCGCGCTTGGCGCCCTTGATGTCCATGCCGTCGACAAGGATCATCTCGTTGACGCCGTCATAATCCCACTCGTCATGCGGGGTCATCTGGTAGAGCCACTTGGCCATCCCGGTATCCGCATCGCGAGCCATGATCGTCATCGACCAGCGATTGTCGCCTGGCCTCTGGACCGGGTTCCAGGTCGATGGATTGCCGGTGCCGTAGTAGATCAGGTTAAGCTTGGGATCATAGGCATACCATCCCCAAGTCGTGCCGCCACCGGTCTTCCACTGCTCGCCTTCCCAGGTGTTCGTGCCCGAGTCCGCGCCGACTGGTTTGCCGAGATGGGTGGTCTTTTCGGAATCGATCAGGGTTTCTGCATCGGGTCCCGTCGAATAGGCCCGCCAGGCAAGCTTGCCATCCGAAAGATTGTAGGCCGAGAGGTGGCCGCGAACACCATATTCGGCGCCGGAGATGCCGACGATAACCTTGTCCTTGACGACCACAGGCGCCGACGTGCCGGATTCGCCCTTTCCGCCGTCGATCTGATCGCCGTTCTTGACCGTCCAGACGACTTTGCCGGACTTGGCATCGAGCGCCACGACGGTGGTGTCGGCCTGGTTGAGGATGATCTTGCCGTCACCATAGGCGACGCCACGGTTGACCGTGTCGCAGCACATGATGCCAATAACATTCGGGTCTTGCTTGGGCTCGTATTTCCAGAGGATCTTTCCGTCATTCTTGAGATCGAGAGCATAGACGGTGTTCGGGAACGGCGCGTGGACATACATCACATCGCCGATGACCAGCGGCCCGCCTTCATGGCCGCGCAGCACGCCCGTGGAGAAGGTCCACTTGACCTGCAGGTTCTTCACATTGTCCTTGGTGATCTGGTTGAGCTTGGAAAAGCGGGTGTTGGCGTAGTCACCCGTCTGCATCACCCAGTCCTTGGGATTCTCGGCCATTTTCATCAGTTCTTCATTGGCCGACGTCATGTGGACCGCGCCGAACGACATGAGCGCCGCGGTCGTTAGTAGGTAGGCAGTTTTCGCTAATACACGCATCAAAGTCCTCCCAGGGTGCACAATGACGAATCGTCCGTTGAGCCCACCAGGGCTTGCCCAAGCGATTCATGTGGGGGAAGTATTTCCGGCAGCGTGTCACGACCTAAGCCGAATGAGCAGAGGGCACCGTTACTGCCCATCCCACCTGGCCTACGAAAGACTGTCGCCGCTCCCTAATTGACGGTGACGCCCTTGAAGCCGGAAACAGGATGAAGCTATGTCATCCCCAGAAGGAAGGCAAGAAAAATCACTTCCACCTATGTTGCACTGCAATATAGAGAAATAGATATGAAAAAATTCGGACTGAAAGCTATTGATCGACTGTGGATGAAGCGCGATTTATATAAGTGGTTAAATTTTACGTATTTTTTGGGCAAAATGTATTGATTTTTATTTGGGAATATTCGCTGGATCGTATGATTTTAAGTATGCGCGCGTAGCTTCGGGTGCCGATAGTGGAGGAGACCTGAAATCAAGCTCAGCACCAGGATTCGGAGCCGATGTTCGTGCTGTCGGGGAGGCCTTTTGCCGGCCGGGACGGCCCTGTCCTTTGGTACTATATGGCCTGCATGAGAACTTGACGGGCGTGGCGACAGGAGGCCAACTGGTGCGGTGATCCGTCTCGATCCATTGGGCTCGATCTGTCACGTTCCGCGCCAATCGGAGGTTCCCCATGATCAGATATGTCGGCTTTTCGAGCTTGCCGCTGTTGCTCACGTCGGCCCTGGCCTTCGCCAATCCGGCCGGCGCCGCCTCAGATTATCCGACGGTGACGGTTGTCGACTATGTGCTCGGCTGCATGCAGACGAATGGCCAGACACGTCGGGCGCTGGAGAGCTGTTCCTGCTCGATCGACGTCATCGCCTCGATCCTTCCCTTCGAGGACTATGAAAGGGCCGAGACCTTCAAGAGCATGTCCCTGACGACAGGGGAGCGTTCGGGACTGTTCCGCGAAAGCGCGCCGGCAAAAGCCGCAAGCACGGGACTGAAGCGCGCGCAGGCGGAAGCCGACGTGCGCTGCTTTTAGACGCTGTGTAAGACCGCCGACGGCGGCTGCATACGGTTTCGAGGCTTCAAAGCCCCGTAGCCTCCAGCGGCCATTGATTGCGAAATACCTTGCCGTCCGTATCGATCGCTTCGACCTGGATTTGGCCAGTGCCGTGCGCGGTGAAATCGAACCGGAAATTGGGATCTTCCGAAATCGATATCCCCCCTTCCATCGACAGGATCAGCCGGTCTGCCTGCGAGACCGACAGTTTCTGAACGAAATGCGCGGGGATGAAATACTGGGTCAAGGGGTTGCGCTGCAGGCCCGAATTGTTCGGGTGGCGGATCATCAGCTGCAATTCCTGCGCCTTTGTCATCGTCTCTTGCGGCGGGAATTGGCGCAGCTTCATCTGCCCCATCGTCGCTATCGCCTCGTCCTGGTTCTTGAGCGCCGGGGCGGAGCATCCGCCTGACGCCTTGACGAAGGTCTGGGCCATGTGAAGCTCGCCGCCCTGCGTCTCTGCTATGGCACGCAAATAGGAATAGTCGTCGACGCGCACGCGCGTCGACAGATGTGTCACACCGGCGTCCTTGCCGATCTCGAACGTCGCCGCTACCGGCGCTGGATTGACGTCGATGATCAAGGTGACGGATTTGATGCCGGCGGGCGCCTTGGCCGGGTCGATATAGATGTCGACGGGCACGATGGCGGCATCCTGCGCCCGCTTCGGCGCCTCGATCCTGACGACGCCGCTATCGACCAGAATCGCCCGATCTCCGAACACGTCGCCTTTCATATCCTGCCAGATCCGGTCCGAAGAGGCGGTTGTTTGCTGGGCGTTGGCGGCTCCGGAGGCGCCAAACAGCGCGCCGATGGCCAGGATGATCGCGGCGAAGATGGCTGCGAGCGGCAAGCCGAGCTGCCGGCTCCGGTAAGCGTGGTTCTGCATTTCGATGCCTCCACCAATGTCAGAGAGGTGGTGCCCAGGCCAATGTCGAGGATAGACCCTTGACGATGCGTTTGGCAAATCGATCCACCACGTCCAGCGCTCGTCGCTGTGACCTATTCCCATTCGAGTTCGGTAAAGGCGGCTGTTGCATTGCGCTCGTTGTAGTCGTCGAACAGATGCCAATTGCTCCGTTCGCTTGCGCCGGCGGTCTTGACGGCGTCGCGGAGCGGCGTCCCGTCGGCGATCGCCTTGCGAATATCGCGCGCCAGAATTTCGAAATAGCGCCGCTCTGCCATCAGCGCCTGCGGCCAGTCGGCCGGCACCGGGCCATGACCCGGCACGACGCGCGTGGCGCCAATCGCGGCGAGCCCATCCATCTGGCGGAGCCAGCCGAGCAGCGATCCGTCGAGCGTCGGCAAGGAACCGATGAAAACCAGATCGCCGGCAAACAGCGTGCGGGTCGCGCTGTCGAAGACGGTCAGGTCGTTGTCGGTGTGAGCCGCCTTCCATGCCCGCAATTCGAGCACGCGCCCGCCAAGGTCGAGCTGCAGGCGATCGTCGACCAGCATCGTCGGCGGTATGATCTCGATCCCTTTGATGAGCGCGTCGCCGATCTGTTCGCGAAAGTTCTGCAGGTAGAAGGCGCCACGCGCCTCGAGGGCGCGCGGCAGATTGTGGTGGCCGACGATGGTGGCGCCGATCTGCCGGAACGCCGCGTTGCCGAAGACATGGTCGGGGTGCATGTGGGTGTTGATCAGGTAGCGGACCGGCTTGGCGCTTATCTTGCCGATTGCGGCGATGAGGGCGTTCGCCTCGATCAGGCTGCCGCCGCTGTCGATGACGGCGATGGCGTTGGCGCCGACGACGACGCCGAGGTTGGAGATCGCGCCCTGGTTGGCGGCGCTCATCAATTCATCGACGCCCTGGAAAGCGAAAACGCCGTCGGCGACTTTCCTGAGCTTGAATTCAAGGCCGTAGGCTGCGGCGAGAGCGGCCCGCCCGAGGCAACAGGGCAGCATCGCGGCGCTGACCGCGGTGCAGGCGAAGCCGTTCACAAGCTTGCGTCGTATCCTGTCGATTGGCATGACTTCCTCCCGATTCCGAACTGTAAGGCGATCAGGCCACGCCCGGAAATTTTTGCTGGAAACACCGCAAAAGGTCGCTCATCACCTGTGGATTGCGATAGTGCCGCGGCAGCCTTACGTCGAACATGCCGAGCACATGCGCCGGCCGCTGCGCGAGCACGATGATGCGGTCCGACAGCATCAAGGCCTCGCGCAGATTGTGGGTTACCATCAAGGCGGTCGTGGGCCGTGCCGACCACACGGTCAAAAGCAGGTGCCGAAGCCGCTCGGCGGTCCGTTCGTCGAGTGAGGCAAAGGGTTCGTCCAGGAACAGCACCGCCGGTTCGGTGGCGAAGGCCCTGGCAAGCGCTGCCCTGCGTGCAAGGCCGAGCGAAAGCTCGGCCGGATAGAGCGAGCGCATGCCGGCGAGGCCGAGCGTGTCGAACAGCCCGTCGAGGTTCTTCGTTCTCAGGCTTTTCGGCAGCGCCAGCCTGACATTCTGCTCCACCGTCCGCCACGGCAGCAAGACCGGCTCCTGGAACACGGCGGCGATCCGGTCGGAGCCGCCTTCAGGCAGCTGGAACGAGCCGGAAAAGTCCTTGTCCAACCCAAGCAGGATGCGCAGCGTCGTGGTCTTGCCGCAGCCGGACGGCCCCAGCAAGCAGGCGAATTCGCCTTGCCGGACCTCGAAGGAAAGGTCCTGGAGCGCCTTGATCGAGACGCCTTGCGCGGACCTAAAGATCTTTTCGGCGATGTCGACCCTAAGCGGGACGACGCCGCCAACGGGTTGCATGTCGTTCAACGGGCTGCACCAGAAAGAGTTCGATGACAAGCATCACCGCCACGAAAGCCAGGGTGTAGGCAAGTATGGCGGCGACGTCGAAGAGCTGGAAATAAAGGTAGATCTGGAAGCCGACGCCGTTGGAGCGGCCGAGCAGCTCGACCACCAGGACGATCTTCCAGATGAGAGCGATGCCGGATCGTGAGGCGGCGGCAAGATAGGGCTGCAGTTGCGGCAGCAGGACATGGCGGGCGCGGTCGAGGAGACCGAAGCGGTAGACGGCGGCCATTTCGGCGTAACTCGGATCAAGCGCCCTGGCGCCCTCGCGCATCGTCACCACGACATTCGGGATCTTGTTGACGGCAACCGCGCCAATCGCCGCCGCTTCGTTGAGGCCGAACCAGATGTAGGCAAGCACGATGACCACCAGCGCGGGAATGTTGAGGAACAGGACTACCCAGGGAGCGAAGAACCGGTCTGCGCGGCGGTGGCTGCCGAGGAGGACGCCGATGACCGAGCCAACAACCATCGCGACGACATAGGCCGCGGCAACCCGGCCGAGCGTCGCGCCGAGATGGTAGAAAAGATCGCCGTTCGCCGCCTCTGCGAGCAGCACCTGCCAGACCTGTCCCGGCCCTGGAAAGGCACGGCTCGGCCAGGCACTTGCCGCAACGCCCCACAGCAGGCCAAGCCCGAGCAGAGAGGCCGCGACCGTCAGCACCGGTGTCAGCGCCGCTGCCAGGCCGGATTGGATGGACATGCCGGCCGCAGCGCCAGGCGGGCGATCGCCGGTATCAGGTGCGCTCATTGCGGGGGTACCTGCCAGAACGTGCCGGGCGCCATCTCGGGCGCGCGGCCGACCAGCTTTTCGCCGCCGATCTCGGCCAGCACACGATAGAGCTTGCCGGCGTCGGCCGCATCCTCGGCGACCGGGCGTCTGGGAATGCCTTCGCGATAGCGGTCACGCAGTCTTGCCAGTTCCTCGCCTTGCGCGCGGATATCAGGCGCAAGGCGCAGCCACTCATCGTCGGATCGGGCCAGCAAGTCCTTGGACTGCGCCGAAGCCTTGATGAAGCCCCTGATAGCGTCCGGATGTTCGTTCGCCCATTTGTCATGAAAGACATAGCCGAGCGCCGATACGGCGCCTGAGGCCCCGAGGGCTTTCGCCGCAGCATCGGCGCCGATCAGGCGACGAAAGCCGTTGGCCTCGAGGCGGGCGCAAAAATGCCAGAAATTGAGCACCGCATCGAGCTCGTCCTGCATCGCCTTTTCCGAAATCAGCGGCGGCGCGCCAAAGACGATGTCGCTGGTTGCCGGCAGGTCGAGGCCGTGATCGCGTCTGGCCAGCGCCTGGATCAGCAGCCAGCTTTTATCGAGCGGTCCGCCGGCGACGCCGAGCTTTTTTTCCCTGAGATCGGAGATCGTGCGGATCGGCGCTCCCTCCTTCACCATGATCGCCCCGACGGCGGTCGAATAGGGGACCAGTGTGAGGTCGACGCCTTCGGAGCGTTGGCGCGAGACCCACAGCCAGTCGGAGACGATCATGTCGATCGCGCCGGCCAGCAAGGCGACGTTGGTTGCATCCTCGCCGGCGAAATCGACGACCTCCAGATCGATACCGTTGGCTGCGTCGAATCTGTGGTGCTTCAGCGTGTCAAGCGCCCAGCTCACGGTGCCGAATTTCAGCACACCGATGCGAACCCGGTTCGTGGCGAATGAGGGCTTTGGGACAAGTGCCGCGGCTGTTCCAAGAGCCGCCAGCCGGAGCGTTCCTCGACGCGAAATCATGATGATGTCTCCTCCCGGGGCCATAACGGCCGGGGCGCCGATCAGATCGCACGGTCTTTGTTCGGGAAAGCGCATTTCCAGCGCTTGACCTTGAGGGTCGGGTGTTCCTGCGACCATTTTGCGATTTCGGTGGGCGCCAGCATCATGCATTGGAACAGAGAGCCGCGGCTCTCGAAATAGAGATGTTCGTCTCGGCAATTGCCCGGATTGGCAATCAGGCAAACCGTCAAGATGAGGTCGACCATATCCATTCAGCACCTCTTGCGCGCTTGAAGACGCCCGCTTTGACGAGTTCCGGCCCGATCCGCGAACCTGGACAAAATCGCCAACTGCCGGAGTCCCGAGGTGCCCATGGAAAACCGGAATGGTTTGAGGCTACGCGCTCGCCCGATGGCCGTCAACAACGGCGAATGGAGAGGGGCGGAGCCGAACTCCGCCGGTTGCTTGCCCAGTCTTCCAGCGTTGGTGGTTGGCGAAAGCCGAAGCGGCATCCAATCTCCCCCCTTGCGGGGGAGATGTCCGGCAGGACAGAGGGGGGTGGGAAGGATCGCCAACTTTCGACTTTCAGCTATTTCACCATTCCCGACCGAAAGCAGCCTGACTGCGTGGCTGTAATTGACTGCCAGGCCAGGCGGGACAGCACCCCCCTCTGCCCTACCGGGCATCTCCCCCGCAAGGGGGGAGATCGGCAGCTTCGCCGGCTGCGCTGCGAGCAGCAATTGGTCTGAGGCGATTGCCTTGAATTCGGGGTAGCGGTTGACATCGCTCATCTGCCGGGTAGCTTCCAGGGTGCAGGCGCTGCAACTCCACAAGGGAGACGTTTTCGCTCTGCATAAAACGATGCATGCCGATGATCAGACAAAGGCATGCGCTAATCGTCCAGGGCACCTTGACGATCAATGAGGAAATGCCATGCGTGCAGTCGCATTTTTCGCCGTCGTGTCCGTTGCGACGTCTATTACAAACCAATCGCAGGCACAGGATGCCGCGGCGGGTGAGAAGGTCTTCGCCAAGTGCAAGGCCTGCCACGTCGTCGACGAGGACAAGAACAAGATCGGCCCGTCATTGAGCGGCGTTATCGGCCGGACGGCCGGCACGCATCCGGGGTTCAAATATTCCAAACCGATGGCCGAGGCGGGCAAATCCGGCGTCAAATGGGACGAAGCCACGCTGACGAATTATCTTCGCGACCCGAAGGGCATGATCAAGGGTACGAAGATGGCGTTTCCCGGTCTCAAGAAGGACGAGGATCTCGCCAACGTCATCGCCTATCTGAAGCAATACTCCAAATAACCCGGTTTTTCCGCAGGAAATAACCCGGTTTTTCCGCAGGAAATAACCCGGTTCTTCCGCAGGAAGTAACCCGGTTCATCCGCCGGAGTAACGCGACTTCGCCGGCCGTTCGCAAACTGCGCTCGGCCGGCGCGCCCGCACTGGTGGCGCCGGTCAAGCGGCGTCTTGCAGCCTGCGCATCGCGGAAGGCAGGTCGAGCAAGCCATCGCAAACCAGGTCGGCGCCAAGCGCTTCAACGGCAATTTGGGTGTAGCCGCCACGCAGCAGGATAGCCGGTATGCCGGCGGCGCGGGCGGCGGCCACGTCGGCGCCGCTGTCTCCGACCATCAGTGCGTCACGAGGCTCGACCTGAAGCTGGTCGAGCGCCAGCAGCAGAGCGTCGGGCGCCGGTTTCAGGCAAGTCACCGCATCTCCGCCGACGATCGCGCCGAGATGCTCCGTCAGCCCGAAATGCAGCAGGATTTCGCGAGCCGCCAGCTGCGGCTTGTTGGTCACCACGCCCATGGCTATTCCGCTCAAATGGAAGTGGGTGAGAACCTCCCTGACGCCGGGCATCAGCGTCGTCAGGCCGGTCAGATGTCTGCGGTAGATCGGCGCCATGGCACGGTTGGCCTCGTCGAGGGCGCTGCCGAGGAGCGGCGCGCCGGATGCCGCGAAGGCTCGCTCGACCAGTTTCCTGACGCCGCCGCCGATCATCGCCCTGACCTGTTCCAGGCGCAGCGGCGGCAGATCGCGACCGGCCAGCAATTCGTTGACCGCGGCGGTTATATCGGGCGCCGAATCGACCAGCGTGCCGTCGAGATCGAACAGGATCGCCTTCGGCGATCGAAACGGCCTACTCATGCCGACGTTCATGCGGCGTCCTTCCACTTGATCGAGCAGCCGATCGAAGCGATCTGGTCCAGCGGTCCGTCGCCGGTTCGGGCAATTTGCCTCATCGCCTCGAAAAGGTCGCGTCTTAGTCCGGGCGGTCCAGCGTCGCGCCGCGCCGCGTCCAGCCTGCCGCGATATTGCAGCGTCAATTCGCTGTTGAGCCCGAAGAAATCCGGAGTGCAAACGGCTCCATAGGCACGCGCCACCGTCTGGCGCTCGTCGTGGAGGTAGGGGAAAGTGAAGCCGTTCGCCTTCGCGAAGAGCTTCATGTTGTCGAAGGAATCATCCGGATAGGCGTCGGCATCGTTGGCGTTGATCGCGACAAAGCCGATGCCTTCGGGCTTGAGGTCGTCGGCATCGCGGACGATGCGGGAAATCACCGCCTTCACGTAAGGGCAGTGGTTGCAGATGAAGGCCACCACCAGCCCGTTCGGACCGGCGTGGCTGAAGATCGAATGCGATTTGCCGTCGACGCCGGGCAAGACGGCATCGATGGCTTGCCAGCCGAAATCGCAGACAGGTGGGATTGCCCCCATGTTGTGCTCCGATGAAATGGTTTTACGCGGCTTTCCGGATCGCGCCGTCGGCTGCCTGCCTGATGGCGCCGATATTGGCGCGATAGGCCGCCTCGCTGCCGCCCTTGAAGATAGCCGAGCCGGCGACCAGCACATTGGCGCCGGCCGCGGTGACCAGCGGGGCGGTCTCGGGGGTGACGCCGCCGTCGATCTCGATGTCGATCGGGCGATTGCCGATCAGCGCCTTGACCCGCCTGACCTTGTCGACGACCGCCGGAATGAAAGCCTGGCCGCCGAAACCCGGATTGACCGTCATCAGAAGCACCAGATCGAGCCGGTCGAGCACATATTCGATGACGCTTTCCGGCGTCGACGGGTTCAGCGACACGCCGGCCTTCTTGCCGAGATTCCTGATCGCCTGCAGCGAACGGTCGAGATGCGGCCCGGCCTCGGCATGCACGGTGATGATGTCGCAGCCGGCCTCGGCGAAGGCGGCGAGATAGGCGTCGGCCGGCGCAATCATCAGGTGACAGTCGAAGACCTTGTCGGTTCGATCGCGGATCGCCTTGATCACCGGCGGACCGAAGGTGATGTTGGGCACGAAATGACCGTCCATCACGTCGAGATGGATCCAGTCGGCGCCCGCCCGGACGACTGCTTCGACCTCATCGCCGAGCCGCGAGAAATCCGCAGAAAGCACCGAGGGGGCGATGATTGTCTTGGTACCCATGGTCGTCGGCTCCATTCCGTCTTCGGTTTCCGGTCGCTGCACACCAACCGGCGTCATCGTGTCAGCGCGCCTTCGTCTCCGGTTCGCCTTCGAGCTTGCCTTCTGCGAAAACGCGGCTGCCGCGAATGTCGGATTCCTCAATGGTGATAAGGTCGGTCTTCGTCAACACCCGGTCGCGCGACGTGAAAAGCCGGTTGGCCTGGCGAAGCCGCGCCCGGTCGAGCCCATTGCGGACCGAGCGAGCGTTGGAGAAATGCGGCAGCCGCATGCGGATCGGCAGGTACTCTTCGAGCGCCTTGGCCGCCGCCTCGCTGAGACGATAATTCTGTTCCGCCAGCATGATTTCGGCGATCGATTTGAGCTCGCCGACGCCGTAGTCGGGAAAGTCGAGGTGGTGGGCGATGCGCGAGCGCATGCCGGGATTGCTGTTGAAGAAGCGGTCCATCTTGTCCTTGTAGCCGGCAAGAATCACAACCAGATCGTCACGGTTGTTTTCCATGCATTGCAGCAGGATCTCGATCGATTCCTGGCCGTAGTCGCGTTCGTTCTCGGGCTTGTAGAGATAGTAGGCCTCGTCGATGAAAAGCACCCCGCCCATGGCGCGCTTGATTACTTCGCGGGTTTTGGGCGCGGTGTGGCCGACATACTGGCCGACGAGATCGTCTCGCGTCACTGCGACCATGTGGCCCTCGCGGACATAGCCGAGACGATGCAGGATTTCGGCCATCCTGAGCGCCACGGTGGTTTTCCCGGTACCGGGGTTTCCGGTGAAGTTCATGTGCAGTGTCGGCGCGCCCGAGGTCAGGCCGAACTTGCGGCGAAGCCGGTCGACCAGGAGCAGCGCCGCGATCTCGCGGATGCGGGTCTTGATGGGCTTCAGGCCAACGAGTTCGCGGTCGAGCTTGCCCAGCACCTCATCGATGTTGGACGCCTCGAACTCGGCCTGCAGATCGACCGGCGCGTCCGGCGCGGCAGTGCCCTTTGCTATCGCGTCCAGCATGGTTTCGACTAGCTCCGCTCGCCTTCGGGCCTGTCGGTCGCATAAGGCACGATCGAATAGCCCTGGCTGCGGCCGTCGCGCTCCTGGCGCAGCAGCCGGAACCCGGGTTCGTTGGGCGGCCGATTGACGATGAACGACATGCGCGGCGCTTCCCAGCCCTTGCTCGAATCGAAGGCGGTGACCCGGACATACATGTTGGGCATGGCTTTCCGGCAATTGTTGACTTCAAGCAGGATGCCCGCCGGGTCCTTCAGGTCGAACATCGGGTTGCCGTACATTTCCCAATAGGTGTTTCGCGGATGCGGATCGTCCGTGTACTCGACGCTGACCGCCCAGTGGTTTTTCAGCGCGTATTTGATCTGCGCCGAAATCTGCTCATCGGTCAGGTCGGGCAGGAACGAAAACTGTCCCTGCGTGACCTTGTTTCCCGGATTGGTCATCATGGCGACGGTTCCTTTCGTCTAGAAGCTGGGCGTTGCGGTTGGCACGAAGTCGGCCGTGTCGGTCGATTCGTAGTTGAAGGTGACGTCCTTCCAGGTCTCCAGGGCAGCTTTCAGCGGCGTGCACCATCTGGCCGCCTGTTCGAGGATTTTGGTGCCTTCGCGCAGATAGTCGCGGCCCTCGTTGCGGGCGAGGATCATCGCCTCCAACGCGACGCGATTGGCCGTCGCGCCGGCCTGGATGCCGTCCGGATGGCCGATCGTGCCGCCGCCGAACTGCAGGACGACGTCCTCGCCGAGATAATGGATCAGCTGGTGCATCTGGCCGGCATGGATGCCGCCCGAGGCGACGGGCATCACCTTGTTGAGCGAGGCCCAGTCCTGGTCGAAGAACAGCCCGGTTTCGAGGTTCTGCGGCGTGCGCTCCTCGCGAAGCGTGTCATAGAAACCCTTGATCATCAGCGGGTCGCCTTCCAGCTTGCCGACCACCGTGCCGGCATGGATGTGGTCGACACCGGCCATCCGCATCCATTTGCAGATGACGCGAAAATTCATGCCGTGGTTCTTCTGGCGCGAATAGGTCGAGTTGCCGGCGCGGTGCAGGTGCAGGATCATGTCGTTGCGGCGTGCCCATTTGGCCATCGACTGGATCGCCGTGTAGCCGATGACCAGGTCGATCATGACGATGCAGGAGCCAAGCTGTTTTGCGAATTCGGCGCGCTCGTACATCTCCTCCATCGTGCCGGCGGTGACGTTGAGATAATGGCCCTTGACCTCGCCGGTGGCGGCCGACGCCTTGTTCACGGCCTCCATGCAGTAGAGGAAGCGGTCGCGCCAGTGCATGAACGGCTGCGAGTTGATGTTCTCGTCGTCCTTGACGAAGTCGAGGCCACCCTTCAGCGCCTCGTAGACGACGCGGCCATAGTTGCGGCCTGACAGGCCAAGCTTCGGCTTCGTCGTCGCGCCGAGCAGCGGCCGGCCGAACTTGTCGAGCCGCTCGCGTTCCACCACGATGCCGGTCGCCGGGCCCTGGAAGGTCTTCAGGTAAGCCACCGGGATGCGCATGTCCTCGAGCCGCAAGGCCTTGACTGCCTTGAAGCCGAACACGTTGCCGATGATCGATGCGGTCAGGTTGGCGATTGAGCCCGGCTCGAACAGGTCGAGGTCGTAGGCGATGTAGGCGAAGTACTGCTGCTCGGTCTTGGTGCCGGGACCGGTGTTCGGCACCGGCTCGGATCTGAACGCCTTGGCGCGGTAGAGCTCGCAGGCGGTCAGCCTGTCGGTCCACACCACCGTCCACGTCGCGGTGGAGGATTCACCGGCGATGGCGGCCGCCGCCTCCTCGTGGTCGACGCCTGGCTGCGGCGTGATCCGAAACATGGCGATTAGGTCGGTCTCCTTGGGCCGGTAATCCGGCTCCCAGTAGCCCATCTTCTTGTAGGGGATGACGCCCGACTTGTAGCGTTCCTTGCCTTCCTTGAGCGTGCCAGCTGACGGCATGTCGATCTTGTTCATGACAGGTCTCCTGTTTGCCGCTCAGGCGGCTTTCGCGGTTGCGATTTGCGGGTCGAGTTTTCCCGCGGCATAACGTTTGGCCATCTCGTCCATGGCGATGACCCTGATCTTCGAGGCGTTGCCGGCGGTGCCGAAGCGCTCGAAGCGATCGCGGCAAAGGTCGCGCAGGGCATCCATGGCGGGTTTCAGGAATTTGCGCGGATCGAATTCGCGCGGGTCTTCCGTCGCGACGCGGCGGAACTGCCCGGCCATGGCCATGCGGCAATCGGTGTCGATGTTGACCTTGCGCACGCCGTAACGGATGCCGCGCTCGATCTCCTCGACCGGAACGCCAAAGGTCTGGGGCATCTCGCCACCATATCGGTTGATGACGTCCTGCAGTTCCTGCGGTACCGAGGAAGAGCCATGCATGACCAGATGCGTGTTGGGCAGCTTTTCGTGGATCGCCTCGATCACCTGCATGGCGAGGATGCCGCCGTCGGGCTTGCGGCTAAATTTGTAGGCGCCGTGCGAAGTGCCGCAGGCGATCGCCAGCGCGTCGACCCGGGTGGCGGTGACGAAGTCGACCGCCTGATCGGGATCGGTCAAAAGCTGGTCGTGGGAAAGCACACCTTCGGCGCCATGCCCGTCCTCGGCCTCGCCCTGGCCGGTTTCCAGCGAGCCGAGCACGCCAAGCTCGCCTTCGACGGAAGCGCCGACCCAATGCGCCATGCGTGCGACACGTTCGGTGATGGCGACGTTGTAGTCGTAGCTTGCCGGCGTCTTGGCGTCCGCCATCAACGAGCCGTCCATCATCACCGAGGTGAAGCCGTGGCGGATCGCCGAAAGGCAGGTGGCTTCGTTGTTGCCGTGGTCCTGATGGATGCAGAGCGGAATGGCCGGATGCATTTCGGTCAACGCCTCCATCATCTTGGCCAGCATGATGTCGTTGGCATAGGAGCGGGCGCCGCGCGAGGCCTGGATGATGACCGGTGCGTCGCAGGCCCTGGCCGCCTCCATGATGGCAAGGCCCTGTTCCATGTTGTTGATGTTGAATGCCGGAACGCCATAGCCGTGCTCGGCGGCATGGTCGAGAAGCTGGCGAAGGGTGATGCGGGCCATTTTGGGGTCCTTCCTAGATGATGAGCTTCAGCGCCGCTGCGGCGACGGCTTCGGGCGTGATGTCAAAATGCCGGTAGAGATCCGGGGCAGGGGCGCTGGCGCCGAAACCGGCCATGCCGACGAAAGCACCGGTGTCGCCGATCCAGCGGTCCCAGCCGAGCCGTGCTGCGGCTTCGACGGCGACGCGCGGCGCCGAGCCGAGGACCGCCTTGCGGGTGTCGGCATCCTGTTCCTCGAACAGCTCCCAGCACGGCATCGAGACGACGGCGGCGGCGATGCCGTGCTCGGTCTCCAGCCGTTCGGCGGCGGCAACGGCGATCTCGACCTCCGAGCCGGTGGCGATCAGCGTCACGGCGCGGTGCCCGGCCGGCTCGCGCAGGACATAGGCGCCCCGGCTGGACCGGTTCTCTTCGCTATCTGTGTGGCGCAGCATCGGCAGGTTCTGCCGCGAGAGCACCAGCACGCTCGGCCGGTTCTTGCTCTTCAGCGCCAGTTCCCAGCACTCCGCCGTTTCGATGATGTCGGCCGGACGGAAGACGTTGAGGTTGGGCGTCGCCCGCAGCATCGCCAGGTGCTCGATCGGCTGATGGGTCGGGCCGTCCTCGCCAAGACCGATGGAATCATGGGTCATCACATAGATGACGCGCTGGCCCATCAGCGCCGAGAGCCGCATCGCGCCGCGGGCATAGTCGGCGAAGCACAGGAAGGTGCCGCCATAAGGCACGAAGCCGCCATGCAGCGCGATGCCGTTCATGGCCGCGGCCATGCCATGCTCGCGGATGCCGTAGTGGATGTAGCGGCCGGCATAGGCACCAGGCGCTATGCGATCCATGCCCTTGGTGATCGTCAGGTTCGAGTGCGTCAGATCGGCGGAGCCGCCGACGGTCAGCTCGGTTGCGGCGTTGATGGCGCCGAGCGCCATTTCGGAGGCTTTTCGCGTTGCGACCTTGGTCGCCTTCTGGACATGCTCCTTGCGGAAAGCGGCGAGCGCTTCGAAGACCGCGTCGGGCAGGGTGCCGGCGACCGCACTCTCGAAGGCCTGGCGCTGCGGCGAGGCGGCAAACCGCTGCTCCCAGGCGTGCCGCGCCGCTTGCCCGCGCTCGGCAATTTCGCGCCAGGCGAAAAGGATGTCGTCCGGCACCTCGAACGGCACGCAGGCCCAGCCGATGTTCTCGCGCGTCGCGGCGACCTCGGCATCGCCCAGCGGCGCGCCATGCGTCTTTTCCGAGCCGCCCAGATTGGGCGCGCCCTTGCCGATCACCGTGCGGCAGGCGATCAGCGACGGCCGGTCCGACTGCTGCGCCGCTTCGATTGCCGCAGCGACGGCTTCCGTGTCGTGGCCGTCCACCGACTGCACATGCCATCCGGCGGCTTCGAACCGTGCCGGCTGGTCCATCGATGTCGACAGCGACGTCGGTCCGTCGATCGAGATCGCATTGTCGTCCCAGAAGACGATCAGCCGGGCGAGCTTCAGGTGACCGGCAAGGTCGATCGCCTCGTGACTGATGCCTTCCTGCAGGCAGCCGTCGCCGGCGATCGCATAGGTGAAATGGTCGACGAGATCGGCGCCGTGGCGGGCAGCAAGCATGCGCTCGGCCAGCGCCATGCCGACAGCGGTCGAGATGCCTTGTCCGAGCGGACCGGTCGTCGTCTCGATGCCAAGCGCATGGCCATATTCGGGATGTCCGGCGGTGCGGCTGCCCAGTTGGCGAAACCGCTGCAATTGCTCGATCGGCATGTCTTCGTAGCCGAGCAGGTAGTGCAGCGCATATTGCAGCATCGAGCCGTGCCCGGCCGAAAGCACGAAGCGGTCGCGATCGGGCCAGTTGGGCGCCGACGGATCGATGTTGATGAAGCGGCTGAACAGCACCGTCGCGACGTCGGCCATGCCCATCGGCATGCCCGGATGACCGGAATTGGCCTTTTGGACGCTGTCCATCGCCAGCGCGCGAATGGCGTTCGCCATGTCGCGCTCTGAGACGGCGGCGGCGGGCTTCAGGGCTGCTGCTTGGCTGTTCATGGCGTCCTCCTCACGACACACGGTTCTTGCGTTCGATCAATTGCAGGATGAGCGGCGTCAGGATCAGCTGCATCGCAAGATCGAGCTTGTTGCCTGGCACCACTATGGAATTCGGCCGCGACATGAACGAGTCGTGGATCATCGAAAGCAGGTAGGGGAAATCGATGCCGCGGGGATTGGCGAAGCGGATGACCAGCATCGATTCGTCGGGCGTCGGGATCCAGCGCGCGATGAACGGGTTGGACGTGTCGACGATCGGCACGCGCTGGAAGTTGATGGCGGTCTGCGAGAACTGCGGGACGATGTAGCGGACATAGTCCGGCATGCGGCGCAGGATGACGTCCATCACCGCCTCGGTGGAATAGCCGCGGGTTGCCCGGTCGCGATGGATCTTCTGTATCCATTCGAGATTGATGACCGGCACCACGCCGATCCTGAGGTCGGCATGCCTGGCCAGGTCTATCTTGTCGGTGACGACGCAGCCATGCAGGCCCTCGTAGAAGAGCAGGTCGCTCGGCGGGAATTCGCGCCATTCGGTAAATTGCCCCGGCGGCGTGCCGTACTGCTTCTCCTCGTCCTCGTCATGGATGTAGGTGCGGGTCTTTCCGGTTCCACGGCGGCCATATTCCTCAAACACCTCTTCGAGGATTGCGAGCTCGTTGGCCTCGGCATGGAAGTGGGTGAAGTTCGGATTGCCGGCCTTCTCCTCCTCGGCCACCTTGACCTTCATCGTGGCGCGGTCGTAGCGGTGAAAGGCGTCGCCTTCGATGAAGGCGGCGTCGATGTTCTCACGCCGGAAGATCAGCTCGAAGATGCGCTTGACCGAGGTGGTGCCGGCGCCTGACGACCCGGTGATGGTGATGATGGGGTGCTTTGCCGACATGATGCTCAGGCCCTGAACAGGCCGCGGCGGCTGAACAGCGGTGCACGCTCGCCGATCGCGCTGGGCTCGGTGTGGTAGCGGGTGATGCGCGCGACCTCGCGCGCCGATCCGAACACCACGGGCACGCGCTGGTGCAGGCCCTCGGGCTCGATTTCGAGGATGCGGGTGATGGTGTCGGTGGCGGCGCCGCCTGCCTGTTCGATGAGATAGGCGATCGGGTTGGCCTCATAGACGAGGCGCAGCCGTCCCTGGCGGTAACCCTTGCGCTTGTCGCCTGGATACAGGAACACGCCGCCGCGCATCAGTATGCGGTAGCAGTCGGCGACGAGGGAGGCGATCCAGCGCATGTTGAAGTCCTTTCCGCGTGGGCCTTCAGTGCCTTCGAGGCAGTCGTCGATGTAGAGCCGCACCGCCTCGTCCCAATGCCGGTAGTTGGCGGCGTTGATGGCGAACTCCTGGGTACGCTGCGGGATGATCCGGCTCTCGTAGGCCTGGACGAAGGTGCCGAGCCTGGTCGAGAGAACGAAGACATGCGTGCCGCTGCCGAGCGACAGGACCAGCGCCAGCTGCGGCCCGTAGATGAAGAAACCGGCGCCCAGCTGCTTCACGCCCGGCTGCAAAAAAGAGGCGGCCGGATTTTCGTCCGGCGCGCCAGTTGCAGGGAGGAGCGAGAAGATCGTTCCGATCGACACGTTGGTGTCGATGTTGGAAGAGCCGTCGAGCGGGTCGATGGCGATGGCGAGAGGCGCCTGGCTGTCGAGCAGGACCGGCTGCTCCAGTTCCTCGGAGGCGTAGAGCGCGACCGGAGCGTGGCGCATGGCATTGAGGAAGATGTCGTCGGCGAAGATGTCGAGATCCTTCTGGATGTCGCCGTCGGCATTGGCGCTGCGGGTCCCGGCAAAGGCGGTGCCGAGCACGCCCTGATTGATTGTGTTGCGGACCTTGGTGGCGGCCTGCGTCAGCTGACGAACGGTCGCGACGACTGCCGAACGCAGTTCGTCGGGCGGGCCGAGATAGGAATTCAGAAATGCGTCGAGCGTTGCCGCTGGCATCGTAACCTCCCGATCCAGCCGCAACTCCTCCGGCCGGATTGGGGAATGAGAACAAACTGCCATGGATAAGTAAAATTCAATAACTTTACTTTCGTGCTAAAAAAAATTTAGTATGGCGCATGAGAAACCTCACGCTCAAGCAATTCAAGACCGTTCAGGCTATCATCAGTCATGGGAAAATCGTTAGCGCGGCCAAGGTGTTAGGCTTGTCTCCTCCAGCTGTGACGATCCAGTTGCGGCAGGTCGAGGAGGAGTTCCAGCTGGCCTTGTTCGACCGGACGTCGGACGGCATGCGTCCGACTGCCGCAGGTCTGGCCTTCGTCGAGACGGCGCAGGAGATCGAGGAGCGGCTTCGCCTGCTCGAAGACAAGATGGATGCGATCAAGGGCGTGCGTATCGGCAGCTTGCGGCTCGGCGTCGTTTCCACCGCCAAATATTTCGCGCCGCGGCTGATGGCCGGCTTCATGAAGGAACATCCCGACATCGACATGCGCCTCGCCATCGGCAACCGCGCCGAAACCATCAACAGTCTTAAGAACCACGACATCGACATCGCGCTGATGGGACGCCCGGCGAGGGAAGTCCCGGTGCGTGCCTCGGTCTTTGGTGATCACCCGCTGGTCATCATCGCGCCGCCCGACCACCCGCTGGCGTCGGCGCGCGAGATATCCAAGGAGCGGATCGCCGAAGAGCATTTCCTCATCCGCGAGCCCGGCTCCGGCACGCGCATCTCGCTGGAAATCTTTTTGAGCGACGTGCCCGGCCGCATCGACGATCTCGGCGTTGAAATGGGCTCGAACGAGACGATCAAGCAGGCGGTGATGGCGGGGCTCGGCATTGCCTTCATCTCTGCCCACACCATCGCCGCCGAAACCGAAGCCGGCCGGCTGGTCATCCTCGACGTCGTCGGCATGCCGATCCGCCGGCAATGGTTTTCGGTGATGCGCAGCGATCACGCGATCTCGCCGGCGATGGCGACGTTCCACGATTTCCTGATGCGCAAGGGCGCGATGTATCTGCCCCTGTTCGGCAAGCTCTATCCGCACGAAGGACCGAATATTGGAGGTCGCGCCTGAATTGAGGGCGGAATGCGTCGCTGGCAGCCACCTGCCAGGGCGGCTAGTTCGATTTGCCGAGAGCTTTCAGGACAAAGCGAATCTGCGTGCGCAGGCCCGCTTCGGTGTCTTCGCCGTGCTGAACGCAGTGCTCGATCAGAATCGGGTGGAAGAACGGCGTGAACGCGGCGTTGACCGCACGCGCCGCTTCTGCCGGGTCCTCGACCTTGAGTTCGCCCGCCTCGGTCCCCTCGCGAATGATCGCCTCAAGGATTTCCAACATTCGCTCGACATGCGCCTTGATGACCGCCCGATTCTCGCGCAGGGCGGCGACGATCAAGTCGTGCATGCTTCTTTCCTTGATCAATTTCGTCTTGTTGTGCTGGTGAACGGCGGTCAGGAGCCGGTCGAGTTTCTCCAAGGCCGGCGCGTTGGTGCGTGCGATCGCAACGGCGATGTCCGCGACCTCGTTCACGACCTGCCTGCAGATGGATTCGTTGATTGCGTCCCTGGAGGAAAAGAAACGGTAGACGTTCGCCCGGCTCATGCCGAGTTCGGAGGCGATGTCGGCTACCGACGTCTTATGGTGGCCGATGCGGCGAAAATGCTCCTCCGCCACCTCCAGGATGCGAGCCCGCACCTTGTCGGGACCCGTTCGCGTTCCGACCGGATAATTCATCGATGTCTCCAGAACTGATGATGGATCTGCCGGGCTCGTCCTGAACGTTCTTTGCAAGCGGTATAGTCGTGCGACTGGCCCTGCCTATGTTCAGGCAGAGCCAGCGGCGAAATCTTGATCCGCCTGCTCGACAACAGGGCCCTATTCGGCAGCAATTGCCGTTTGCTTTTCCAGTTCATCCGTCGAGCCGGATGGCTCCTCACGGACGTCGTCTGCAGTTGGTTTGATCCGGAACCACGCGGCATAGAGCGCGGGAAGGAAGAGCAGGATCAGCACCGTGCCGACCGCCGTGCCGCCGATCAGCGTATAGGCCATCGATCCCCAGAAGACGGAGTGCGTGAGGGGGATGAAGGCCAGCACGGCGGCGAGGGCCGTCAGGATCACGGGCCTGGTGCGTTGCACCGTCGCCTCAATGACGGCGTGATAGTCGTCGAGGCCGGCAGCACGGTTCTCCTTGATCTGTTCGGTCAGGATCAGCGTGTTGCGCATCAGGATGCCGGCCAGTCCTATCATGCCCAGAATGGCGTTGAATCCGAAGGGCTGGTTGAAGGTGAGCAGCATCGGCACGACGCCGACAAGGCCAAGCGGCGCCGTCAGCATGACCATGGCCATCGTCGAGAAGGATCGCACCTGCAGCATGATAACGATCAGCATGGCGGCGATCATTGCCGGAAAGACTTTGCCCAGCGCGGTGTTGGCCTTTTCAGCCTCCTCGATCGATCCGCCCAATTCGATGCGATAGCCGGCAGGAAGGGATGCGATCAGCGGCTGAAGGGCCTTCATGATCTCCTTGGAAACCTCTGGAGGCTGAGTCGCTTCGTTGATATCCGAGCGGATCGTGATGACAGGCGTGCGATCGCGACGCTTCATGATCGGCTCTTCCAGACGGATTTCCGAATGGCCAATCTGGTCGAGCGGAATCGGGCGACCGTCCCGGCTCATCAGTGAGAAATCCGCCAAACGTGTCGGATCCAGCCGCTCGCCGCCGGCGCTGCGTGCGACGATGGGGACGTTGCGGATGTCCTCGCGAACCTGCGTAACGGGGATGCCGGTGAGCAAGAACTGGAGTTGCTGGCCCACCTCTGCCGACGACAGGCCGATGAGGTTCAGTCGATCCTGATCCGGGACGAAGCGGAGCACGGGTGTGCGATTGCCCCAATCGCGGTTGGCCTGACGCACGTCCGGGACGCCCCGCATGATATCGAGGGCCTTCTCGGATATGCTGTAGAGCTGCGCGGGATCAGGTCCGATAATCCGGAACTCGACCGGGAATGGCGTGTAGGGGCCGAACACGAGTTGCGTGACGCGGACATTGGCCTCGGGTGCAAGCCCCTCTGCCACCGCCTCGCGCAGGCGGTGCTTCAACACCTCACGCGCCTCGGCGTCCTGGGTCAGCACGACCATCTTGGCGAAGGCAGGATCGGGCAGTTCGGGCGCCATTGCGAAAAAGAAGCGGGGTGCGCCCTGACCGACATAGCTCGTGACGATCTTGGCCTCGGCCTGGTCGTCCAGCCAGCCTTCGAGCTTCTCGACCGTAGCGGTCGTCGTCTCGATGCTGGTGCCTTCCGGCAGGCGAACCTCCACCAGCACTTCGGGTCGGTCGGATGTCGGAAAGAACTGCTGTTTGAGAGAGCCCATGCCGACAACGGAAAGCACGAAGGCGATAGCGACGATACCGGAGATTGCGAATTTGTGGCGCACGGCAAACGTGATGAGCCGCCGCAAGCGCCGATAGTTCGGCGTGTCGTAAATTGCTTGGTGACCGCCTTCGACCGGTTTGATGTCGGGCAGCATCTTCACGCCAAGATATGGCGTGAAGACAACGGCGACGATCCAGGAGACGATGAGCGCAAACCCGACGACCCAGAAGATGTTGCCGGCATACTCGCCGGCCGTCGAGCGCGCGAAGCCCACCGGCAGGAACCCGGCGATCGTCACGAGCGTCCCGGACAGCATCGGCGCCGCAGTGTGGCTCCACGCATAGGCCGCCGCCTTGATGCGGTCCATGCCTTCTTCCATTTTCACCACCATCACCTCGATGGCAATGATGGCGTCGTCCACGAGAAGACCGAGCGCCAGGATGAGGGCGCCGAGCGTGATGCGGTCGAAGAACCGGCCAGTCTCCAGCATGATGAGGAACACGACGGCAAGCGTCAGAGGGACGGCAGCCGCCACCACGATGCCGACGCGCCAGCCGAGACTCAACAGGCTCACCAAGAGCACCACACCGAGCGCCATCGCAAACTTCATCATGAATTCGTCGACCGCAGAGGTGATGTTGACGGCCTGGTCGGTCACCTTGTCGAGCGTCATCCCGAGAGGCAGTGTCTGTGCGATGGCTGCTGTCCTGTCCTCCAGCGCCTTGCCGAGCGCGAGACCATCCCAGCCCTCCTGCATGACAGCCGCGAGCATGATGGTGGGCTCACCCTGACGTCGAATGAGGTAGGTGGGAGGATCTTCATAGCCGCGCCGGACTTCGGCGATATCTGAGAGCTTCAGCGTCCGCCCTGCAGCTGCAATCGGCGTGTCGGCGATCGCCTGAACGCTGTCATAAGCGCCGTCCACCCGGATGAAGACCCGCGGCCCCTGTCGGGGGACCCATCCATCCCTTTGTGTCGATCGAGCCTGCCGGCGTGAGGCTGTTCTGCCGCTGCAAGGCGGCGACGATGTCCTGTGCCGACACGCCGAGGGTGGCCAGCTTGGCGTAGGAAAATTCGACGAATATCTGTTCGGGACGTTCACCAAGGATGTTGATCTTCTTGACGCCGGGCACGTGCAGGAGGTCTTGGCGGATCGCCTCGGCCTGTCTCGCCAACTCACGCATCGGCATGCCCTTGGCCTTCAGCGCGTAAAGGGCGAAGCTTACATCCGAATATTCGTCGTTGACGAAGGGCCCGAAGACGCCGGACGGCAGGTTGCGGGCTTCATCCCCGAGCTTCTTGCGAGCCTGGTAGAACTCCTCCTGCACGACAGATGGCGGTGTGCTGTCCTTCAGCGTGACCGTCATATACGCGTAACCCGGCCGTGTGGTCGTCTCGACCCGGTCGTACCAGGTCATCTCCTGAAGCCGCTTCTCCAGCGGTTCGGCGACGAGGTCCTGCATCTCGCGCGCCGTTGCGCCCGGCCATGCCGTTGTGACCGTCAGGGTCTTGATGGTGAAGTTGGGGTCCTCCGCCCGCCCGAGCATGACGAAAGCGTAGGCGCCGGCGGCCACCAGCAGGAGGATGAAGAACAGGGTAACGGCGCGTTCGCGAACGGCGATCGCGGAGAGATTTAGGTTCATCATCAGTTGCCCCTGCTTTCGGACGCAGTCCTGACGCGAGCGCCCTCCTGCAGGAGATGGGCGCCGAGCGAAATAATCGGATTGCTGGAGTTCAGTCCGGAGACCACAGCGGTTTCGCTGGTCACACGAACAAGCTTGACAGGCTGAAACTGTACGGTCGAGGTGGCGTTGTCCAGGATCCAAACGCCTGTCTTCTCGCCGTCATCGAGCACGGCTCCCAACGGCACCTGGACTTCCCGCTGGCGTGCCTGGCCCGCAAGCCGAATGGTTACCGTCGCGCCAAGCGGTGCTGCCGCGGCCTCACCGTCGAGCACATAACGGGCCTCATAGGTACGGGTCTGGGCATCGGCGGAGTTCGATAGTTGCCGGAGATGTGCCGTGTAACGACGCCCATCGCCGCCATACACGCTGGCCTCGGCCGCCGACCCAATCGCCGGCCGGATCGTTTCGGGAAGCGCGACGACCGCTTCGCGGGAGCCGGCCTTGGCGATCCGGACCACTGTCTGGCCGGCGGAGACGACCTGCCCCGGCTCGCCAAGCGTTTCGACCACCGTTCCATCCGCGTCGGCCAGCAGGACCGCGTAGATCGCCTCGTTCTCGGCGACCCGTGCTTCGGCTTCGGCGGCGGCGAGTTGCGCCTCGGCCGTATCGACCGCGGCCTTCGCCTGCTCGTAGCGCTGTCGGGGGACCCATCCATCCCTGAGCAAACTGGCGTATCGCCGTTCATCCGGTTCCGTCTGAACGACTGTTGCGCGCGCTGCGGCAACGGCGTTGCGCTTCGCCGTGAGCGCGAGGCGAAGGTCGGTGTCGTCGATGCGCATCAGTGGCTGACCAGCTTTGACCTCCTGACCCACATCCACGAGCCGCTCCACGATTTTGCCGGGGACACGAAAGCCGAGATCGCTCTGCACCCTCGCCCCGACAATACCGGTAAAGCCGCGTTCGGATCCGGTCACCGGCGCTGCCGTCACCAATCTGACGATCGGCGGTTCCTGCCTCGGGTCGCCTACGGCGGAGGCTCCCTGCGTAGGAATGGCAAGTATGGCAAATGCCGCCGCTCCTGACATCGCGATCAGCATGCTCCCCAGTACAACAGCGGGTCTCTTTTTCACGTTCGTCGCCTCTCAAGAAAGATTGCGTTCGACCTTTACATCGGCTCGACGGACGCGAGCCCAGCAGCACGCAGGCCGCTGTCTGCAAGTCGGGTCGGTGGATTGGCATCGGCGCGCATGTTGGTCTCGGACGACACCGTCACCTCGTCGCCGGACCTCGAGAACGCGTATTGCGAACCGCGGTGGCCCGGCATCGAAAAGGCCACGGAGTCGCCGTCGGCGAGGCCCATGACGACGCGCTGCGGATCGCCGCCGATCTTTGGCGCGAAGGTGGCGGTGACCTCCAGGCGGTCGCCTTCGGCCGGGACGTAATAGACGACCATGTCGAGGTGGCCCTCGTGCAGGCTGCCGGCTTCGATCGGGCGTCCTATGGTGGCTTCCTCGGCAAACGCCGGGGCGGCAACAAACAGCGCGGCCAGAACGGAGGCGCTCAGGGTTTTGCGGATCATCTGTATCTCCTTCGTTTTAGATTTCGTTCGAACTCTATACTGGTTAGATGTCGAATGCAATCTAAAAAAAAGAGAAAAATTGATGATGCGTGTGAGGCGTTGCAGAAAACCGCGAAACGGCGATCAAAGCGGGCAGACCGGCTTTTTCGGGAGCGCGGCTTTGACGGCATCGGCTTTAAGGATTTTGATGGAGGCCTGGGCTCACCCAAGGCACGCTTTGCAAGCAGTCGCATCCAAGAACGATCTGGCGGAGCAGGCGTCCAGGCGGGCGATGGAGAGCTCAGCCGGTGGTCTCGCGGACCGTCACCGATGAGCGGCTGTCGAAGCGGTTCCTGCAGGGCAGGGAGGGCGCTGAAGGGGTCGTCTGCGGGCGATGCCTAGCATGGCCACGGGCTAGCGTACCCGCGGTTACGCTTCGGCCGCTGACTGCGCTTCTGCTAGCCTGCTATTGGTTCGGCGACAGCCTCTTCGAGGCCAGCTGCCGCTTGGGCGGCGAGACCGCGGGCCGCTGCTTGTGAATCGTAGAATTCCTCTAGCGCATAGACTCGGCCCCACCGCAGGGTGAACACGTGCAGGCCACTGTTGACGTAGGACGCGTCGCCGTTGAGCAGCGTTGCCGTGCCGTCCCACTGGGCAAATACGGTGGTATGCCACGGCCAGCCCGTCACCCAGACGTGGTTGACCGTGAGATGGAGATTGGGCAGGACGCGGCCGAGGCGCTCAAACCAGCGGCGCACGGCTTCCTTGTCGTGGCGCTCACCACCAAGCGCGTGGGCGCCGGAAACGCGGTGATGGACATGCGGCACGAGTGCTTTTACCGCCTCATCCCAGCGATGGTTGTTGACGTGGTCGAAGCTCTGCCGGATCGATTTCTCGACGATATAACTGTATAGCATTTGACCTCTCCTCCAAATTGGATTGCGTTCGTACTCTATATCTGTTATAGATGTCGAACGCAAGCTAATATAAGGAGGTCTACATGCGTGTGAGTCGCATTCAGGCGGCGGAAAACCGCGAAACCGTGATCAATGTGGCAAGCCGGCTTTTTCGGGAGCGCGGCTTTGACGGCATCGGCCTCAAAGACCTGATGCAGGCTGCCGGGCTGACCCAGGGCGCGTTCTACAAGCAGTTCGCCTCCAAGGACGATCTGGCGGTGCAGGCGTCGAGGCGGGCGATGGAGAGCGCCACGCTGCGCTGGTCGGCCGCGACTGCGGCAAAATCCGAGGATCCGCTTGGCGCGGTGATCGCATTCTACCTCAGCATGGGCCATCGCGGAGAAAAGATGGACGGCTGCCCGATTGTCGCGCTCGGCTCGGATGCCGCCAGACAGGGCAGCGAGGTGAAAGCGTCGTTCGAAGCCGGGATCAAGGAGCATCTCGAAATCCTCGGCCGTTTCATTGCCGACGCCAAAGCTGAGGAGCCCGACAGAAAGGCCATGGCCATTCTCTCGACGATGGTCGGCGCGCTGATGCTGTCGCGCGTCGTCAACGATCCGGATCTCGCCCAGGCCTTCCTGGACGCGGCGACCGGACAGGTTCGTGAAGCAGCCGCCGCTTGAACGGCGTGCGCAGCGCTGGCGACGCAGCCAAATCGATAGGAAAATAGATGCGACGGATTGTTGTTACAGGCATGGGAGCGGTCACGCCGCTTGCTGCCGATGTCGAAGCGTCGTGGTCGCGGCTGCTGGCCGGTCGCTCGGGCATCCGCAGGCTTCCGGACGCTATGGTGGCAGACCTCCCGGCCAAGATCGGCGGGGTGGTTCCCTCGCTGGAAGACGATCCGGAGGCTGGTTTCGATCCGAATACCGTCCTGGCTGCGAAGGACCAGCGCAAGGTAGACCGGTTCATCATCTTCGGGCTCGCCGCTGCACAAGAGGCCCTCGCGCAAGCAGGATGGGCGCCCGTCTCGGAAGCGGATCGCCTGCGCACGGCCACGATCATCGCGTCCGGCATCGGCGGCTTACCCGCCATAACCGAGGCGGTGCGCACGGTTGACCAGCGCGGCGTGCGCCGCCTGTCGCCGTTTACGGTTCCGTCCTTCCTGGTGAACCTCGCGGCGGGCCACATCTCGATCCGCCATGGCTTCAAGGGGCCGCTCGGCGCGCCGGTGACGGCGTGCGCAGCCGGCATCCAGGCGATCGGCGATGCGGCCCGCCTCATCCGCGCCAACGAGGCCGATATCGCCGTGTGCGGCGGGACGGAAGCCTGCATGAACATCGTCAGTCTTGGTGGTTTTGCTGCAGCACGCTCTCTTTCGACCGGCTTCAACTGGGCGCCGGCTCAGGCGTCACGGCCGTTCGACGTGTCGCGGGACGGCTTCGTCATGGGCGAAGGAGCCGGCATCCTGGTCATCGAGGCGTTGAGCCACGCGCTGGCGCGCGGCGCGAAACCGCTCGCCGAGCTCGTCGGCTACGGCACGACGGCGGATGCTCATCACGTCACCTCCGGTCCCGAGGATGGCGACGGGGCGCGCCGAGCCATGCAGGTCGCAATTGCCCAAGCCGGCATTTCGCCGCGTGAGGTTCGCCACCTCAATGCGCACGCGACCTCCACGCCGGTCGGTGATCTCGGGGAAATGGCGGCGATCAAAACACTCTTCGGCGCAGATTCCACCATCGCCGTCAGCGCAACCAAATCGGCGACCGGACACCTGCTTGGAGCCGCCGGCGGGCTTGGAGCCATCTTCGCAATCCTGGCGCTCAGGGATCAGGTGGCGCCGCCAACCCTCAATCTGGGCGCCCCGGATCCCGCCGGCGACGGCATCGACTTCGTCGCCAACCAGGCCCGGCCGATGACAATAGACTACGCGATATCAAACGGCTTCGGCTTTGGCGGCGTCAACGCCAGCGCGCTATTCCGGCGCTGGACGGACGAACTCGCCGGTGCGAACGCCAGAGGCGCTCATAACTGACGCCTCCGACCTTTCGTGCTTCTCCCACGCCAATCCAAAATCAGTCCAACCCAAAGAAAGAAATGATTCCCATGAACAAGACCAATCCTGGCGTCGCCCTGGTGACGGGGGCGTCCTCCGGCATCGGGCGCGCGACGGCCATAGCTTTGCAAAGCGCCGGTTTTCGCGTGTTCGGCACCAGCCGTCGCGCAGCCGCCAAAAACTCCGACGGCCTGACCATGCTGTCCTGTGACGTGACCGATGACGCGTCGGTGGCGAAACTGGTCGATGACGTGCTGGCCGAGACCGGGCGCATCGATCTGCTTGTCAACAATGCCGGCATGGGTCTGTTTGGTGGCGCGGAAGAGTCGTCAATGGTCCAGGCTCAGGCACTGTTCGATGTGAACGTCTTCGGCGTGCTCCGCGTGACCAACGCGGTCCTGCCGATAATGCGCCGTCAAGGCAAGGGTAGAATCGTCAACCTGAGTTCGGTGCAGGGGTTCATCCCAGCTCCCTATTTCGCGCTTTATGCGTCGACCAAACATGCCATCGAAGGCTATTCCGAATCGCTCGACCATGAACTGCGCCCGTTCGGGATTCGCGTTGCATTGGTCGAACCCGCTTATACCCGCACGTCCTTTGAAGATAATCTAGCCAGGCCGGACCAGTTGCTTGATATCTATGACGCTGCGCGCGCTGGCATGAACGCAGTCGTGCGGAAAGCAATGGAAAAAGGCGATTCGCCCGAATTGGTCGCCAAGACCGTTTTGGCGGCTGCGACCGATCCCGTTCCGAAGAGGCGCTATGCCGCGGGAAAAATGGCGCGCCAGGTCAGTCTCCTGCGCCGTTTCGTCCCCGCATCCGCATTCGACAAGAGCCTGCGCAAGCAGAACGGGCTGCCGGTCTGACGACATCGAAGACACCCCGTGAAGATCGGAATCATCGACGCCGGAAACATCGGCGCCGCATTGGCGCAGCGCAACCTGAAGCAATTGCCTAGAACAACGCCCGGCGGTTGTTGGTGTTAGATAAGCGATATGTTATATTGCGGTGCGAAAGAGCGGGGGCACGTCCTTTCACACCCGTAAGCGATCTGTATGTGCGACCCTGCAGACTGGTCGGTATCACTGAAACTCCCGGGCATGGGGTTCGGGATTCGATGGGGGTAATGGGGCAATGCTTTACACGCTGGTTATGATGGTCTGCCTGACGGATGTGCCGCAGACCTGTGAACAACGCGAGCAGATGGTGGACGGCCTGGCGATGAACCCAGGGACCGCCTTCATGCAAGCGCAGCCGCTGGTCGCCCAGTGGATCGAGACGCATCCCGGTTATTTCGTGCAGCGCTGGCGCGTGCTGCCCGGCCGGGGAACGTGAGATCCGCTGCGGAGATAGAGGGTCTACTACTTTGCGGCGAGGGTTTCCGAGACGGCCTTGGACAATTGATAAAGCCGCTGCTCGATGATCGTCGGCACTTCACAGACGTAAGTCAGTGATTGGACGCGTTCATTGAAAATTCGCGTTGCGAATTTCAGCTGCTCGGTTCGCCGTTCGATGTCGTCGGGATTCGCATCCGGCTTTGCCCGCAACGCATCGACGTTGGACGCTTCCTTGCGCAAGGCGGCGGCCATTTCGAGCTGCTTGTAGGCGTAACGGGAAATGCCTGAGATCACCTGCGAACGCTCGGCGTCCATGTGATCGAACATGCCTTGCACCAGCATCGCCATCTTCGGGGCAAGCTGCTCGGCCGGCAGCGAGGCGGCGAAATCCTTGATCTTCTTCTGGGCTTCGGCGATCGGCATCCGCCGGGCCGCCACCTCCTCGACCAGGGTGGAGACGGCAGGGTCCTTCGAAAAGTCCTTCGCCGCTGGCGGAAGCTCCGGCCCGTTCCAGATCTGGCCGAGCGAGAGTTGCGGCACCTTGCGCTGTATGCAGGGCCAGTCCGGATCGGTATTCGCCGCCCTGGCGTTCACGCTCGGCGCGAGCATGGCAACCACAGCCAGGCTGCGAACAAGGCTCATTCGTGCCATCAGGCATTTCCTCCGGTGTCTTGTTTGCGGGTCACCAGGCCGCGCGAAGGGTCGTAGGCGATGATGGCGGCGGCAAGGAACAGAACAGTGCAGCCGGCAACGACGCCCAGCGACAGCCACTCGATCTGGCCGTAGAAGGCGAAGCGGATCAGTTCGACGGCATAGGTGAACGGATTGGCGAGGCAGATCTTGTGCAGCAGCGGGCTCGCCTCCTGGATGCGCCACAACGGATAGAGCGCCGGCGAGGCGAAATAGCCGGGAAAGATGACGAAGTTCATGATGCCGGCGAAATTTTCGAGCTGCTTGATCATCGACGACAAAAGCATGCCGAGCGCGCAAAGCATCATGCCCGACAGGAACAGCGCCGGCAGCACCATGAGATAGCCGATCGGCGGCGCCTTGACGCCCCAGAACCAGGCAACGATCAGGAACGCATAGACCTGCGCGATCGATACGGAGACGCCGGCGAGCATCTTCGACACCAGCAGGAACCAGCGCGGGAAGGGGCTGACCAAAAGGGTGCGCATGTTGCCCATCTCGCGGTCATAAACCATCGACAGCGAAGACTGCATGCCTGAGAACAACAGGATCATGCCGCACAGCCCCGGCGTGATGTAGACCTCGTAGAGCACGTAGGTCTTGTAGGGCGGGATGATCGACACGCCGAGCACCTGCCGGAATCCGGCGGCAAAGATGAACAGCCAGATGAGCGGCCGAACCAGCGAGGATATGAAGCGCTCGCGCTGGTGCAGGAAGCGCAGGCATTCCCGCAGGACGACGCCCTTGAGGCAAATGAGATAGTGGCGCAGGCCGAATTTTTCGAACTTCGCCGGGATGATGCCGGCGACTTTTTCGGGCATTGAAGGAGCGCTCATGGCGATATCCCCGCGGTGCCGGCCGCCTCGATGCGGCTGAGCCTGGAAAAGGCGTCGCGGATCGAGCCGGCGCCGCTCGTCCTGACGACATCGGCCACCTTGCCCTTGGCGACCAGTTCGCCCTGCCGCAGCACGACGACATGGTCGCCGTCGTCAACCTCGTCGATCAGATGCGTTGCCCACAGCACGCCGATGCCCTCGGTTTCGACGAGCTTGCGGATGGTGGCGAGAATGCCGGCGCGCGACTGGATGTCGAGACCGACCGTCGCCTCATCGAGCAGCAGCAGCGACGGGCGGTGGAGCAGCGCCCTGGCGATCTCGATGCGCCGCATCTGGCCGCCGGAAAGGCTGCGCGCCTTGTCATGCTGACGGCCCGGCATGTCGACGATATCGAGCAGCGCGGCAATGCGCTGCCGGGCCTCGCGTCCGCCGATGCCATGCAGCGCGGCGTGGTAGGAGAGGTTCTGGTAGACGCTGAGATCGAGGTCGAGCGTGCGCGCCTGGAACACAATGCCGACCCGCCTGAGCGCCTCGCCCGAAGCGCGGCTGACGTCATGGCCGAAGATGCGGATCGATCCGCGGCGCGTGTCGTAAAGATGGCTGATCAGCGAGAACAGCGTCGTCTTTCCTGCGCCGTTTAGACCGAGAAGAACGGTGAACGTCGCCGGCGCGATCGAGAACGAGACGTCGTTGAGCGCCGGCTTCGAACCATAGGAATGGCTGACGGCGGCGACGTCGAGCGCCGCCACCTGATCTCCCGGTCCGCTTGTCCTCACATGCTGCACGCCGGCTGGCTCCCTTGTCGTCGACAATAGTCTGGCCCAAGTCTAGCCCACGGGGCGCGATCGCGCAGGTCCTGCTTTCAAACCTTACTTGATCGTGATCGTGCCCTTCATGCCCTTGTCGGCGAGGTCGGGCACCGACCATGTGTAGATACCGGGCCTCACGGTGGTGAACTGCACCTGGATGGTGCCGTCGGCGTCGAATTCGAGCCAGGCGGGTGCGCCGTTCATGTGCACCTCGAGGTCGTTGATGACGATCTGGTTGTTCCACACATTGCGGAACAGGTCGGTGTGGAATTTGTACTCCAGCCCGCCCGCCGCGGTGATCTTCCAGCGATAGCCCTGGCCGGCGATCAGCTCAAAATCCTTCTGGTTGGCGGTGAACTGGTCTTCCTTGCTGCCGAGGATAAGTTCCGGCACGTCCTTGCTGGCCCGGGTCGCCTTCTCGGCTTTCGGACTGGCCTCCGTGCTGGCCGCTCCGGCGGCGGCGTCATCGTCATCGCCGTCCTGCGCCGAGACCTGGCCCTGGCTGAGCGCCATGCCCACCAGCGCGGCGAAAGCGACTGCCCGAAATTTCCGCATGATTTCCTGCCCTTCTGCTGTTTTTCTGTCGGTTTGATTCACTTGGTTTATTCAATGGTTCATGTGGCGGGATTCATTTGGGAGAGACGACGACGCCCCATGGCAGCGCGCCGACGGTCACCGACTGCACCGGCTCGTCGGTCGCCACGTCGATGAAGGTGATGTCGTTCGACACGCCGTTGGTCGAGATGATGGTCTTCTGGTCCGGGGTGAAAGCAAGCTGCCAGACGCGCTGGCCGACCAGCACGTATTTCTCGACCTCGTATGTCTGGGTGTTGACCACCGCGACGCGGTTGGCCGGCCCGAGCGCCACATAGGCTTTCTTGCCGTCGGCGGTGATGCGCACCCCGACCGGCTGGATGGATTCGGGCCTCAGGCCGGCAACCTCGAAGGTGATCTTCTGGACGACTTCGCGCGTTTGATTGTCGATCACCGAAACCGTGCCGCCGATCTCGGCGCTCACCCAGGCCTGCTTGCCGTCGGGGGTGAACTCGACGAAGCGCGGACGCGCGTCCACCAACACGTTGTCGGTGATCTCGTGCGTCGACGTATCGATGAAATGCGCCATGTTCGTCGTTTCCGACGTGTTGACCATGGTCTTGCCGTCCGGGCTGACACCCATGCCCTCCGGTTCGACGCCGACCGGGATTTCCGCCAGCACCTTCTTGCCCTCGATGTCGATGACGGTGACGAGATTGTCGTCCTCATTGGCGACATAGAGCGTCTTGCCGTCAGGCGACAGCACGAACAGCTCCGGGTCGGGCCCGGAAGGCAAGGTATCGACGATCTCCAGCGACGCCGTGTCGATGACCTCGATCGAATCATCGTCGCTGGCGCAGAGATAGATGTGCTTGCCGTCGTGGGAGATGGTGATGCCGCGCGGACGCTGCCCGACATTGACGGTCTTCACCACCTGCATCGTCGCGGTGTCGACGACGGTCATCGTGTTGTCTTTCTCGTTGGAGACATAGGCCATGTAGGCCGACGCCGGACCGGCCATTAAACCGGTCGCAACGATGGCGAGTGCGCAAGCTCGTCTCTGCACCGAAATTCCTCCCAATCTTTTCTACTTAAGCACGCATTTTGTTTCCGGCTCGTCGACCCCGAGCGTATCGAGCTCCGACAGCTGGTGCAAAAATCCCTCCTGCGGCGATGTCGAGACGACCGACCTGGTGTCGCCGAGGAAGATCGGCTGCCGCAACTGCTGGTTCCATTTGCGGAAGGTCAGTTTCTGCCCCTTGAAGGCGGCGATCGAAAAATCGTCGGAGCGGATGAAATCGGCCATCTTGCGCGGGTCGGCGCCCTGCGTGCGGGTCGCCGCCTCACCGAGGATGCGCACCGCGGTCCACGCCGCCATGTCCTTCGACACCATGCGGCGGCCGTTTGCCTTGGCGAAGCGGTTCTGGATCTGTGTGCCGCCCCATTGTTCGCTGGCCGGATGCCAGGCCGACGGGGTGAGGCCGGCGGTGCCGGCGACCGGCCGCGGAATCCAGGTGCGGAACGGAACGTAGGTGCCGAACACCTCGCTTTCGTCGGCGACCAGCAGCACATCGTGCTCCGGCAGGTCCTGGGTGAAGACAGGCATCTGCCGCTGGATCTGGACGACACCGGAATCGGTCCGCCGCGCCGTGCCGGTATCCTCGAACAGCTTTTCGCCGACGATCTCGCCGCCGAAGCGCGTCGCCGCCCGGCGCAGCGCCTCGGCAAAAAGCTGGTCGCGCTCGTGCGAGCCGTAGATCAGCACCCAGCGCCGCCATTGCTTCCAGATCAGATATTGCGCCAGCCCGTCGGCCAGCATGCTGCGCGTCGGGATGGTGTGGAAGATGCTGGCGCGGCATTCCTCCTCGCGAAGACTGTCGTCGGTGGCGCCGGCGTTGAAGATCAAAACGCCGTTGTCGCGGGCAAGATCGGCGATCGACAGCAACTGCCTGGCCGAGAGGTCTGCGACCACATAGCGGTTGCCTTTGGCGATCATCTCCTGGAAGGCCGGGACGACATCGGCATCCGGCTTCACCTCGGTCACGTCGAGGCTGAATTTCTGGCCGAGGAAGCTGCCGGTCGTGTTGTTGTCGGCAATCGCCACATTGCCGCCGGCGACACCTTCATCGCGCGGCGGGACGTCGAGCACCGACAAGGCCAGTTGCGGCGCATAGGCGCGCAAATAGCCTATCTTGATCTCGGTCAGCTTTTTTTCCGGCTTGGCCGTTGCGGTCGGTTGCTTGCCCGTCGCTTCCTGGGCGAGCGCGCCCGCAACGTTGACGGTCAGGGAAAAAAAGCACAAAAAGGCCGCCAGAGTGCCCGGCACCGCGCTCGTCATCGATAAAATTACCCGTTCTTGCGCTAAAGTCCGATTGTTGTCGGAGCGGCGCGAAGTCAAGGTGCCCGTGATGAGCTTAGCTGACCCGCAAAATTTATCAAACCCTGAAAGTGGACTTCTCACGTCTGCTTTAGTGCCATGCCTGCTCGCCCGAACGGCGACCGAGCGGATTTCGGTATTCGGGCCCAAAAGCGTCCTTTTCCTCATGCCGGAGAAAGTCCGTCAATGACCAGAATGCTGGCCAGCGTCACCGGCGTCGACGAGGCGGAGATCGCGCTTTCAGGCGGTGCCGACATCGTCGATCTGAAGGATCCGAAGGCGGGAGCGCTGGGCGCGGTGTCCACGCAGACCATCCGCCGGACGATTTCGCTGATCGCCGGCCGGGCGCCGGTCAGCGCGGTCTGCGGCGACCTGCCGATGGAACCCGAGACCATCCGCGCCAGGGCCGAAGAGATCACTGCCGCCGGCGTCGATTACGTCAAGATAGGTCTTTTTCCGTCGGCAAATGTCGCGGCTTGTGCTACGGCGCTCGAACCGCTCGCCGCGCGAACGAAACTGATCGCCGTGCTTTTCGCAGACCTGACGCCGGATTTCGAGCTTCTGCCGATGCTTGCCGAACATCGCTTCCATGGCGCCATGGTCGACACGGCCAACAAGGCCAACGGGCGGCTGCTCGACCATCTGCCGCCCGAGCGTATCCCGGGATTCATCGATCGAGCGAAATCGCTCGGCCTCATGGTTGGGCTGAGCGGATCGCTGGAAGCCCCTGATATTCCACGCCTGCTGCCCTTCGCTCCCGATTTTCTCGGCTTTCGCGGGGCGCTGTGCGGCGATTCCGGCCGCGTGGGTTCGATCAGCGCCGAGGCGGTTGCGCAGATCCGCGAACTGATCCCGGAAGCATCCCGGGCCGGCGGCGCGTCGAGCATCGACTACCGCCTGCTGGCGGCGAGGGGCTATTCGCCGGGCACCGACCCGACACTGGGCACCGACAAGATCTTCGTGCGGGACTTTGTCCTGCCGGTCCAGATCGGCGCCTACAGTTTTGAGCACGGCCATACCCAAAAAGTGCGTTTCGACGTGACCGCCGACGTGCTGCAAGTCACTGACCATCCCGAAGACATGCGCCATGTGTTCTCCTACGACATCATCATGGACGGCATCCGCACCATTGTTGCGCGCGGCCACATCCAGCTTAGCGAGGCCCTGGCCGAGCAGGTGGCGACCTACATTCTGGAGAACCCGCGTGTCGTGCGGGTCACGGTAAGGGTGGAAAAACTCGAGCTCGGCCCAGGCGGCGTCGGCGTTGAGATCGAACGCAAGCGCCAATCGGCAGGCCGCGGCGTTGCCTCCGGCCCTGCCGGGCGAAAAGACCAAGGCGCCGTTTCCCGGCCGCGACAGGAAAGGCCCGAGGCCATCAGGCGAGCCGTCGTCAAGCCGTCCGTCGTCAAGCTTGGCGGCAGCACCGTCCATGCGGCGGAACTGGAAAGCTGGATCGCGGCGCTGGCGGGTTCCCAACTGCCGATCGTCATCGTGCCCGGCGGCGGCCTGTTCGCCGACCAGGTGCGCGAGACGCAGATTTACATGGATTTTTCCGACACCGCCGCCCACGCCATGGCGATCCTCGCCATGGAGCAGTTCGCCCAGGTCGTCCTCGACCGTGACGAAAGGCTGGCGCCGGCACGGTCGCTGGAAGAAATGCGGCGGGCGCTGGACGCGGGGAAGATCCCGGTGTGGCTGCCGTCGTCATTGGCGCTGCCGGCGCCGGACATTCCGGCGTCCTGGGATGTTACCTCCGATTCCCTTGCCGCCTGGCTTGCCGGCAAGCTCGGCGCGAACGCGCTGCTCTTGATCAAGCAGACCGGTGCCTTCTCCGGCAGCGACACGATCGACAGCCTGGCGGTCAGAGGCATCGTCGACGCCGGCTTCGCCGCCATGCTGCCCGACGGTGTCGATGTCCACCTCGCCGGCCCGAAAGATGCCGCCGAGGCCGGGGCGCTGCTCGCGGCGGGCAATCTGCCCGGCATTGCGATCGCGGCTTCGATCCGGTCGGCAAGAAAAGCAGGGTAGGCGATGGCGACGCTGCATACGCCGCGCTGGGCATGGGTTTTGACCGGTTCCGGTCATTTTTTTACGGAGAGTTTTGCACTCATCCACCAGATCGAGCATTGCGATGTCTTCGTGTCGAAAGCCGCCAACGAAGTGCTGCGCATGTACAAGCTCAAGCTCGATTTCCCGGAGACGACGCGCGTGCTGCACGACAAGACGGCGAGCGCGATCCCGGTCGGCGAATTCTATCACGGCGTCTATCATACGGTGGTGGTGGCGCCGGCCAGCTCCAACACGGTCGCCAAATGCGTGCACGGCATTTCCGACACGCTCGCCACCAACGTCTTTGCCCAGGCAGGAAAATGCCGGGTGCCGGCCATCGTCTTTGCCTGCGACACCGCGCCGGAACTCGAAACCATGGCGCCGCATGGGCTGGTCAAGGTCTATCCGCGCAGCATCGACCTGGAGAATACCAACCAGCTGAAGAGTTTTGAGCGAACCCAGGTGGTCGAGTCGCTTGCCGATCTCGAAGCCTCGGTCAGGCGGCGCCGCGCCGAACTCGCAAGCCATGGCTGAGCGGCTGGTCTTTCTTACCGGCCATCTGGCCAAGGTCCGGCTGGAAAGGCTGCTGGCCGGACTGGGCGAAACCGAATTTGCCTGGGAGATCATCGACATCGGCGTCAAGGTCGCGGCGCTGATGAGCGAAGACATCATCAAGCGGCGGCTCAGCCTGGCAGGCGGCACCGACCGCGTCATCCTGCCCGGCCGTTATCGCGGCGACATCGAGCATCTGTCGAACCATTTCGGCGTGCCCTTCGTCCGCGGGCCCGACGAGATCGCCGATCTGCCGGCCTTTCTCGGCCGGGCAGGCGAGCCGCCTGACCTTTCGCGTCACGACATGCGCATCTTCGCCGAAATCGTCGATGCGCCGATGCTGTCGGTCGAGGCGCTGGTGGCGAGAGCACGGACGCTGGCCGCGGCCGGCGCCGACGTCATCGATCTCGGCTGCCTGCCGGAAACACGGTTTCCGTTGCTGGACGAGGCGGTGCGCGAGCTGAAGGCACAGGGATTTCTGGTCAGCGTCGATTCCGCCAGCACCGACGAACTGTCGATCGGCGCGCGCGCCGGTGCGGACTATCTTCTCAGCCTCGATGAGAACACGCTGCCCTTGGCCTTCGACCACAACGCCGTACCAGTGCCCCGGCCACGCCCGGCGACCTGGATTCGCTCGGCCGGGCCATCGAAGCGGCACAGAAGGCCGGCGTCGCCTTCCTCGCCGATCCGGTTCTCGACCCGATCCATTTCGGCTTTGCCGCCTCACTCGGGCGTTTCATCGAGGCGCGCCGCCGCTGGCCCGAGGTCGAACTGCTGATGGGCACCGGCAATCTCACCGAATTGACCGACGCCGACAGTTCCGGCGTTACCGCGGTTCTGGCCGGGCTCTGCTCGGAACTTCAGATCCGAAACGTGCTTGCCGTGCATGTCAGCCCGCATACGCTGCGAACGATCGAGGAGCACGACATTGCCCGCCGCATCCTGTTTGCCGCCAAGAGTGACGGTGCGCTGCCGCGGAGTTATCATCCAGGACTGCTGCAGGTTCACGATCGCAAGCCGTTCACCGCCTCGACCGAGGATATCGCAGCCCTCGCGGCCGAGGTGCGTGACACCAACTTCCGCATCATGACCGCGGAGGACGGCATCCATGTTTTCAACGGCAAGGGGCACGCGGTTGCCACGGATGCGTTCGAACTCTTTGCCGGGCTTGGCGTTGAGGCGGATGGAGCACACGCGTTCTATCTCGGCGCCGAACTGATGAAGGCCGAGATCGCGTGGCGCCTCGGCAAGCGCTATGTGCAGGACGAGCCGCTCGCATGGGGCGTTGCCGCGCCGGCTCCCGAAACCGACCGCAGCCGTCTTGCCGAAGCGGGCCCCACGCTTCGCGCGAAGAAAGAGCGCTAAACCATGCCGTTCATTCGCGAATCTATCATCACCACGGTCAACGAAGCCGGCGACGTCCACATCGCGCCGATCGGCATCATCGCCGAGAAGGACGGCTGGGTCATCGCGCCGTTCCGGCCGTCGATCACGCTCGACAATCTCGCCGAAGTGCCGTTCGCCATTGCCAATTACACCGATGACGTGCGCATCTTTGCCGGCTGCCTGACCGGCCGCAAGCATTGGCCGACCGTTGCGGTCGACGGGTTTCCGGTGCCGCGGCTCGCAGCGGCGCTCGCGCATTCGGTCCTCGAAGTCGAAAGTGTCGACGACGATGCCATGCGGCCTCGCCATTTCTGCCGCGTGGTGCAGGAGGAAACGCATGCGCCGTTCACCGGCTTCAACCGCGCCAAGGCGGCGGTGCTGGAACTGGCCATCCTGGTCAGCCGGCTCGGCATGCTGCCGCGCGATAAGATCGAGGTGGAAATCGCCTACCTTTCGATTGCCATCGAAAAGACTGCGGGCGAGGGCGAAAAAGAAGCCTGGGACTGGCTGATGCAGCGTGTCGGCGATCACCTTGCGGCCGAGGATGCCAGCGGCGAGGATGCGCGGGGCTGAACCGGATATGCTGAACCTGGGTAAGCGTCCGGGCCGACGTGGTTTAGCATGGTACACGGTGGCGGTGATCTCAAACGGCGGTGTTCGACCCTTTGCGGTCATTGAGCCCGGTATGCACGATGACCGGCCCGTGTCCTCTACCTCACCGCGCGCGCCCGTCCCGCGCAGCGGGTTCGTTCTTCGACCCCTGAGCGGTCATCCATTGGCCCCCTAACCGACGGGCTGGGATTGGCTGCTCAAAACTATTGTAGGCGGTAGGCCATGTTATGCGATACGGCTGCTTCCACAACGAAGTCCGCCACTGCTCCACCTCGGCACCCGCGATGGACGGCCCCACCATGTCAATGTTCCTCGTTACTTGAACCTCAGGAGACATTGACGAGCAGCTGCTGGAGTTCGTTCTCGGTGCGGTTTAAGTTTGCGATCCGATCGTGTCGTGGTCCGCTAAAACAAAAGGGCGGGCGAGCTTTGCGAACGGTATCCGGTGGAGGGGCTTGCAGCAAAAAATCTGAGGCAACCCTCGCCTGATCGCTGGGATTCTTGTCGGCACTCGCCACCAAGGTCAACGTGCCAATAATAGGAGAGATGAAATTGAGCATTACCCCTGAACAACGAAGCGAGATCGAGGCAGCCCGCGCAAACGCCTCGTTCGGCAATGGCGTAGAGGTCGCCAAGGCTTATCCTTTTGCTCAACTGGTAGGCCCACGCTTGCTGCAACTGTGACGCCGGCACCGTCACGGCGCCGCGAACCGTTACCGACCTCAAGGTGAATAATATTCGTTCGGCTTGTTCGGGTGGCGTAGTCTTGCGCGCGTCGGGGACCGAAAGGTCGATCGTTCCAGGCTTCCTCGGTGCGGAATAGCGTCGGACAGTCTCGTTCTGATCCGAGATCACCGAGTCGATCTGCTCGGGAATTGTAAGGCTGGGCCCGACAATGAAGGCACTGATCGCAAGACAAATCGATAGGCAACGCACTGCGTCGGACCATCGGGACAGCGCCTTGCGGCCAGGCATGTCAAAACTCGCTGAACTATCGTGGCAGGGAAATCAGCGGTAACTCTGAATTGGTTTAGCAGTATGCCGCGGGTCCGTCACTGGCAAAAAATACCGTCAATGGCCGAGTAACGCGCAGACAGCCTGAGCCTGAACCTCCCTCAAGTGCTCAATCAAGGCGCCTGTGGGCTCGGCAGCGTTCAGCGTGGTAGTGACCGAGCGCGTACCGTCGGCGTTGGACGCGGCCCACTGCGTATAGCCCGGGAAGTTGCCTGTATGGCCGTACACGACGCCGCACGGCGTGGTGTAGCGGAACAGTCCTAGGCCAGCCTCATTCGTCCCTGGTCCGGGCGGGCTGGAATCTCCTGATATGAACTGCATCTGCTCCTGCTGCTCGGCAGCGCCGAAAAACTTCAGCGCAAGGTCAGCCCGTATGAACGTGGACAAGTTTTCAGGAGTCGACACGATCGCACCAGATGCCCACGCGCCGCTGGGGCTGACAAAGTTGGTCACGTCCTCTGGCTGGGATCCGGGCTCAACGGCGTAGCCGTGGATGTAGGGCGTCGGCAGCGCGATTTCCGTTGTCGGGAAGCTAGTTTGCGCGAGGTTGGCAGGACCCAATATCATCTCTTGCAACAGTGCCTCGTAAGGTTTGGAGGTCACTTCTTCGGCAATCAGCCCAACCACGATATTGTCGGTGTTTGAGTAGGCATACTTAGAACCGGGGGCAAACTCGAGCGGATCGTTGCGGACCCAGTCGATGATCTTTCTCGGCTCGACGTAGCCTTGGGGATCTGTCGCCACATGCTTGGCCAAGCCGTCGGATCGCAGGTAATCAGGTAACCCGCTGGTGTGGTTTAGCATGTGCCGAAGCGTGATCGCGGACCAAGCCGCCGGCAGCCCGGGCAAATGTTGGCCGATAGTCTCGTCGAGGCCGATCCGGCCAGTCTGGACGAGATGCAGGGCAATGGCCCCGTTGAAGGCTTTTGAGACGCTGGCGATACGCATGTATTGATTGACCGCTGGCGCTACATCCGAGGACACATTGGCGCGGCCCGCACTGAGTACGGTTAGGCGGCCGTCGCGGTAAAGAGTTGCTATCGCACCTGGCGGCCCACCCTCAGTCTCGACTAGCTGCTGCAGGCCGTGTCGCACCGCTGCATCGGTTGTGGCTGACCGCGCGGCCGGCGGAGGGGGCGTGGGTGCGGGGCGTTCGGCATCGGAATGCTTTATATATCGGCCGGGATCCATTTCCTCCGGCGCCACGATGACCTCGTCGTTAACGCCAGAGTCGATGTATTCATCGGTAATGGAAAAGCCTGCCAGAAGCTGCTTTCCCGTGAGAGGGTACCAGGAGCCGAATTCGTGTGAGTATGCGGCGATTGCCAGCAAGGCCAGTTGCCGGTTGTCATATAAGTCGATTTCATAGCTTTCCGCCAATTTGCCGCCTGAATATTTTTTGTAGCCGTCAATATACGCATCACGAGGATTGTCGCCGCGGTACTTGTCTACGATGGCGCCAATGGTGACCTTGTCCTTCTTGCCCCCGAAATAGATTTTGCGAAGAAGAAAGCCCCAAGCGGCTACCCCAAACTCAGGAGTCTCGTAAACGGCGGTCTGGTTGCCGTACCTGTCGGGCAGCGTGCAACCCACATACCCTTTCATGCTATCTCGCTGCCATCTCGAGATGTTGATGGCGCCGGGATTGTTTGTTCGAAGCGCCCGTCGAGTGAGCGTATCGGACGAACTGTAGCGGGCGTCTGGCACGCTGCTGAAGAAATTGCCAATCCCGATCAGGCTCCTGAACCTGAATTCTATATCGTCAGGATATTTCGCAGAATCACGAAATGGAGGAGTTAGCTTGCGAGTGTGACTGGCGTCCCAAAACGGCAACCCCATCGCTTTGCCTGTCTCAATGCCGACCATGCCGTCGACAGGCATCCCACTATTGGCCTGAAAGGACTTCACCGCGCTCACTGTTTGCGAGCCGAACAAGCCATCGATCACAGATGCATAAACTGCCTTATCCGCCAGCACGCTCTGTAGAAGCGCAACTCTGCGATCAGGAGCGTTGCGTAGGCTCTGCCTGAATATGGGGCCGGCGGGTTGTCGTTTTGGGTTCGGTTGGGGCTTGCTGGCTCCTTCGCTCGGTGCGGAACGATTGCCAGAGGACCCGCAACTCAAATAATCCGTTGCGCTAGCTTGCTCCAGGCTCTCAAAAGCGGAGGTCGGGCCACATAGCGATGCAAAGAGAATGGCAGCCGAGCAGTACGCACTCAGCTTGAGATAATGGCCGACCGTTTGGCGACTTCGCCGGACGCTGGTCAATTCCTCGATGTTCGACATGTCGTCTGACCTATGGCGAAGTCTTGTGCACCATCTTCAATATCACTTGATGAGTGCGTAACGGAAGCAGGGTTCGATATACAGGCTGCAGCGATGTCAGGCAGGCCTCGACGTCGCCGACAGACGCAAGTCTTGTTCGCGAAAACTACCCCATCGCAACGTCCGAAGTCGGCGGCCTGCTGTCGGACAACGTCAATACCAGGGCGGCAACAGTCCGCTTCTGAATAATTGACTTGAAAGCCGCCAGTCCGCTCCCGGCCCAATTGCGGTCATCCGCGAGTATGCATCTGGCTGACTGGTATTGGCGCAACGAGCGGGTGCCGAACGCGAACTTTCCACCCTGTTGCGACCTGCGCTGGTACGGGTCGGGATCTTCGAGCCGGGGGAAATATCTCATCTCCCCGATTGATCCGATGGCCATGATATAGCACCTACAATTGAGATCCCGCCAGCAGCGCCACCGCTGACGCGGGCGCCACGCTGCTGGCTTCGCCGCGGACGGTGTCATCTGCGGGGATGATCTCGGCGAAATCGACGAAGCGGCGTTGCATGCGTTCGGCCAGCCGCCTGATCTGCCAGCGGCCGGTCCCGGCGCCGACGATCGGCGCATCCCGGGCAACGGCCCCGGCAACCAGGGACCCGGCAACCAGGGACGCTGCGTCGTGGATCTTGCGCAATTGCTGTTCGCTGAACCAGCGTGCGATTTCCTGCCATTCCGGCAGGGTCAGCTCGGCGGCGTCGCGCCCGATCATGCGCGCCAGCCGCGCGATCGAGCCATCGGTCGTCTTTTCCTTGCCGTCAGCGGAAGCGTGCCTGTCGTCCTTCTCGTCGAGCACCCCGAGGATCCGGTGCGCATCGGCGATCGAGGCGAAATACTCGTTCATCAGCGGCGTCAGCCTGCCGCGGACGGGGGCCGACGAAGCGACACCGAACAGGAACGTCCTGGTGAAGCCGGTATAGACCAGTTCGCCGCTCAGCAGCCGTCCGGCATCGGTATAGCCGTCATTGGCGACGGCGCCATTTCTAATGGCGATAATATCGGTGGTGGTCGAGCCCATATCGACGAACAGGGCATCGCCGGCGAGTTTCGCCACCAACGACGCTGTCGCATGCCAGTTGGCGGAGGCGACATCGGCGCTCAGCCGCGCTGCCTGCTCGACCCCGACAAAGCCGGACGGTCCGGCATAAATCAAGTTTTCGCCTGGGACCCGCGCTGAAATCTCATCCAGCAGGGCCGCGACGCCGGCGTTGCGGGACGGAAAGATATCAGCCAGTTCGCCGGTCATGGTGAATGCGTTGAGATCGGCGCCGGCATAGATCGGAGCCGTTTCCTCGAATGCCGAGGTCAGGGTATGGAGCCCTAGCCAAAGCGGCGTGGCGATCGTTACAGCCTCGACGATGCGGCCGTCTTGCGCACGCGTCACCTTCAGATGGGCGCCGCCAATATCGAAGCCGGCAACGATGCTCTTTCTTTTTTCCACGCTTCAAGCTTTCATTAGAGTTGGTCAGGGGCAGTCGGTCAGCGAGAAAAAGAGCGTTGCGTATCATTCCGGTTCTCGACCTGAAAGGCGGCGAGGTGGTGCGCGCCCAGCAAGGAAAACGCGATCGCTACAGGCCGATCGTCACGCCGCTCAGCCAAACTTCCGATGTCGTTGCGGTCGCTGAGGGTCTGCGCCGGCTTTACCCTTTTCCGACCTTCTATATCGCCGATCTCGATGCCATCGAAGGCGGAACGCCAAACGATGGCGCGCTTGCCCGGCTGGAGGCGATGGCGGAGCCGCCGGAGCTTTGGGTCGATGCCGGCTTCGACGACGAGAAAACACTTTCGGCAGCACTTGCCGAACCTTGGCTTTGCCCGGTGCTGGGATCCGAATCGCAGCAGGACGACGCGCTGTTGCGGCGTTTTTGCGATCATCCGGAGCTTATCCTGTCGCTGGATTTCTTCGACGATGGGTTTCGCGGTCCGGCATCATTTCTCGACGAGCCGGCGCTTTGGCCGCAAAAATTGATCGTCATGACATTGGCCAAGGTCGGCTCCGGCTCCGGTCCCGATTTCACGCGGCTCGAGGCGATCAAGGCGAAGGCTGGAAGCCGCTCCGTTATCGCGGCCGGCGGGGTGCGCAACGAGGCCGACATTCGCGCCCTTTCATCGCTCGGTATCGCCGCGGCGCTGGTTGCGACCTCGCTGCATGACGGCACGCTCACGCCGGGGCACCTCGCAACGCTTGGCACCTGACATTCGCGGCAACCTCGAACTTCGGTCTCGGAAACCGTGCCTTGGATCTAGAGCGGCGAACTCTCAAGTCGATCGTCTCGCCGCTCTATCTCTTTGCTGGAGCATCGGATTTCCCAAAACCGGTTCCCAACCCTCGGGTCAATTCCGAGGGCAGGTTTTGGGGTCCGATGCTCTAAAGGCCCAGAAGCTTTTTCAGGCGACGCAACAGACCATCCGGCTCCGCGGAGGGTTTTGCCTGTGCGGGGCTGTCTCTTGTCTAAGCCGCGAACGGATGCTTCACCTGGTCCCGCTTGGCCGTGGCCTCGGCGGCGGTCGGCGTTCCCGAGACCGCGCGCTGGATGGCTTCTTTCGTCGCTTCATAATTGTATTTCTGGATCTTGGCGTCGTCGGCGGCGTCCCAATGGATGAAAACGCCGACGCAGATGAACAGATCGTCCGCCTCGTTGGCGGGAATGATGTCCTCGGCGACGGCATCCTGCACGGCCTTGGCGACCGCATGCTGGGCCGGGCCGAACATCTGCACCGCCTGCTTGGCGCCCTTGATCGTGACCTTGTTGAACATCACGGTGTTGGGCTTGCACTGAAGATTGGGCGCGATCACCGCCAAAAGGGAGGTAAAGCCGTCCTTGTTGTTGGTCAGCGCGTTGCAAAATGCTGTTTCGACTGCGCTCCCCCGTGGGCCGATGAGCAGGTCGACATGCGCCACTTCGTTGCCGTCTCCTACGAGCGATTCACCGACCATTACTTTCGAGATCTTTGCCATGCCAATTTTCCTCCAAGACACAGTTATGGTGTCCAAAGACGCCGCAAACCGAGCGAGCGCTCGATGGACAGCTATCCTTGTTGGCAGCGCCCGGGGATCCGGACCGGTTGGCTGGATAGCCGCGGAAGCCCAGCTTCCGCTCCTGAAAGTCAACCACCAACGTTGCGATTATGCAAGCTGAACGCCGAGAGTGTGGACTAAAAGAGTAGCCACGGTCAGGTCGGCCGAGGTGCCGGGGTTGACGTTGTTCGCTTTCAGCCGGCGGTCGAGCTCCATGAGCAGACGAATGCGTGACGTCTCGTCGTCGCTGGCATGCAGCGCCGCTTCAACGGCAAGGGCTTCTTGCCGCGCCTGATTTGCAACTTCAGCACCATGGTTGCGCACCACATGACTGTCCGGGAAGCCGGCGAGAAACGCCATATAGGCGAACACCGTCGGCCACATGCCTACTTCGCCGCGCGCCAAGGCGGCTTGCAGAGCCGCAAGCCCGGCGCCGAACACGTCGCCGAAACCGGTAACATACTGGCGGGCGATCATGTCGCGGTCGGCCGCCTCGCGCATGGCTTCGAGCAGATGAACTTTTGGCTCCTGCCGCACATCGTTCGCCGCCTCTCCGAGGCCGCCCGGCGCGGCGGCGACGATCGCCTCGAACACCGCCCTGGTATCGTCGATGCTCATCGCGCGCAGCACCGCGTCGAGATTGTCGTGCAGTCGATTGTCGGGCAGTTGGGCGCCCGCCATTTCGGCGGCGCACAGCAGTGGCCCTGCCAGAAGGATGATACCGAGATTGGTATTGGTCTGGACCGCCAGACGGGTCGCGCGGACCGCTTCCAGCATGCGCCGTCCGACCGGCAGGCGCGGATCGGTCAGCGGGACGGACGAGACCTCGGCGCTGGTCATGAACTGGGCAGCGGACATGCCGTGCCCGTCGGCGAACAGATGGACGTTGCCCGGTTTCAGCGCCTCGATCTCCATCCGGCAGGCATCCTTGTAGGCAGCCCGGAGGCGTTCTCGCGAATGCGCCATGCCGTCGGTCACGAATTCGCCGGCGCGGTGAGGCGGTAGGGTCGCGCCGCCGCCGCCTCTGGGTGATCAGCTGGGCGATCAGCCAGGAATTTCAGCAGGGCGTCGGCAATCGCATCGGCGATGTTGACCGCGACCACCGATTGAAGCCCGGACCAGGCGGGCATGCTGTTGACCTCCAGCACCAACAGCTTGCCGTCTGCCGCCGGCACGATATCGACGCCGGCGAAATCCGCTGAGATAGCGGCGGCGGCGGCCCGTGCCAGCGCCGCCAGTTCGGTTTCGCCATGCCTCGAAACCTGCCCCGAGACCAGCTCGGGCACGGCCCCGCGATTGACGTTGGTGATCCAGTCGTCGCCACGGCGGCTCATCATCGCCAAAACCTCGCCGGCGCAGACGAACACGCGAAAATCGCGGAAAGGAGGGCCAGGACGCGGCACGTAATGCTGGAGATAGTAGACGCCGTTCACCTCGTCCTCGGCGGGGAGGTCGGACAGTGTTTCGATCAGCCGGATGCCGCGGCCCTGGGCGCCGAAAAGCGGTTTTAGCACCAGCGGCGTGAACGGCAGTTCGCGTCTGGCGACCGTTTCGGCCATGGCAAGACCCTCGACCGCGAATGTCGGCGGCGTCGGCAGGCCGGCATTCTTCAGGAGGAAGGTCGTCATCGACTTGTCGACGCAGCGTTCTATCGCCTGCGCGGAATTCCACACCGGAATGCAAAGCTTGCCGAATGCGTGCAGCACGCCGAGACGCCGGGTGACCGCTTCGAACGATCCGGCGGCGATCGAACGGACAAGCACGGCGTCGGGCAGCGCGCCGTCGAAACCGGGGATCGACAGTCCGCTCAGGCTGCCGGTGTCGAACGCGATCGCCGCCAGCGGCACGGTTGCGACCACGGCGCCGTGCCGCTCCAGCCTTGCCGCCAGGCCCTTGGAGCGGGCGTCCGAGACGTCGCTGACGATCAGGATGCGAGGGATCATGTCACGCCTTGGATACCGGTATACGGAAAGCCGGAACGAATGCCCCGGCAGGCGGATGACAGACCGATCCATTGCAGCGCCATGGTCTAACCGAGGCTCCGTTCGAGCATCTGCAGATCACGCTCGCCGGCGCGGAACGTATCGCCGGTCTCGATCGCCGTGACGATCACTTCGGCCGGGCTGAACAGCAGCGGATCGATGGCATAGAAATCTCCCTTGAACCGCTTGAAGACTTCGGCGAAGGGGTGGCCGTGGTCGCGCGAGGCTTGGCTCGGCAGTCGCTCAGCGAGTTCGCTGGCGTCTTTCGCCGAGCCTTTTACGAAGAGCTGGACGCTGCCGCCATAGATGATGGCGTCGTTGGTTCTGCCCATGGCGGTCAGAAAATCCGGATGCGGGGCGGGGATGGGCGCCGTGCCGATGCCGTCGACAACGTTGTCCAGCGGAAATTTGAGATCGTTGGTCTTGTGCAGGGCAACCTCGAGCGCGCGCGCAACGATCTGCACGCCGCCCGCCAGGCTTTGTGTCGGCGCATAGAGGAAGGTGAGCTTTTCGGGTGCCAGTCCGGTTGCCCTGCCGACCTTCTCGACGATCGCCTGGGGCGGCGGTTTGGCCGTCTCCAGGATCAGCACGGCGGACGACGCGGTGTCGCGATAGGAGAGTGTTTCGAACAGCGGTTCGACGCGGGCGAGCGCCCGCGCCGGTCCCGATCCCATGGCGAAATAGCCCTGGCTCGACAGGTTCCAGCCCGCATACTGGCTGCCCAGGCAGGCAAGCACCGGCTGCGACGACCGCACTTCGATGGTGAACGGCCATTTTGGCGACGCACGGTCCATGCACACCGAAATGCTGCCGAGGCCGCCCATCGCGGCTTCCGCCATGCGCAGCCCGGCCTCGACGCCGCCGGCGGCCCTGGCGCCGGCATCGATCAGGCACTCGCCCAATGGCCCGGTGGAAACGCCGATACGCAGGCGTTCGGCGTCGGCGATCATGCCGTCGATGATGCGCTGCGCATTGTCGTTGAGGAATGCCGAACCGTCTTTCATGTCCGGTCTCCTTCCCATTGGTGTTGCAATCGGCTGGCTTGTCCCTTGATCAGCCGCCTGGTCAGATCGGCGCTCGGACCGCGCGCGAAGATGGTGCAGACCGGATCGCCGGCAATCAGACGGGTGCCGGGCGACTGATGGTCGGCAGTCCATTCAGGCCAGGCAATCGATGGAAAGCGGGCGATCGGCGCCGCCGCGTAGGTCACCATCGACGCCATCGAATCGACAAAGCGCGGCAGGCGGTAGGCCCTGCCTGCCGCGGCGCGCAGATGCACTTCGATCAATGGCGCGTCGGCATCGTCGAAAATGTCGAGCGTGGCGCCGGGCCGCGGATTGATCTCGATGAGCTTGTAGCCATCCGGTCCGCGAATGAGATCGGCGCTGCACAATCCAACCAGGCCGGCGCGACACGCCAGACCTGAAAGCCAGCCGCGGATCATCGCCGCCCGTCTGCGATCGAAGCGCCTCAACCGCACGGCGCCGCCATAGCGATAGGGCGCTGCCGGGGCAGGCGACGCCCATTGTTGGCTGAAGCCGACGATGTCAGCGCTTTGGCCGTCGCCGACGAACAGGGCCGAGATGCTGCGGCCGGCAATGAAACGCTGGAAATAGCGGCCGCCAGAAGCCTGACACTGTAATATCGGGGTTTCTCCGGCGGCCCGCCTGATATGCGCGCCGCCAGCGCCGCCTGCGGTCTTGACCACCCAGTTCTCCGGATCGGGCGGCGGGTCCCATCGGAATTCCGGATGCGGAATGCCGAGTTCGGCGCAATCGGCGGCCAGCAATTGCGGGTCCTTGATCCTGCGGATCGCGGCGCCGCTGTTGCCGGCGAGCGGAAAATGGCGCGCGATCTCGTCGACGGTCTCGGTCATCCGCTCGAAGCCCGAGCCCAGGACAATGGCGACCGGGTGGTCGTCCCCGGCCAATTGCTGAAGCGTCTCGATGATGCGCTCGCCGTCGATGCCGCCTTGCAGGTCGCCCGGCAGCATCGTCGCGCGCTCGGCAAGCGCGACCGTGTCGGTATCGCAAAAGAAATCGGCGACCAGCGGACGATAGCCGGCGCGGCGCGCAGCGGCAGCCAGCGCCCGGCCTGAAATCGCCGCGATCAGCAGAGTTCCGGCGTTATTTGGCGGTCTCGCGTGCAAGGGAAAATGCTTCCTGGAAATCGAGCGTGATGGTTTTTTCGGATTCGATCATTCTTTTGAAGAGGCCGAATTCGACCTTGTATTTCACGTTGCCGATGGCGAGCGGACCAATGCCGACAGCTTTTGCCGCTTCGAGCGGATCGCCATTGGCATTGACGGCCACGCCTTCGATGCCGGCCGGCGGGACCGCATTGACGTCGGCGGCAATAAGCAGGCCGTCGCCTTTCAACTGGGCTTTCGAGACCACCTGGACGCCGGCCTTGGCGCACGCCAGGATCACCTCGCTCGCCTCGACCAGCTTCGTCTTGCGGGCGTCGCTCGACCCGTCGGCCGCATCGACGGCGGTGTTGAACCGGCTTTTGATCTCGGCCGCGATCTGCTTGACCCTTTCGATGCCGTCATGGCCGACCAGCGTCACCCCCGCGCCTTCCCTGGCGGCGATCACGGCGGTGCAGAAGCCGACGACGCCGGTGGCGCCGAAAACAGCGATCCTGGTGCCTTTCAGCCCGCGCTCGAATTTCTTCTCCAGCGCTTTTTCGACCTTGGCCACCATCGCCGCGGCCGTGGTGAACGAGCCGGCCGGATCGGCGAACACCGAAACCTGGAAAGGCGGCACCATCGCTTTTCGCGCTGCGTCGAACATGTCGAGCGCCAGCGAGGCATCCTTGCCGGCGATAAAAATGCCGGTATCGACGCCCGCATCGGGCGGGCGCGAGAAGATCGCGTCCTGCACGAGGCCTGTCACCTCTCCCAGGCTTACATCGACATAGGGGACGACGGCGTCGAAGCCTGCGTCGAGAGCCATGTTCACGTCGAAAGGGCTCATATGCTTCAACGGCGTCAGCATGTGCAGGATGTGTTTGCGGGCCATTTCTCGCCTTTCTTCTTGAACCTGATCGTGTTGCCCAGCCGTCAGCTGCCGACGAGATCAAGTCTGGTCGAACTGATCTTCGCGCCGGAATTCCTGCCCTTGACGATCCTGATCTCGATGCCGTCTTCAACTGTCTGCTGAACCGCGCTGACGAAGCTGACTGCAGCGTCTTGCGATGCGGCAAAGGCAAACCCTGTCGGCCCCCACGAACTCTGGCCGATGCCGACGGCGCCTGCTTCGTTGAGACCGTGGGCCACGCTCTCGACCCGCCTGGAGGTGAACACGCCGTCTTGCGCCGGGGCGAAATGGGTGCCGATCAGCATCTGGATCGCGGCGACGGCGGCGCCAAAGGCCGGCAGGTCGTGCTCGACAAGAGCCGGCATGATGCCCATCAGCACCCGCCGGCAGATCTCGCCGCTGCCGGATGCGGGGAAGGGCGGCAGCGAACGAAATGCCGCGATCTCGGCATCGCCATGCAGTCCATGCCCGCCATGGTCGAGGATCAGGATGACGCGCCACTGTTCCGGAAACGGCAGTCGCGCCACGACCGGAGGCGGCCTGCCGCTGTCGTCCTTGCCGGCGTCGACAATGACGCCACCGCTTTCGAAGCTGGCGATGCCGATGCCGGATCGTCCGCCGCGATCGAGCAGGGTCGCATCGCTGTCTGTATCGAGAGGCAGTTTGTGGAGCGTGCGCAGCGCCGCGGCGACGGCAAGGGCGATCTGCGTGCCGGAGCCCAGGCCGGCATGGCTGGGGATCGACTGTTCGACCACCAGACGGTGCTGACCGCGAATGCCGAGATGGCTGCAGAGCGTCGCCAGATGTTCGCCGGCGCGCCGGCTCTCGGCACCTTCGACGATGGTCTCGCTGGACCGCGACAGGGTGACTGTTGTTTCGGGTTCGCTCAGCGGCAGCCCGACGCTGCCAAAGCGACGCCCGGTATCGCCGTTGAGATCGAGGAAGCCAAGATGCAGGCGGGCGGGCACTCGTATGGTAACAGAATTCGACATCTACCCCCCGATGGGTGCATCATAGACGCATCATGGAAGTTTAGGTGCCCGTCGCCATGATAGCTGTTTTCGTCGAAGGGGCAAGCCGCAGAGAGTGCATTCGTTTTATCTTCTTTTTGGCCCCGGCGCGAGAACGGACCGGGCAATTCGCGGAGGTCGAGATGAACGAGACGCCCAAGGAAAAGGTCTATTCGGAAGCCGAGATTGCCGACCGGCTCGAGAAGGAACTGCCGAAATGGTATTACGAGAACGGCTGGATCCGGCGCAAATACAAGACCCACAGCTGGAAATCGACACTGATGGTCATCAACACGGTCGGCCATCTCGCCGAGGCGGCATGGCACCACCCCGACATCACGGCTTCCTATGCCTGGGTCGAGGTGCGCCTGATGAATCATGCGGCCAAGGGCATCACCGACAAGGACTTCGAGCTGGCCAAAAAGATCGAGGATGTCGTCCAGTGGCAGCCGGCCCGGGAAGGCGGCGCGCTGGAAGGCACTCCGCCGACCGATCAGCGCTTCGCTTACATCAAATATGATTAAGCGCGGTCGGAATTTGTTGATGGCGTATAAAAACATTCGCTAATCTGCTGAGAGACTGTTTGGAAACTCTACTCTGGCGGCCATCTGATGGCGTTTTCTGCGCTTCCGGTGCTCACGGACCCAAATGTCCGCTGCGCTCCGGTTCTCGAAACCACCACCATATGACTCACCAGAGCGAATTTCGAAACAGTCTCTGACAGGCGGGGTTCACGGCCGATCCAGTTTCGTCTAGGATCGGGCCGGCACCAGAAAGTAGCGTAGTGAATGGCGGTTGCTTGGATCGGCAACCGGGAAACGCTGGTCGAGCGCGCGGCCGCACATGCCGCCGCGCTGTTGGGGTCAAGCCGGTGCCCGGTTTTCAGCCTGGATACGGATATACACGGCACCAGGGCGGCGATCGCTCTGGCTGAGCGGGTTGGCGCGGCATATGATCATGCCGATGGCGCGGCAGTTTCCCGAGAGGCCGCCCTTTTTACCGACAAAGGCGCGATGACCGTCGCGCCCGGCGAGACGCGCCGGCGCGCCGATGTCGTGGTGATCGTCGGCGAACTCCCGCAGATCCACCATCAATTTGTCGGCGAGCTTGCCGAGACGGTTCCCGATCTCTCGGCCCCCGATCTCTCGGCCAAGAATCAGCGCGAGATCTTTCTCGTCGGGTCGAATGAAACGGCTGCGCCGCGGTTGAGCAACGGGCGGACGGCGACGCTGCTGTCCTGCGGCGAGGCAGGCCTCGGCGCGACGCTGGCGGCACTGAGGGCGCAGTGGAGGGGGCGCCAGACATCGCAGCCGGTGTCGAATTTCGACGATTTCGCCAAAGCCCTGGAGGCTGCGCATTTTCCCGTCTTCCTGTTTTCAGGCGACGCAACCGACGGGCTGGCGCTGGAGATGTTGCAAGGGCTGATCACCGATCTCAACCGCAAGTCACGCGCATCCGGCCTGCATCTGCCGGTGAGCGAGAACGGATGGGGAAGCGCGCTCGCCTCGACCTGGATGACCGGTTTTCCGCTGCGCACCGGCTTTGCGCGCGGCTTCCCGGAGTTCGATCCCTGGCGTTACGACGTCGCGCGCATGATCGCTGCCGGCGAAGCCGACCTGCACCTGCGGATCTCGTCCTCGATTGTCCAGCCGAAGAAGAAAAGGAACCGCATGGCGCTGATCGCCCTGGCGAAAACGCATGAGCCGGTCGCGGGTGCTGCGGTCACCATCGCCATCGGCGAAGCGGGCGTCGATCATCAGGCGGTGGTCTATTCCAGCCGCACCGGATCGCTGCGGTCAGTCGAGGCGCGAGCGGTGTCCGAACTGCCGTCTGCTGCGACTGTTATCCGGCTGGTCGCCAGTCATGTCTCCGCCGAGGCGGCGTTGCCATGCTGACGAAAATCGCCGGCGGCGACATCATCGATCCGGTCAACAGCCGTCTCGGCAAGGGCGACCTGTGGATCAGCGACGACAAGATCGTAGCGGCGCCGGCGGCGGGCGCTGCCGACCGGACCATCGACGCTGCCGGCTGCATCGTCATGGCGGGCGCCATCGACATCCATTCCCACATCGGCGGCGGCAACGTGAATACGGCACGGCTGCTGTTGCCGGAGCAGCACGCCGCGCACCAGGCGCGGCCGGCGACGACGCCGCTCTCCAATGCCGGCTGGTCGACCTTCCAGACCGGCTGCCTCTACGCCAAGATGGGTTTCACCACGGTGGTCGAGCCGGCGATGTCGCCGGGAGCCGCGCTTCACACCCATCTCGAACTGGCCGACATCCCGATCATCGACAAGGCGACGCTCGCCATTCTCGGCAACGACGATTTCCTGCTGTCGATGATCCGCGACGACGCCTCCTCAACGATGATCGAGGACTATGTCGCCTGGACGGTCGCCTCGACGCGGGCGCTTGGGGTCAAGGTGATCAACGCCGGCGCGGCGGCCGCCTTCAAGGAAAACGTCCGCACCTTCTCGCTGGACGATGTGGTGCCTTCCTATGGCGTCAGCTCGCGCAAGATCGTCAAGACGCTGCAGGCGGCCGTCGGCAGCCTCGGCGTCCCGCATCCGCTGCACGTCCATTGCAACAATCTGGGCAGCCCCGGATCGGCGGACACGGCGGCCGCGACGATCGCGGCGGCGGAAGGATTGCCGCTGCACCTCGCCCATCTCCAGTTCTATGGCTACGGCACGGAAGGCAAGCGCAGGTTTTCCTCGGCCGCGGCGCGGCTTGCCGAACTGGTCAACGCGACGCCGGAAGTCACCATCGATATCGGCCAGGTGATGTTCGGCCAGACGGTCACCATCTCCTCCGACGTCATGCGGCAGTTTTCGGCGCGTGGCAGTGCGCAGCCGAAGAAATCCGTCATTCATGACGGCGACGGCAATGGCGGCGGCGTCGTTCCCTACCGCTACGGCAAGGACTTTTATGGCACGATGCAGTGGGCGATCGGGCTCGAGCTTTTTCTGCTGATCGACGATCCGTGGCGTGTCTTCTTCACCACCGATCATCCCAACGGCGCGCCCTTCACCGCCTATCCGGCCCTGTTCGAGCTGCTGATGAGCCGGGAAGCGCGCACCGAAATGATTGCCGGACTTTCACCTTCGGCCATGGCGCTCTCGACCCTGGCGGCGATCGACCGCGAATACAATTTCGAGGAAATCGCCATCATGACGCGAGCGGCCCCGGCCAGGCTGCTCGGGCTGACGGATCGCGGCCATCTCGGCGCCGGCGCGACAGCCGACATCGCTGTCTACCGCAGGGACCAAAATATAGCGAAAATGCTGGGGCAGGCGGCGTATGTCTTCAAGGACGGCGATCTCGTCGTGCAGGACGGAGAGATCACCCACTACCGCTGGGGCAAGGCGCTCAGGCTCAATCCGTCGCCGGACAAGGCGATGCTGCGGCGCCTGGAAGACTATCACCAGCAGCGCTACGGCCTCTCGCTGGACTGGTTCGATTTCCCGGATTCGGCGATCGCGCGCGAACAGCCATTCGGCGAGGTGGCATGCCGAACGTGAGCGTAAATGGCATAGTGATCGACGATACCTTTGCCGAGGCCTTCGGCATGCGCGCGACCGCCATCATCATCACCGCGCCGAACCGGAAATGGGCGCGCCAGGCGGCGATCACCATGACCGGCTTTGCCACCTCGGTGATCGGCTGCGGCTGCGAAGCGGCAATCGATGTCGAGCTGCCGCCATCGGCGACACCGGATGGCCGACCCGGCTGCCGCGTGATGATCTTTGCGATGGGAACCGACGAGCTGCAGAAACAACTGCTCAATCGCGTCGGCCAGTGTGTCTTGACCTCGCCGGGTTCGGCCTGCTTCGCCGGACTGGAGGGCAGCGCCGCGTTGAAGCTCGGTTCGGCGCTGCGTTATTTCGGCGACGGCTGGCAGATCTCCAAGAAAATCGGCGGCAGGCATTTTTGGCGGGTTCCGGTCATGGACGGCGAATTCCTGTGCGAAGCAACGACCGGGCTGACCAAGGCTGCCGTCGGCGGCGGCAATTTCTTCGTCATGGCTGAAACCAGCGCCAGGGCCTTGCTCGCCGCCGAGGTCGCGGTTGCCGCGATCGGCCTGGTGCCGGGCGCGATCGTGCCGTTTCCGGGCGGCATCGCCCGTTCGGGTTCCAAGATCGGCGGTAAATACAAGGGCATGATCGCCTCGGCCAACGAAGCCTACGCGCCGACACTGCGCGGTGTCGTCAGGAGTGAGCTCGGCGCCGACATCAACGCCGTCCTGGAAATCGTCATCGACGGCGAGACCAACGATGCCGTTGCCGCGGCGATGAAGGCCGGCATCAAGGCCGTCATCGAGCTCGGGCCGAAGCGAGGCGCGGTTCGCATCAGCGCCGGCAATTACGGCGGCAAGCTCGGCAAGTTCATCTATTCGCTGAAGGATATGCTGCCGTGAAAGCGCTGACCTTCACCCTTGTCGCCGAGCCACCCGAGCGCCTTGATCTGTCGCGGTTGACGGCGGAGCGGCTTGCCGGGATCGAAAGGCGCGATTTCGAAAAGATTCGGATCGGCATGTCGAAGCATGGATCGAAGGTCGGCGATATTTTTCGCGTCGCCGGCAACGATCTGCTGGACATCGTCTTCGAAGGCGGCAGCGCGCGCCTCGACCGGGTGGCGGAAGGCATGCGGGGCGGTTCGGTTCGCCTCGTCGGTGATGCCGGCGCCCAGGCCGGGCGCGCCATGCGCGGCGGCACGCTCACCATCGAAGGCAATGCAGGCCCGCATGCCGGCTCCGGCATGCGCGGCGGCAGGCTTGAAATAACCGGCAATGCCGGCGATCACCTTGGTGGGCCGCTCGCCGGCGAACTGGCCGGCATGAATGGCGGCGTGCTGATCGTCAGGGGCAAAGCCGGCGCTTTTGCCGCCGACCGGATGCGGCGCGGCCTGATCGCGGTGCTGAAAGGCGCAGGCGACAATGCCGGCAGCCGCATGATCGCCGGCACGCTGGTGGTGGCCGGCGGCACCGGCGAGATGCCTGGCTATCTGATGCGTCGCGGTTCGATCCTGCTCGATCGGGCGCCGAAAAGCCTGTCGCCGAGTTTTGTCGAATGCGGCGCGCCGGAGAGCGTCTTCGCCGCCGTCATCGATCGCCATCTGATCGCCGAGGCTATCTTGAAACGGCCGCTGCTGGGCAACGCGCCGCAAAAATATGGCGGCGACAACGCGGTGCTTGGCATGGGTGAGGTTCTTTTCCCGCGCTGAGGCGTGCTGCTGACGGCATTGCCGTTAAGCCGCCATAACCGCGGGGAGGGTCAATGATCGTCGTTGGCAATCAGTTTCGCCAGGCAATCCCCCGCCTGGCTCTTGGGCATGCCGAGATCTCTGACACTGTCCATGTGGTTGCGGTTGGTGAGAACAAGCGACGTTACCGGCGAACCCTGCTGCAGCAGGTGCTCCTTGAATCGATCTGCCTGCTGATGGAAAGGCGGCGTCTCGTTGGCTCCGACCAGAACCATCGCCCTGGTTTGAGGATCATGCCGATAGGCAAGCGGTGTAAACCTGGCGACTTCCTCATCGGTGATTGCAATCTCGTTGGCGAGAAAGGAATTTTGGAGCGGTTTCAAATCGTAGAGCCCGCCGAGCAGAAGGGCTGCCCGCACATTGGAGGGGGTATGCTCGCTGTTGAACAGGAACGTTGAAAGATGTGCCCCGGCCGAATGACCGCTGACGGTCAGGTTTTCCGGGTCTCCGCCATGGTCGGCGATATGGGCCAGAACCCACCGCTTGGCGCGGCGCACCTGGTCGACGATCGTCGCCATCCTGACCTTGGGCATCAGAGCATAGTCGACGATGGCGGCAATCGCACCGGCCTGGGTAATCGTCGCCGCGACGTATGAGTAGTCGCGCTTGGAGAACATCCTCCAGTAGCCGCCATGGATAAACATGTGCACCGGCAGGCCGCTTGTTTTGCCCGGGGGAAAGAACAGGTCGATGGTTTCGGTCTGATCCGGCCCATAGGCAATGTCCGCTGTCATCGGGATGGTTGCGCGGACGGCCTCGCTGCGGCGAACGATATCCTGGACGAGTTGATCGAAATCGGCGACATGGTCGCGGATGCGGAACGGATCGTTTTGCACTCTTCCTCCGCTCAGATGCTGATGGCGAGGTATTTCGCCTCCATGAACTCGGCAATGCCGTGATGCTGGCCGCCCTCGCGGCCGAGGCCGCTCTGCTTGACCCCGCCGAACGGTGCTGCCGGATCGGACATCAAGCCGCGGTTGAGAGCGACCATCCCGGCTTCGATCCTGGATGCCACCCGCATTCCACGGGCAAGATCGCGCGTGTAGATGTAGGCGGCAAGACCGTATTCGGTGTTGTTGGCACGCGCGATGATTTCGGCTTCCGTTTCGAAGCTCGAGATCGGCGCCACCGGCCCAAAAATTTCCTCGTGCGCCATCTCCGCCTCGGCCGGGACGTCGCAGAGCACGGTCGGTGGATAATAGTATCCCGTTCCCGAGCCTGCCTTGCCTCCGCACAGCACCCGCGCGCCACGGGCGACAGCATCGTTGACCAGACGGTCGATCTTGTCGACGGCCTTCCTGGTGATCATCGGCCCGCACTCCGTGGCTCCGTCCGTGCCAGCGCCGATCTTGAGTGCCGACATCCGCCTGGCGAGGCTTTCGCAAAACGCATCGTAAACGCCGGACTGGACATAGATGCGGTTTGCAGCCGTGCAGGCCTCGCCGGCGTTGCGCATCTTCGCCACCATCGCCCCATCGACCGCCGCGTCGAGATCCGCGTCATCGAACACAAGGAATGGCGCGTTGCCGCCAAGCTCCATCGAACACGAAACCACGTGCTTTGCGGCCTCGGCCAGCAGAACGCGCCCGACAGAAGTCGAGCCGGTGAAGGAGAGTTTGCGCACCCGCCGATCGGCCAGCATCGCGGCCGTCACCGGGCCGGGATTGGAGGTTGTCAGAACGTTGACAACCCCCGGTGGGACACCCGCTTCTTCATAGAGGGCGGCGAGCGTGTAGGCGGTGAGCGGGGTCTCGCTGGCCGGCTTCAAAATCACCGTGCACCCGGCAGCCAGGGCGGGCGCGATCTTGCGCGTCGCCATGGCGGCAGGAAAATTCCAGGGTGTGACAAGGACGCAGATGCCGATCGGCTCGTAGTCGACGACGATGCGGTTGGTGCCGGAAGGCGCCATCCCGAATCCGCCGGTGATGCGAACGGCTTCCTCGGCATTCCAGCGAAAGAATTCCGCGGCATAGGCGATCTCGCCACGCGCGTCCCGCAGTGCCTTGCCGTTTTCCAGCGAGATCAGGGTGGCCAGCGTCTCGCAACGCTGCGTCATCAGTTCGAAGCAATTTCTGAGGATTTCGGAACGCTTGCGGGGCGCTGTTGTGCGCCAGCCATCGGCGGCCTTGGCCGCAGCCTCGACGGCGGCCGTTGCATCTTCGATCGTCGCATCGGGAACGGCGGCGATCACCGCCTCGGTGGAGGGGTCGACGACCTGGATTTCCCTGCCGTCGGCGGATTGCCGCCATTGGCCGGCGATATACAAGCCGTGGGAGAATCTATGGAAGCCGGCAGTGTCCTGCTCGTCCTCCAGCAGCTGATGAGATATGTTCATGGCCTGCTCCTCGATTGCTCACATGACACAGGCGGCGAGATCGCCATCATGGGCGGCCTGGATCAGGCCGCGCATGGCTGCCGGATCGAAAGGACGCGGATTGTTCTTGATGAGACGGTCGATGCCGAGCGCCTGTTCGGCCGTCCAATCGAGCTTGTCGGCGGGAAGCCCGAGCCTGGCCAGCGTAGGCGTGATCCCGATCGCTGCAAACAGCCGGCCGATCTCGTCGATCGTCGCGTCGGCCATCTCGGCGGTGCTCCGGTCCTTGCCGTCGAGACCAAGGGCAAGGCCGATCTCGGTCATCTCGGCGGCCGCGGCGGCCCGGTTGTACTTCATGACATACGGCAGCATGGTGGCGACACCCAGCCCGTGAGCGGTGTGGGTAAGGGCGCCGACCGGATATTGCACCGCGTGCGCCGCCGCCGTTCCGGCCGTCCCGAACGCGCAGCCGGCTGCAAGCGCGCCCATCATCACATCGGCGCGAGCGTCCTCGTCGGCCGGGGCGCGGCAGGCCTTCTCGAGACTGCGGCCAAGCAGCTTGATCGCGAGCAGCGCAAAATGATCGGTCAGCGCGCTCTTGCCGATGAAGACATGCTGTTGCGGCAGGCTGGGGTCAGTGCCGCGCCTGGCGGCGGTAAAAGCCTCGACCGCATGGGTCAGCGCGTCTGCGCCGGCGATCGCCGTCAGTCCCGGGGGACATGTCATCGTCAGTTCCGGGTCGCAGATGGCGGCTGCCGCGATCAGATGCGGGCTGGAGATGCCTACCTTCATGGTGCGATCCGGATCAGAAATCACCGCGACAGGGGTCACTTCCGAGCCGGTGCCGGCTGTCGTTGGCACCGCGATCAGCGGCAGCGTCGGACCGGGCACCTTGAACTCGCCGTAGTAGTCCTGGAGCAGGCCGCCGTGGCTGATGAGCAACGCGGCGCATTTGGCCATATCGAGACAACTGCCGCCGCCGATGCCGATCACCATGTCGGGCGCAAACTCCCGCGCCTCCTCGACGCAGACGGCAACCGTGTCGCGCGGCACATCGGGCTGCACACGATCGTGCACCAGAACATCGATCGATGCGCCCTCGAGCGCCGCCATGATCTCGGCGAAGGCGACAGTTGCGGCAAAGCGCTCGTCCGTACAGACGAGAGCGCGATGGCCGAGCCTGGCCGCAACGGTTGCAATGACATGGCGCTGACCCTTCCCGAAGAGGATTTCACGCGGCAGCCTTATGGCAGCGAAAAGGCTCATGGTCTTGCGTCCCTGGATGATGGTGGAAAGGCGAAAGCTCGCCGAGCCCCCACGGTATCCTCTATTAAATCGTATAGGATATAGGATTGTATTGAGCGAAGCATCGTGTTAGCCAGTGGTCCTGTCAAGAGGCAAAGATGCAGGTCACGAACACAAGCAATGCCCGAGAAGTCGACCCCGCCGGCGGGCGCATCCAGCGATCCAACAGCCTGGTTGAGGACGTGTATGAAGCGATCTTCGCGCAACTCATGTCGCTGAAGATCGCGCCTGGCTCACGGATCACCGTCGACAGCCTGGTCAAGGAACTCGACGTATCCCACACGCCGATCCGTGAAGCGCTTGGCCGCCTCGAAGGCGAAGGCCTTGTGCTGAAGACACATTTGATCGGCTACCGCGCCGCGCCGCAGATAACCAGGCGCAGATTTGACGAACTCTATGAGCTTCGCCTGCTGCTCGAGCCGCATGCGGCGGCCAAAGCAGCCGCATTGATGGATGAGGCGAAACTTGCGGTGCTTCAGGAGTCCGCAGGCGGCATGGCGCGCCGCGACGGCAAGGATGAACGCCTGCGCTACTCCAACTTTGCGCGGCAGGACGCCATTTTCCACGACAGGATCATGGAATTTGCAAACAATGAACTGGTGCGCGAGACGCTCGCGTTCCAGCATACGCACTTCCACATCTTCCGCCTGATGTTCCATTCGCGCGTCACCGAGGAGGCGCTCGACGAGCATCAGGCCATCCTGGCCGCCTTCGCTGCCTCTGACCCCGCTGCGGCGGAACGGGCGATGCGCCGTCATATCGAGCATTCCCGTGATCGTTTGCTGCCGGCGTTCGATTGAGGCCCGCGCCGCCGGCCAGTGCGATGTCCGCCTCCCTTCCATTCACAAAACCCTTCCATCCACAAACGAGGAGCCGACCATGCCAGGCAAGAAAATACTGATGCTGACCGGTGAGTTCACCGAGGAATACGAGATCTTCGTCTATCAGCAGGCGATGGAGGCCGTCGGCCACATCGTCCACGTTGTCTGTCCTGACAAGAACGCCGGAGACCTGATCAAGACGTCGCTTCACGATTTTGAAGGTGACCAGACCTACACCGAAAAACCCGGCCACAATGCCTTGCTGAACAAGACTTTTTCGGAGGCGGAAAGACAGCTCGACCAGTATCATGCCGTCTATTGCGCCGGCGGCCGTGGTCCCGAGTACATCCGCACCGACAAGCGTGTGCAGGCGATGGTTCGCCATTTCCACGAGACCAGGAAGCCGATCTTCACGATCTGCCACGGCGTCCAGATCCTGATCGCGGTCGACGGCGTCGTGCGTGGCAAAAAGGTCGGTGCGCTGGCTGCCTGCGAGCCGGAAGTGACGCTGGCCGGTGGAACCTATATCGACCTGTCGCCGACCGAGGCCTATGTCGACGGGACGATGGTCTCGGCAAAGGGCTGGACCGCACTTGCCGCGTTCATCCGCGAGTGCCTGAAGGTGCTGGGAACGGAGATCCGCCACAGCTGAGACGATCGTTGGCGCCGAAAGGCAGGCAAATTTGCCGAGTCAGCGCCAACGGAAGTCTCCCTCCCCCTTGTGGGGAGGGGTTAGGGGTGGGGGTCCTCGTAGAGCGAAAGCCTCGGAATTACGG